>DTRM01000159.1 GCA_012965975.1 Chromatiaceae bacterium | reverse complement strand
TGCTGACCCAATCACTGATCGCATTTGGTCGAGGTGACTGGTTGGGTGTTGGGCTTGGGGGTAGCGTGCAAAAGCTGTCTTATCTGCCCGAGGCGCATACCGACTTTATTTTCGCAGTGATTGCCGAAGAAGGTGGTTTGTTCGCCACGCTGACCGTGATTCTGCTGTTCACATTATTGGTCTGGCGAGCCTTTGCGATCGCCCGGATGGCGCAGATGGCAGGCCTGCGGTTTACCGCGAACCTTAGTTACGGTCTGGGACTGGTGTTGGGTATCCAGGCCTTCGTCAATATTGGTGTGAACATGGGGTTGTTGCCGACCAAGGGCTTGACCTTGCCGCTGATGAGTTACGGCGGCAGCAGTTTGTTGGTTTCCTGTGCTGCCATCGCGTTGTTGCTGCGGGCGGCTTTCGAGGCGCGTCAGGCGCTGGGGTCAGATGCACTGGAGCGCCAACGATGGGTACGCGCGTGATGATCATGGCAGGCGGAACCGGCGGACATATTTTTCCGGCACTCGCGGTGGCGGATGATCTGCGCGAACGCGGCCATGACATCGTGTGGATGGGTACGCCTACGGGTATGGAAGCCGATCTTGTGCCGAAGGCCGGCTATCCGATCGAGTGGATATCGGTGCGTGGTGTGCGTGGAGGCGGCTTGCTACGACGTTTAGCTTCACCTTTTCGACTGTTGCGCGCGATGTGGCAAGCCGCGGCGGTGATGCGTCGACAACGCCCGGCGGTGTTGCTTGGTATGGGTGGTTTTGCCTCGGGTCCGGGTGGCTTAGTCGGTCGTTTGATGGGCGTACCGCTGGTGATTCACGAACAGAATGCGGTAGCCGGCATGACCAACCGATTGTTGGCGAGGGTGGCAACCCGTGTGCTGCAAGCCTTTCCGGATAGCCTCGGTAACAACGCGGCGGTGACCGGCAACCCGGTACGTAAAAGTATTCGAGCATTGGCGCAACCGGCAGATCGCTTTGCGCAACGCAGCGACCGATTTCGTTTGCTGGTGCTGGGTGGCAGCCAAGGCGCGGCCAGCCTGAACCAGACTCTGCCTAAAATGGTGCGTGCTCTCGGCGGTGATCAGGTACTACAAGTGCGTCATCAATGTGGGCAACGTCATCACGACGTTACGGTGCAAGCCTATGCATCTCTAAATATCGAAGCGCAGGTCGAGGCCTTTATCACGGACATGGATGCGGCCTACGCGTGGGCAGATCTGGTTATTTGTCGTGCCGGTGCACTCACCATTGCCGAGCTTGCGGTTGCGGGTGTCGGCGCGGTGCTGATTCCCTATCCGCACGCGGTGGATGATCATCAAACTCACAATGCGGCATTTCTTGCGGATGCCGGCGCGGCAGTGGTGGTGCAGGAACATGAACTCGGGGTCGAGCGATTGTTACAGATCATGTCACCGTTGTTGCAGCGTGATGGTCGCACGATGCAAATGGCGGAAGCGGCTCGCGGTCTGGCACAACCCGATGCGGCGCGTCAGGTAGCCGATGTGTGTCTCGAATTGGCTGATTCGGAGGCATGCCCATGAGCAACACCGAACACCGCAAGAAGCAGGATCGGCGAGCCGCCAATCCGATGAGTCACATTGGACGGATCCACATGATCGGCATTGGTGGCGTCGGTATGGCGGGTATTGCGGAGGTATTGATCAATCTCGGCTATCAGGTTAGTGGTTCTGATTTGCTCGAAGGGGCAACCACGCGACGCTTGGCCGAACTGGGTGCGAGCATCCGGATTGGGCACGATGGTGAGCATGTCACAGGCGTCGATGTGGTGGTGGTATCGAGCGCAATTGATGAAGTAAACCCCGAAATTGTCGCGGCCAGAGCGCAGAGAATTCCGGTTATACCCAGAGCGGAGATGCTTGCCGAACTGATGCGATTTCGTTTTGGCATCGCGATAGCAGGCACGCATGGCAAGACCACGACGACCAGCCTGGTGGCCAGTCTGTTGGGTGAGGGTGGGCTGGATCCAACCTTCGTGATCGGTGGGCGCCTTAACAGCGCGGGAACCAATGCGCGACTGGGTGCCGGGGGTTATTTGGTTGCCGAGGCGGATGAGAGTGATGCATCGTTTTTGTATTTGCAGCCGATGCTTGCAGTGGTGACCAATATCGATGCCGACCACATGGACACCTATGGCGGTGACTTCGGTCGATTGATGGATACATTCGGAGAGTTTCTGCATCACCTGCCGTTTTATGGCAAGGCGATCATGTGTGTTGATGATGAACACGTTAAGGAATTATTGCCGCGTGTCACCCGCCCCATTGTCACTTATGGTTTTTCGGCAGACGCAGATATTCGCGGTTCCGACTTGAATCAGTATGGCGACGAAACCCGTTTCACGGTCTCTCGTCCCGGCTGTGAAGATTGGCTTAACGTTAAACTCGCCATCCCTGGGCGCCACAATGCGCTTAATGCGTTGGCGGCGATTGCGGTCGCGCATGAACTTGGGGTTGATGACGATTCCATATTGACCGGCCTTGAACAATTTCAGGGTATTGCCAGACGTTTCCAGATGTGCGGTGAGCTACAGACCGAAGCCGGTTCGGTGTTGATGATTGATGACTATGGTCACCACCCGAGTGAGATCGAGGCGACGGTAGACGCAGTGCGATCGGGGTGGCCTGATCGGCGTCTGGTGGTCGCGTTCCAGCCACATCGCTACTCGCGCACCCGGGATTTGTTTGAGGATTTTGTTGAGGCGCTATCGCTGGCCGATGTATTGCTGTTGTCGGACGTCTATGCCGCCGGTGAAGCGATTATTGCAGGTGCGGATGGTCGAGCCTTGTGCCGGGCGGTTCGCTCGCGCGGTGAGGTTGAACCCGTTTTTGTTGAGAAGATTGAAGATCTGTCGCGCGTGTTGCCAAGCGTGCTTCACGATGGCGATGTGTTGTTGACCTTGGGTGCAGGCAGTATCGGTGCGGTATCCGCTGCGTTGCCAGAGCAGTTGTCGAGAGGGGTGCCGCAATGATGGCGATGTCCGAGACAACGACCCTGCGTGGTGAGATGCGGTATGACGAGCCCATGTCGCGTCATACCAGTCTGCGGGTGGGTGGGGTTGCTCGCCGTTACTACCAACCGGCTGATCGTGATGATCTCGCGATTTTTCTTGCGACCTTGCCGGCCGATGAACCGCTGTTCTGGCTGGGTTTGGGCAGTAACCTTTTGGTGCGTGATGGCGGTCTGGACGCCACGGTAATTGCCTTGCAGGGACGGCTTGATTCAATTATTGAACTGGACGGTGAGCGCATCTATGCCGAGGCGGGCGCTACCTGCGCCAAGGTCGCGCGTGTTAGCTCTCGCAATGGCTATGTTGGCTGTCAGTTTCTGGCCGGAATTCCAGGCTTGATTGGTGGTGCATTGGCAATGAACGCGGGGGCCTTTGGTGGCGAAACCTGGGCCAGTGTCGAAACCGTTGAAACCGTGGATCGTCGTGGCGACATTCATGTGCGTGAGGTGTCGGATTACGAGATTGCTTATCGCCAGGTGAATGGACGCTATGACGAATGGTTTGTGGCGGCGACGTTTGGATTTACTCAGGGCAATCCCGATGAGTTGCAGCAACAGATCCGTGACTTGTTGCGCAAGCGTTCAGATACCCAGCCGACCAATAAACCCAGTTGTGGCTCAGTATTTCGTAATCCCAAGGGTGACCATGCGGCACGACTGATTGAGGCGGCGGGTCTGAAAGGTCTGCGCATTGGCGGTGCCTGTGTTTCTGACAAACACGCCAACTTTATTCTAAATGACAGTGATGCCAGTGCAGACGACATCGAACGGCTGATAGATCGAGTTCGTGATCGAGTATTTGTCAGTAGCGGCATCGATTTAATACCCGAAGTACACGTGGTTGGAAAGGCGGGTTAACGCGATGAGCCACGTACAGCAAGCACAAGACTTTGGCCGGGTTGCGGTACTGATGGGAGGGCTGTCGGCGGAGCGGGATATTTCACTCGTGAGCGGCACGGCCGTGTACGAGGCCCTGTGCCGACGTGAAGTTGATGCGCATTCAGTTGATGTGGATGCGTCAATTGTGTCAACGCTTGAAAATGGAAATTTTGATCGCGCCTTTATTGTCCTGCATGGACGCGGTGGTGAAGACGGCACCATTCAAGGTGCGCTGGAGACGCTGGGTTTACCGTATACCGGTAGCAATGTACTCGGGTCTGCGGTCGCGATGCACAAGCTGGTTTGCAAGCGCGTATGGCAAGGGGCGGGATTGGCAACGCCGGCCTGTGTGGTGCTCGAACCGGGCATTGATTTGCAAGCGGTACTGGATGAATTGAACGGTAGGGTCATGGTTAAGCCGGTGAGCGAGGGGTCGAGTATTGGCATGGCCAGTGCCTCCTCGGTCGAGGAATTACACCAAGCCTGGAAAGATGCTGCCAAGTATGACGAAACTGTATTCGCCGAACAATGGATCAGTGGCACCGAGTACACCGTTGCGGTATTGCAGAGTGATGTATTGCCCGCGATCCGATTGCAAACACCAAACGAATTTTATGATTTCGAGGCCAAGTATCAGTCCGATGCCACTGAGTATCGCTGTCCTTGCGGTCTCGATGCCGACGCCGAAACTGCGTTGGCGACATTGTCGTTAAAGGCCTATCAAGAGGTGGGCGCGAGTGGTTGGGGGCGCGTCGATTTGATGGTCGATGGTGACAACAAGGCCTGGTTAATCGAAATCAACACGGTGCCGGGTATGACCGATCACAGTCTTGTGCCGATGGCGGCGCGCGCGGCGGGCATCGAGTTTGATGAACTGGTGTGGCGGATTCTGGAGACCGCGCAATGAGTATGTCACCGATGAAGCGGGGTTTTAGCTCACGGCGTTGGGTCGTGTCATTGGGTTCGCTGGGCGGTTTGCTCGTGATGATGGTGGTGCTGATGGCCTATGTTCGGCAACCCGATGTATTGCCGGTCGAGGTGGTTGAGATTGAGGGTGATTTTCGCCATCAGGATGAGGCGCGACTGCAGGCGGCTATTGAGCCTTGGGTGAGCAGTGGGTTTTTTACCATCGACATGCATTCAGTGCGAGTTGCTGTCGAGCAACTGCCTTGGATCAGTAAGGCCAAGGTGCGACGGGTGTGGCCATCGACGCTGAAAATTACCATCTCGGAGCATCAAGTGCTTGCGTACTGGAACCAGGACGCGCTAGTGAGTCTGCGCGGCAAGGTATTTCGACCCGACGTGGCCAGTTTCCCCGAAGACCTGCCGCGTTTGGTCGGCGTGCAGGGTCGCGCAGCCGAAATGGTTGAGCGCTTTGTACAGTGGCGCGCGCAGTTGGCGGACAGTGAACTGAGGTTGAACACCTTGTCGATGGATCGGCGCGGGGCTTGGGAGATGAGGCTCGAACATGATGTATTGATTCGCGTTGGACGCAGGGATATGCCGTCACGCATTCGTCGTTTTATTGCTTCATTACCGTATTTGAATGAGTCACAAAGGGCGCGGATAGCGAAAGTGGATTTGCGTTACGTCAATGGTTTCGCGATTGCGTGGCGTGAAGCGGGGGCAGAAACAGAGATCTCAGTGTAGATCCGGGATGTTGGAAGAGTGCTATGTCAAAGAAAAGTGAAAAAAATATGATAGTGAGTCTGGATATCGGTACCTCGAAGGTCGTTGCCGTGGTGGCAGAGATCGGTCCCGATGACAGTATCGAAGTGGTGGGTATCGGGTCGTGTCCATCGCATGGCATGAAAAAGGGTGTGGTCGTCAATATCGAATCGACGGTGCATTCCATTCAGCGTGCCGTCGAAGAGGCGGAGTTGATGGCGGGTTGCCAGGTGCAGTCGGTGTACGCCGGTATTGCGGGCAGTCATATTCGCAGCATGAATTCGCACGGCATTGTTGCGATTCGTGACAAGGAAGTCAGTAGCGGCGACGTTGATCGAGTGATCGATGCTGCGCGTGCCGTGGCGATACCGGCAGACCAAAAGATTCTGCATATCCTGCCACAGGAGTTCATCATTGATGAACAGGACGGCATTCGCGAACCCGTTGGTATGTTCGGTGTCCGACTTGAGACCAAAGTGCATCTGGTTTCGGGTGCGGTCAGTGCGGCGCAAAACATCATCAAGTGTGTGCGCCGCTGCGGTCTGGAAGTGGACGATATTATTCTTGAACAACTCGCGTCGAGCTATTCGGTGCTAACCGATGATGAGCGCGACTTGGGTGTTTGTCTGGTCGACATTGGCGGCGGCACGGCAGACATCGTGGTGTTTACAGACGGATCGATTCGTCATACCGCCGTTATTCCGATTGCCGGTGATCAGGTCACTAATGACATCGCCGTTGCGTTGCGAACCCCTACGCCAAATGCGGAAGACATCAAGATACGTTATGCCTGCGCCACCGCCAATCTGGCGCGTGCGGATGAGTCGATCGAGGTTCCCGGTATTGGTGATCGCCCCCCGCGTCGGTTGGCGAGGCAGACATTGGCCGAAGTGGTGGAGCCACGCTACGACGAGTTGTTGGCGCTGATTCAGGCGGAGTTGCGACGCAGCGGTTTTGAAGATTTGGTTGCGGCCGGTGTGGTGTTGACCGGTGGCGGTTCAAAGATGGAAGGCCTGATTGAATTGGCCGAGGAGATTTTTCATATGCCGGTACGTTTGGGGCTCCCCGATGGCGTTACCGGTTTGTCCGATGTGGTGAGTAATCCAATTTATGCCACCAGTGTTGGATTGTTGCTGTTTGGTCACCAGACCCGCAGCGCACGTCAGTTCGAGTATGCGTCATCAGCCGGTATAGGGGCGGTGTTTGGACGTGTCAGGACCTGGTTCCAGGGGAATTTTTAGACGATGTTTTATTTGGTTTTCGATTTCAACCATCAGCCGTCCGCCTTTACGTCAGGTGTGATGGCTCGCGAAGACGGATCGCTGATTGTTGAGGGGAAAGCCGTTAATCACTCAAGTAAGGAGAAAAAGCCATGTTCGAATTAATGGATGCATATAGTCAGAATGCTGTCATCAAGGTAATGGGTGTTGGTGGCGGTGGGGGTAATGCGTTGGAGCACATGTTCAAAGCCGATATTGAAGGCGTTGACTATCTGTGTGCAAATACCGATGCGCAGGCGCTAAAAAATAGCTCTGTGGGAACGTGTTTACAGTTGGGTCCCAATGTGACCAAGGGGCTAGGTGCAGGTGCCAACCCCCAAATAGGGCGAGATGCCGCACTCGAAGATCGTGATCGCATTCAAGAGGCGATCGAAGGCGCAGACATGTTGTTCATTACCGCCGGAATGGGTGGTGGTACCGGCACCGGTGCGGCCCCGGTGGTTGCCGAGGTCGCACGCGAAATGGGAATTTTGACGGTCGCCGTGGTAACCAAGCCATTTCCATTTGAAGGCAACAAGCGTCTGATGATCGCGGATCGTGGTATTCAGGAGTTGGCGCAATATGTTGATTCCCTGATTACGATTCCCAATCAAAAACTGTTGTCCGTGTTGGGTAAGGACACGGCCTTGCTCGACGCGTTTGCGGCGGCCAACGATGTATTGTTGGGCGCGGTGCAGGGTATCGCCGAGTTGATTACCCGACCGGGCCTCATCAATGTTGATTTCGCCGATGTGCGTACGGTGATGTCGGAGATGGGTATGGCGATGATGGGAACCGGAATCGCATCGGGTCCGGATCGTGCGCAGGAGGCCGCAGAGCATGCGATTTCCAGCCCCTTGTTGGAAGACGTCAATTTGGCCGGCGCGCGGGGTATTTTGGTGAACATCACTGCGGGTATGGATATGGCCATCGGCGAGTTCGAAGAGGTCGGTAATACGGTAAAGAGTTTTGCCTCGGATGAAGCGACGGTGGTTGTCGGTACCGTGATCGATCAGGACATGAAGGACAAGATGCGGGTCACCGTGGTCGCGACCGGGTTGGGCGGGCAGAATGTCCAGCGCCAGGACCCTCCTGTACATTTGGTTCAGCATCGGGTGGTGGGTGGTGATATTGCGCCGGGTCGTGAGGCCGCCGAGGGTGCGGTAGCGGCGGAGTCCGTGATCCAGGAAAAGTCAGCCCGAGTGGGTAACGGAAATCTCGATTATCTGGATATTCCGGCCTTTTTGCGTCGTCAGGCCGACTAGGACCCGATGCGTAACCACGCTAACGCCCCGGGTGTCGCCGTCGTGAGAGCGGACATTAACCTCCGTCATCCCGGCGATGGTCGGGATCCATCGGCGATGGTGGGTGGCGATGTTCTGACTATATTATATAGGGGTGGCATTCCGTGGTTCGTAGAGCTGTGATAACATCCATCGCGCCAGCCGGTGGCGCGCTCGGATGCGCAGACCCCGTAATGGGTCATTCCATAGCGGAGATAGCTATATAGCCACATTACGGTTGTATTATTATAATTAACTGCTAATATACTAATCATTAAGATGGGTTGGCGTATTCCCCGATGGAATAACGGCCCACATATATGGAGACTAGCGGTCTGATGATACGCCAACGTACCCTTAAAAATATGATTCGCGCCACGGGCGTCGGCTTGCACACCGGAGACAAGGTCTATCTGACCCTGCGACCCGCAGCACCGGACACCGGTATCGTGTTTCGTCGTGTTGATTTGCCCGAGCCGGTAGAGATTCCGGCGCGTTCTGAATTTGTCGGTGACACCAGTCTGTCGACGACGTTAGAGCGGGACGGGGTCAAGGTATCGACGGTTGAACATCTGTTGTCCGCCTTTGCCGGTCTCGGCATCGACAATGCCTATGTTGACGTGAGCGCCCCGGAAGTACCGATTATGGATGGCAGTGCCGGGCCATTCGTGTTTTTGATTCAGTCTGCCGGTGTTGAAGAGCAGGCCGCGCCAAAGAAATTCGTGCGTATCAAGCGCACCGTTCGGGTCGAAGAAGACGGAAAATCGGCGACTTTTGAGCCGTTTAATGGCTTCAAGGTCGGATTTGGTATCGACTTTGACCATCCAGTCTTTCGCAACAGCGCGAACCGGGCGGAGATGGATTTTTCATCAACCTCCTTCGTAAAAGAAATCAGCCGTGCGCGAACCTTTGGTTTTATGCGCGACATCGAGATGCTGCGACAGCATAATCTGGCGCGCGGCGGCAGTCTGAGTAACGCGATCGTGGTCGATGACTTCCAGGTGATGAATGAGGACGGATTACGTTACGAAGATGAGTTCGTAAAACACAAAATTCTTGATGCGATTGGCGATCTGTATTTGTTGGGACACAGTTTGATTGGTTCGTTTCAGGGCTACAAATCGGGTCACGCGCTGAATAACAAGCTACTGCGTGAATTGCTAGCCGACGAATCGGCATGGGAAGAAGTGACCTTTGATGTCGATTCGGAAGCACCCATATCCTATATGACCCCGGCGGGCGCGCACTGAGTTGAATTTTACTTCTGGTGTTTTGCCAGTCGCAGCAGGGCGTCGCGCAGCTCTGGAGCGTCTAGATATTGTGCGGTGGACCTGATCAGTTCGGCATTGGTCTGGCTTAGCTGCGGTTTGGGTTGTCGGCGCGGTCTCATCGGGCTTGGAATGTTCGGGATAACCCGAACCTGAAGGGATTCGACGGGTTGTTGGGTGGTGTCGCGAGCCTGTTGCAGTAGGCGCTCGGCGTCGAAGCGGATACGGGTGGCCCACGCCGACGTATCGGCAAATAGCTTGAGCTGGTTACGGATAATTTCGGCGCCCAGACAGTGACTGGATACGGCGGCAGGTAATACCTGCTGCAGCGATTGGAGTAGGGCCAGACGGTCGTCGATTCCAGCCGCAAGTGCAGCAACGGGTCCCTCGGTCTGACGCATCCAGCGGGCCACGGATAGAGGTTTTGCGGGTTTTTTAGTTGATGCCATCTTTCTTGAATGTGCAGCCATAATTTGTGATTATAATTGAACGTGCGGATAAAATCGTAGATATGTATCAACAACCACAGTTTCGTCATGCGTCCGCGCCGGTGTATCGGTTAAGACATCTTCCTATCTGTCGATTATACGGAGTAATGCCCGGTACGGTATCCGTAGGTTTACACAACCCACTAAAACCCCGGTTCTTGGCTTCTGTGCCCGGTCAGCCATCATGAATAACCGCAGCAGTTGGCTATTGGCGAGGATCTGGTGTCGGCCTCAAGTGATCTTGCCGTTGCTGGTATCGGTGCTGATGTTGGCGGGCGTGGCCTACTTGGTCGGCGTGCAAGTGGGCGCCTCGCGCCAGACGGTGGTCGAGATCGATTCGTTGCGGGCGCAGTGGGAAGTGGATCGAGAGAGCATCGCTGATTTGCGGCAGAGCACGCGCGATGACCTGGATGCGCTGGCGTCACGAGTCGGGCAGGCGCATGCGCACCTGATTCGTCTCGATGCTCTGGGCGAACGTCTCACCGAGATCGCCTCTCTGGATCAGGCCGAGTTTGATTTCAGCCATAGCCCGGCTCAGGGTGGCCCTGAAGAGGCCGAAGGCAGTTCAGTCATGGCGACTGACCCGCTGCTGGCGGTCCTCGATGAACTGGACCTTGCGCTGGGCGAACGAGAACAAAAATTGAGCGCGCTGGAGTCGCTGTTGTCCTCACATAATCTAGCGGCCGAGAGTCGGCCCGAAGGTCGTCCCGTGACCGGTGGCTGGATATCATCTTATTTCGGCAAACGTACCGACCCGTTTACCGGCAAGCAAGCCACACACCACGGCATGGATTTCGCCGGCAAACAGAGTTCGGATGTGGTCGCGGTGGCCGCTGGCGTGGTGTCGTCCGCAGGCAAACGCTCGGGTTACGGCAACATGGTGGAACTGCGCCACGGCGGCGGTTTTGTGACCCGCTACGGGCATAATGAACAGAATCTTGTTACAGTAGGTGACCGGGTTGAGAAGGGTCAGGTCATCGCACTGATGGGCTCCACGGGCCGATCTACCGGGCCGCATGTACATTTTGAAGTCGTACGCCACGGTAACGTTGTCGATCCGTCAAGGTACCTCCGCGTTTCCCACTGACGGGTCATCATAGTGCGGTATTATCACCGCTTCTTTTAAATCATATGGTTGTTTTGGTGAATCATGGTCGCTGGCCTGGTAAGAAAAATTTTTGGTAGTCGTAATGATCGCGCGGTAAAGCGCCTGCGCAAATTAGTTGCGAAAGTGGGTGGTTTGGAAGAGTCGACCGCCGCGTTAACTGACGCTGAACTGAAGTCAAAAACCGATGAATTCCGCCAGCGTGTCGCTGAAGGTGAGACCCTGGATCAGATGATGGCCGAGGCCTTTGCCGTGGTGCGTGAGGCCGGCAAGCGGGTGATGCAGATGCGTCACTTTGACGAACAGTTGATCGGTGGCGCAGTTCTGCATAGCGGCAAGATTGCCGAGATGCGAACCGGTGAGGGCAAGACCCTAGTTGCCACGTTGGCGGCCTATCTGAATGCCTTGTCGGGCAAGGGTGTCCATGTCGTTACCGTCAATGACTATCTGGCGCGTCGCGATTCGGAATGGATGGGACGGCTGTATACCTTTCTGGGTATGACGGTGGGCGTGATCGTCGGTGGCTTGCCACCGGAAGACCGGGCGGTCGCGTACGCGGCCGACATTACCTACGGTACCAATAACGAGTTCGGTTTTGATTTTCTACGGGACAATATGGTGTTCACTCGTGAGCAGAAGGTTCAGCGTGAATTGAACTTTGCGATCGTCGATGAGGTCGATTCGATCCTGATCGATGAGGCGCGTACGCCGCTGGTTATCTCCGGTCCCACCGATGACAACTCCGAGTTGTACAGCAAGATGAATGATCTGATTCCCGAGCTGCAGCGTCAGGAAGAGGAAGATGGTCCCGGCGACTATGGTGTTGATGAGAAAGGTAAACAGGTTTATCTGACGGAAGACGGCCATCAAGCGGTTGAAGACCTGTTGTCGGACGCGGGTCTGCTGGCAGAAGGTACGAGTCTGTATGACGCCGCCAATATTATGTTGATGCACCATATTAATGCGGCTCTGCGCGCCCATGTATTGTTCGAGCGCGATGTTGAATACATCGTGCAGGCTGATCAGATTGTTATTGTTGATGAGTTCACCGGACGTACCATGCAGGGACGTCGTTGGGGTGAGGGTTTGCATCAGGCGATAGAGGCCAAGGAAGGGGTCGAGATTCGCAATGAGAACCAGACCCTTGCATCGATCACATTCCAGAACTATTTCCGCATGTTCGACAAGTTGGCGGGTATGACCGGTACTGCAGATACAGAGGCATTTGAATTTCAGCAGATTTATGGGCTTGAGGTACTGGTCATCCCTACCCATCTGGATATGGTTCGAGAGGATATGGGCGACCTGGTCTATCTGACGCCAGATGAGAAGTACGCGGCCATTAGCGAGGATATTGCGGACTGTGTTGAACGCGGACAGCCGGCACTGGTGGGTACGGCGTCGATTGAAGTCTCTGAAACCATATCTGATTTGCTGACAAAGCAGGGTGTGAAGCATGAGGTTCTGAATGCCAAGCAGCATGAAAAAGAAGCGGGGATCATCGCTCAGGCGGGCCAGCCGGGGGCGGTGACGGTTGCCACCAATATGGCGGGTCGTGGTACGGATATCGTATTGGGAGGCAGTTTGGAGGTCGAGCTGGCCACGTTGGGCGGCGCTGCCGGTGATACCGATGTAGAACGCGTACGAGCGGAGTGGCAGACCCGACACGATCAGGTGGTCGCCAATGGTGGCTTGCATGTGATCGGTACTGAGCGGCATGAGTCTCGTCGTATTGATAACCAGTTGCGCGGACGTTCCGGGCGACAGGGTGATCCGGGTTCCAGCCGGTTCTATTTGTCACTCGAAGACAGCCTGATGCGTATTTTTGCCTCTGATCGGGTTGCCGGTCTGATGCAAAAACTGGGCATGGAAGAGGGTGAGGCAATCGAACACCCCTGGGTAAGTAAGGCGATCGAGAACGCGCAGCGCAAGGTTGAAGGACGGAACTTTGATATCCGCAAAAGCTTGCTTGAATTTGATGATGTTGCGAATGATCAGCGCAAGGTGATTTACGAGCAGCGTAATGACTTGATGGAGGCGGATGAAGTTTCTGCCACGATTGAGGCGCTGCGTTACGATATTGTGAACTCCGCTATTGACACCTATATAGTGCCGCAGTCACTGGAAGAGCAGTGGGATATCCCCGGGTTGAGTGATGCCATCGAGCATGAGTTTGCGACCTCTGTGGATATTCAGTCGTGGCTCCATGAAGACGATGATCTGCATGAAGAAAGCTTGCGCGACCGAATACTGGAAGACATTATTACCCGCTATCAGGAGAAGGAAACGCAAGCGGGTTCTGAGTCGATGCGCCATTTCGAGAAGGCGGTCATGTTGCAGGTGGTCGATAACCTGTGGAAAGAACATCTATCCAGCATGGACTATCTGCGTAAGAGCATTCATCTGCGTGGTTACGCGCAAAAGAATCCGAAACAGGAATACAAGCGCGAAGCCTTTGATATGTTTTCTCAGCTGCTCGACAATGTAAAGATTGAAGTGATCAGCGTGTTGTCCAAGGTGCAGATCCGTAATCCGGAAGATGCTGAAATGGAAGAGCAGAAGCCTTCTCCATCGGACGGAGTAAAGTTTCAGCACGACAATCCGAAAGTGATGCAAGATGGTTCTGGCAATCGCGTGGAGTCGGAAGAAGAATTTTCCCGCAAGGAAAAAGCTATTGCGCGTAAGGTCGGTCGTAACAAGCCGTGTCCTTGTGGTTCGGGCAAGAAGTTCAAGCATTGTCATGGTAAGTTGGCCTGATCGGCGTCGACTATGCCCGTTGGTTTGATTGCACCCGAGTCGCTTGATCCTGTCAAAGGCATACAATTGGCCACCGGTTTTGCCGGTGTTCGCAAGTCGGGAACCGACGATCTGACGTTGATGGCGCTGTGCGAGGGCTCCAGCACCGCCGCTGTATTTACCCGCAATGCCTTTTGTGCGGCCCCAGTGCTGATTGCACGCCAATACCTCGCGCAACAGTCCCCCCGTTTTTTAATGATCAATGCCGGTAACGCGAATGCGGGTACTGGTGACGCTGGCATGCGTGATGCGCATGGTCTTTGTCAGCATCTGGCCGACACTGCTGGCTGCGAAGCGCGACAGGTGTTACCTTTTTCGACGGGTGTGATCGGTGAGCGCCTGCCGTGCGACTCGATGCTGGCGGCGATCCCGGATACCGTGGCGAAATTGGGTGATGACAACTGGCTGGCGGCGGCACACGCGATTATGACTACTGATATTGTGCCCAAGGGTTTGTCACGCAAGCTTGATCTCGATGGCCTGTCGATATCCATTACCGGCATCGCCAAAGGCTCCGGTATGATCCGTCCGGATATGGCGACCATGTTGTCGTTTATCGGCACCGATGTCGCGGTCAGTCCGGCGCTGCTTCAGCAGTGTCTCGAACACGCAGTGGAGCGTTCGTTTAATCGCATTACCGTTGACGGCGAGACCTCGACCAATGACGCCTGCGTGCTGGTGGCTACTGGCAAGGCCGGAAATCCAAACATTGATTCAGATACCCATCCTCATTTTGCCTTATTGCAACAGGCGATCGATGAGGTCTGTGTGTGGCTGGCGCAGGCTATTGTGCGCGACGGTGAGGGCGCAACACGCTTTGTCACTGTCACAGTCGATGAGGCACGGACGCGGGATGAGGCCTGTGCCGTCGCCTACACGATAGCCCATTCACCGTTGGTGAAGACCGCCATATTTGGCCAGGATCCGAATTGGGGTCGTATCCTCGCAGCCGTTGGACGCGCCGGTGTGGATGACTTGCAAATTGATGATGTAAAAATTCATCTGGGTGATGTCTGTATCGTGCGTGATGGTGGCCGTGACCCTGACTACACCGAGGAAATGGGGTTGCGTGTGATGGCTGAGTCCGAGATATCCATTCGCGTTGCGCTAGGGCGAGGGAATGTCACTGACACCGTGTGGACATCGGACCTGTCATACGACTACGTTAAGATTAATGCGGACTACCGAACCTGACAAGAACACAATCCACGTTGTTGCCGCGGCGATTGTGGATGCCGATGCACGCGTACTGATTTCTCGGCGTGCGGAGGATTCGCATCAGGGCGGCTTGTGGGAGTTTCCCGGTGGCAAAATTGAGTCGGGGGAAACCCCCGAGGACGCGCTGCGACGAGAGCTTGCCGAAGAGCTCGGTATCGAGCTGGTCAATGCCCGTCGATTGATTCGGGTGCCGCATGATTATGCCGACAAGTCGATCATACTTGATGTGTGGAAGGTCGATCGATATCGAGGCGATGCGCAGGGACGGGAGGGGCAGCCGCTGGCATGGGTAGCCATCGATGATTTGTCACAGTATGAGTTTCCAACGGCGGATGCACCGGTCATTCGGGCGCTGGATTTGCCGGAGTTGTTGTCCATTACGCCACGTCCCGGTGCCAGTACCACTGAATTTCTGGAGCAGCTGAGACGCACGTTGGAGTCCGGTGTGCGTCTGGTTCAGCTGCGATCTTTGGCGATGGAAGATCGACGCAGTTTTCATCTTGCCCAGCAATCGATCGAGCTTTGCCATCAGTATGGGGCGAGAATGGTCCTGAATTCGGCGCCGGAATGGGTTATGAAACTGGGTGCGGATGGATTGCATTTGAGCAGTAAGCGTCTGTACGCGACGCACGAGCGACCCGTCGGTGCTGATCTATTGCTGAGCGCTTCGTGTCATAGTCAGGCTGAATTGCGTTATGCGCAGTCGATTGGGGCAGATTTTGCGTTGTTGAGTCCCGTACAGAAAACCACCACGCATCCGGGTGTGAGTGCCTTGGGTTGGACAAAGTTTCAGGACACGATTGAACCGATTATCTGTCCGGTTTATGCCTTGGGTGGTATGCAACCCGAAGATGTGTCGAAGGCTTGGTCATACGGCGCTCAGGGTATCGCCGGTATCCGTTCTCTATGGGGTTAGCCCGCGGCTGTTAGATCGTACAGCAGGTTAGTTCGAAGTTAATATCCTGTTCCACCTTGCGTGGGTGCCCATTTTCTTCAATGCGCATAAAGCGAACCGTAAAGCGGTGCTTGCCGCCGCTGATTTCTGGAAAGTACGGGTCGGCCGGGGCGACCGCGACACGAATCAACTGCACTGGCATCGACCCATCCAGTGAATGGGTAAAAAACCCATCCACGGCTTGTTCGTTGGTTGGGGTCGAGCTGTTGCGTGTCAGGTGCAGAATCATATTGACGGCACGTGAATACAGCGCAAAGGCATCAAGCCAGCCTTCCAATGAATCTTTGCGCTGCTGATCGGGCAGATTTAACCAATGGTGATAGCCGGGCAGATCGAACGAGCAGGTACCGCCAGGGATCGCGCTGCGTTGCATAATGCTGGAGAAAAACTCATTGCTTCTCAGATGTGCGGCGACTTGACCTTTTTGTTGCACAAATGCCTGGTGCATTTCATGCAGTTCGGTAAGCAGGGTATTGAGTCGGGTTGGGTCGACGCCGGGGCTCTGTGCCATGCGGCCAAGACTGGTCGAGTGACGCTCGAGCTCTTTGATCATTTCGGTCTTGAGATCTGAACGTCCAAGCAGATTGACGGTGTCGAGCAAACAGTTGATGACCGCACGCGAATCCCAGCGGGTTGACCCCTGCATGTGGTGTGTAGTCCGTTCAAACAAATGCTCAAGGCGCAGAAACGTCCGGATGCGTTCGTTGATCGGTTGTTCGTAATAGATTCGGTGAACCACGTTAGCCATCATAGTCGAAATGTTGTGACATTCTCTATCAGTTCCGGGATTGTCGCAAATTCCTTTTCAGGTGGCTGCAAACAGTTGGTGCAGGGTCTGGATCTGGGTTTGAAGATCGGTGGTGTCGGTGCTGTTTTGGATAATGTGATCGGCGCGCGACCGGCGTTCGGCGGCGGGGGTCTGCGAGTCGATAATGGCGCGAATGGTGCGCTCATCGAGGCCATCGCGCGCCTGTACCCGTGCAATCTGTTGTTGATCAGCGACATCGATAACCACGATTTGATCGACCATATCGGTCATTTTTGCCTCAAAAAGGAGGGGGATAACGGCGATTGCATAGGCTTCGCCTGTCTCTGACAGTTGTTGCAGTTGGGCGTTGATTTCGGTGCGCACGCGTGGATGGATGATGGCTTCGAGTTGTTGTCGTTGGATGGGGTCGGTGAAGACGTGTTGGCGCAAGGCGGCACGATCAAGGTGTCCGCTGGCGTCAATGACCTTGGCGAACTGTTGGCTGATTTCGGCCAGTGCCGGTTGCCCGGGTTCAACGAGTGCATGGGCGATTTTGTCGGCATCGATAATCGGTGCGCCTAAATCAGAGAATAGGTCGGCAACCGTTGATTTTCCGCTACCAATACCGCCTGTCAGGCCTATAACTCGCATCGGGTCAAGATACGCTGTCTTGGGGTGGGGAGCCAGTGGATGGTCGCTGGGGTCCAGTGTGGACCGCACAGGCTCCCCGTCGGCCAGATTCATCACCACACTAGTCCCCTCTCCCTGCGGGAGAAGGTTAGGATGAGGGGCTTTAATAATACCTACAACACCGTATTAAGATACGTCTCGGTAATCTCCTGGCCCCACAGCAGCGCAATCCAACCCGCCCCTGCGAGGTAGGGACCGAAGGGGATGGGGATGTTGCGATCGCGTCCGCGGAGCACAATCAGGCCGATACCGACGACGGCACCGACCAGAGAGGATAGCAGCACGATGACGGGTAGCATTTGCCAGCCCATCCACGCGCCGAGCAGGGCCAGTAGCTTGAAGTCGCCGTAGCCCATGCCTTCCTTGCCGGTGGCCAGCTTGAACAACCAGTAGAGGGTCCACAGACTCAGGTAGCCGGCAACGGCCCCCACGACACTGCTGGCGCCGTCGGTAAAGACGTCATTCAGATTCAGGACCAGTCCCAGCCACAAGAAGGGCAGGGTGATCGAGTCCGGCAACAGTTGGTGATCGAAATCGATCATGGAGGCGGCGATCAGCGCCCATGTCAGGGCGAGTGCGGCGGCGGCTTGTATGCCAAAGCCGAAGTGCCACGCAATCATCAATGAGGCCAGTGCGGTAAACAGCTCAATGATGGGATATCGGGCAGCGATGGGTTGTTGGCAGTTGGAACATTTGCGACCCAATAGCAGCCAGCTGATGACCGGGATATTCTCCAGCGCGGTGATCATGTGGCCACAGTGTGGGCAACGCGACCGTGGGCGGCTCAAGTTGAACGGTTCGGGTTCGGGGAGTTCAGTTTCCGGATCGTTGAACTGGGCCAGTTCAAACTGCCATTCGCGGTCTATCATGATGGGCAGTCGATGGATGACCACGTTCAGAAAGCTGCCGACCGTCAGGCCGATGAGTCCACACAGAATAATAAACGCGGTGGGGTTCGCGGCCAGATAGTCGAGTATCAACATGAACTCCGAGAGTTTCTAGTTAGCCAAGCAACAGTATAGCTCCTGCCGGGAGTAGTTATATCACCGACCCCATTTTGAAAATCGGCAGGTACATCGCCACGATCAAACCACCGACAAGCACGCCGAGCACGGACATGATGATGGGTTCGAGCAAGCTGCTCAATGAATCGACCGCATCATCGACTTCTTGTTCGTAGAAATCGGCGACCTTGCTCAGCATCGCATCAAGCGAACCCGATTCTTCGCCAATCGCAATCATCTGCACCACCATGTTGGGGAACAGGTCAGTATCGCGCACGGCAACTTGCAGTTGTTGACCGGTCGAGACGTCTTCTCGCATCTGCATGATCGCATCGTGGTAGATAATATTGCCAGACGCGCCGGCGACAGACTCCATCGCCTCGACCAGTGGCACACCCGCGGCAAACATGGTTGACAGGGTGCGTGCAAAACGAGCGATGGTGGCCTTGGTGACGATGGGGCCAATAATCGGTGCCTGTAGGGTCAGGCGGTCGAGTGTGTGATTAAAGGCGCGCGATTGTCGTTTTGCGCGTTTGAAAAAGAAACTGCCAATACCCAGCACACCGAGTACGACCCACCAATTTGCTTGCATCCATTCAGACAGACCGATCACAAACTTGGTAAACGCAGGCAGGTCAGCGCCGAAGCCATTAAACAGCGCTTCGAATTGAGGCACGACAAAAATCAACAGGATCGCGGTCACAATAAAGGCCACGACTACCACCGCAATGGGATAGGTTAAGGCCTTCTTGATCTTCGACTTCATCAGCTCGGTTTTTTCCTGATAGTCGGCGATCTTTTTCAGCAGAGATTCCAGAATACCGGCTTGCTCTCCGGCGTTAACCAGATTGCAGTACAGTTCATCGAACTGCAGTGGATGCTTTGCCAGCGACTCGGTCAGGGTTGCACCCGCCTCGACATCGGCTTTGATGTTCATTAGCAGTTCTTGCATCGACGCATTTTCATGGCCGCGTCCAACGATTTCAAAGGCTTGTACCAACGGCACGCCCGCGCCCATCATGGTCGCCAGTTGGCGCGAGAAGATGCAGATATCCTTGGCCATAATCGGTGGCTTTGGGGTTGGGAACAGGGGCTTGCCCTTTTTCTTGACCTTGGTGGTCGCGATGCCTTGGCGGCGCAGTTCGGCCTTGACCACGGCCATGTTCCGGCCCGCGGTTTCACCCTTCTTCTTTTTGCCCCGATGGTCAGTGCCTTCCCATTTGAAGGTGTCGAGTTGTACGGCAGCTTGGCTCATGAGTTACTCCTGTTCTATTCCTTGGTCACGCGGTTGATTTCTTCGAGACTGGTAAAGCCTTGTTTGGCTTTGTTGAGCCCCGAGCGTCGCAGGTCGTTCACCCCGTCTTTACGTGCTTGGTCCGCAAGATCCATTGAGTTACCACCCCGCATGATGATGCGCCCCATCTCTTCGGTGATCGGCATCACCTGATAAATACCGACTCGACCTTTGTATCCGCCCGCGCAGTGGTCGCAGCCC
>DTRM01000158.1 GCA_012965975.1 Chromatiaceae bacterium | reverse complement strand
ACCGTGCGCGCGGCCGGAGGATAGTCACTGAAGGACACGGTGCCAACGACCCGTTCGCCGGCGCCGATTTCAAATAGCCATTCAATTGCGTGTGGAGCCAGTGTGATGATCCGTTGAATCGGCGCGGTCGCATTGATACGTTGTTTGCGATCGTCGTATACGCCAGTATCCGCAGACACCTGAGCGTGTGCGCAGAGCAATAACGCCGACAGCAGGATGGCTCGGATCACAAGTCGGCCAAGGTCGCTAACCCGTGATGAAGTAGTTCGGGTGGGCGTTCAGCGCTAAAGCGTAAACGGGTAATGGAGGCAGACGGAACGGAAACTCGATAGAGATCGCTGGGACTGGTTTTCAGGATCATACTGATGGCCGCCCGAATCACACCGGCGTGGGTGACAATCAGCACGTGCCTTGCCGGGTGTTGATCGGCAATGTCGCCAAGCGCTGCTGCGACTCGAGCGCAAAAGCCAGCGAGTATCTCTGCACCTTCCGGTCGATGTCGGACCGGGTCTTGATAAAAGCCAAAAAATTGCTCGGCGTTGACCTGTTTTAGTTCGGCCGCCGTCTTGCCTTCCCATGCGCCGAAACCCACCTCGCGCAGGCGATCATCTTGCGCCAGTGATATCTGATGGCGCTCGCAAAGTGCCTCGGCAAATGCTCGACAACGGTCCATCGGTGAGCTGATAACGTGATTCCAGAGTGGCTCGTCGCCGACCGTATGCCACATCTGTTGCCAACCCCGTTCGCTGAGTGGGTCATCGATACTCCCGCGATACCGACGTCCCCCCTCGGGTTCTCCGTGCCGAAGCAGATCGATAAGGGTTGTTTTTGGCGCCTCTTTTTCCATCCCCATATTCTATAGGGTATTGATTATTACAGGAAATTATCGGTTTTTTCTGCGATCAGTCGAGTTCTGTGCCACACATTGGAACCATTACAGTTTGCTTGGTCGAGGGCCGTTAACCGCTGTAGGGCCGGTGAAAGTTCGATGCGGCGCTGTGAATTCACAAAAATGCGAGCAGTTTCACGCACGTGGGCAAGACCACTACCGATAAAAACAGCAGGCAATTAAGGCAGTCATATGATTCAAGGCGACGACAACGTGATGACACTGGGGCAGGAAGACGACCGTGTCTCCCCAAGTACGCACGACAATGCGTTGGTTACGCTGTGTCGTAACACGCTGAAACGACATTTGCTCCAATTGGTGCAGGACTTCTTTGACCAGGTAGATGACGTGTTGTTTGAGATGTCGGAGAAAGCCGACAGCAATCAGTCGCAGACCCTGTATTTTGACGCGATGCGCGAAGTGCGGATGAAGCGTGAGTCGGTCGAAGTCAGCTTTGACACCGGTGTGTTCGACCGGTTCGACCGGTTCTGGCGTGCAGACTATAGTTGGGTGGCATCCAGTGAACAGCATGTGCCTACGTCAGGTGATGAGTTGTCATTGGTTAACGAGAGCGATCTGGAACAGAGTCTGGCTGTGACCAACATGATTGCCAAAGGCGAGAACCAGTTTCAGGGTGAGCTGTATGCGCTGGAGCAGCGTCTGGCAGACATGGGAAAAGGTCTGAACGTCGATGAGCTTACCAACCCACTGGCGCCGAATGCCTTGTGTCATGCCTTCGAGGACGCCGCGAATCTGATGACAATCGACGACGAGGTTCGTCTGGTCGTCTACAAATTATTTGATACCGTATTATTGAGCGCACTGGGTGGTGTCTACGATGACGTCAATCAGTTGCTGGCGCTATCGGGCGTATTGCCACATATTGCGGCCAAGACCCATAAAGTAGGTAGCTCTGGCAGTGCCGCAGCGGGTATTGGCGCATCGGCTGGTGCCGTGGTGGATGACGGTGGCGATGTAAGCCCTGAAGTCGCTGCGGCCATGGCGGCGCAGAGGGGGCAAGTCGGACAGGTTGATCCGAACCTGTTTGCGACCATGCAGGGCCTGCTCTCGAGCAACCGTGGGCCGGTAGGTCCGGTACCGACCGTGCCTCAGGTGTCCTACCCAGTGGGTGATGTGCTGTCGGCCCTGTCGCAGATGCAACACGCGATGCCCGCCAGTGCTGCAGGCCATGCGGACCCCATGACCATTGATCAACTGCGTTCTGGTTTGTCGACACAGATTCAGGGGGTCTACCGTGGCTCAGAGACCGCAGTCGTCAGTCAGGTTGAAGAAGACACGATTGATGTCGTGGGCATGTTGTTCGAGTTCATTCTCGATGACCGCAATCTGTCTGATCGTCTCAAGGCATTAATTAGTCGATTGCAGATACCGGTTCTCAAGGTCGCGATAACCGACAAGACATTTTTTGGGCTAAAAAATCACCCGGCGCGCCGTCTGTTGAATGAGCTTGCCCAAGCGGGCCTCGGTGTGGCTGATACCGAGGAACAGTCTGCGGCCATGTTCGACGAGATCGAACATATCGTAGACCGGGTGTTGAATGAATTTCAGGATGACAGTTCGATCTTCGGGCAGATGGTGGATGAGCTACACGATCTGCTATCGAAAGATGTGCGCCAGTCAGATGTAGCTGAATCAAGAACGTGCAAGGTGCTTGAGGGTAAGGAACAGCTTGAACTGTCTCGCAGGCAGGTTGCCAGTGAAATATCTCGGCGTACAAAGGATAAGAACCTGCCTTCAGCGGTTACCCGGATTCTCGATGAGGCATGGAAGGACGTGATGTTGCTGGCACACTTGCGTCAAGGTGTGAACAGCCTGGAGTGGGCTGATTCGGTGAAGGTGATCGACGTTCTGATCTGGAGTGTTGACCCACTGGTCGGTGCAACGGATCGGGAGCGATTGTTAAAGACGATCCCGGGTCTGCTGAAATCCATGCGTGAAGGCTTGGATAATATTTCTTTTGAACCGCATCGCCTTGAGGTGTTGTTTCAGGCATTGCAGGAGTGTCACCTTAGCTCAATGAAAGGTGAGTCGCCTGAAGTGCACGAGGGGCGCGCGGAGTTTATCGACTCAGCCGACGCGATCGAGCCCATATCGACTGATGCAGTTGATGTGGACGAGACACCCTCGATCACGATTTCAGAATCGTTGCTGGAAGGCAGCGGCGAGGTTGATTCGGGATCCGAGGCGTCGGTTTATGACGGATTGTCCAACCCCCCTGATTTTCCCCTCGACCAACTGGTTGATGATGACGAAGAAATTGTTTTGGTATCCGCTCCGGGCTTTGATGACGCGGAGTCGGAAGATGAGGCCGATGAGTTTGATCAGCTGGTGAAGGACGTCGAAGTCGGTACCTGGGTAGAGTTTATCGAGGAGGCGGATCCGGCTCTCCGAGCCAAACTGGCATGGAAAAGCGAGGCCTCGGGTAATTGTGTGTTTGTTAATCGCAAGGGTGCCAAGGTCGAGGAGCTCACGTTTCAGGGTTTAGCGGCCGAGTTCAGACGCGGGTCGATCCGCATGCTCAATACGGTTCCGCTGATGGATCGGGCATTGGACGCAATGATGAATGCGTTACAGCGTTCGGCCGATGGTGACGACGAGCCGACAGATGGCGTGGACGAGGACGCGATCGAGTAGTCGGCTATCGCGATCGCTGGGGCGATCGCTTATGATGGGGCTTTGATAGTCAGGGTCGCCGTCGGAATTGTGTCTCCACCACTCGATTTTTTCAGCCAGTTAATCCGTTCTGGGGATATTGGGCCTTGGGCCTTCAAAGGCATTTCTGCTGCTTTAATACTGTTGGTTGCCTACACGCTGGCCGAACTCACTTGGGTTGCCGTGTCGGATTCGGTAGACACGAGCCGGAATGACCTCCCTTTGTCTTCAGCGCCGGCCGATGTTCCAGGGGTTGGTGTCGGCACGAATACCGCCGTTCAGAATCTCAGTCAGCAACATTTGTTTGGTAAGCAGCAGACCCGCAGCGGTGAGCGGGTGTCGGTTCGAACGGTAGAAAAGACACGACTAAAGCTGGTGTTGCGTGGTCTGATCGTCACTGACGACGAGCAGTCCGCGCGCGCGATCATCTCCATGCCATCTGGAAAAGAAGACTTCTATGGCATCGGTGATGAGTTGCCGAAGTCGGGGGTCAGTATTGATTCTATTTATTCAGACCACGTGGTGTTGAGTCACAACGGTAAGCTTGAAGCGCTCTATCTAACCAAGGAACGTACTACGATCAATCTCTCAAAGGATCACGGTGAACGGGAAATATATCGTGATACGGGCTATGCCAGTAGCGCAGACTCCAGAGCGGCGTTGTACGCATTGCGCGATGCCTGGCGCAAGGGCACCAACCATATGATGCAGACCCTAGGGCCGCGCCCAGTCACGGAGGGGGGTGAACTTCTGGGGTATGAGATTACGGCGCCGCGCGGAAACCTCGCTGAGCGTTTAGGATTGCGCAAGGGTGATGTGATACGCCAGATTAACGGTGTTGATATCGGTGAAACCGCTGAGATTAGAATGCTGATCCGCAAGCTACCCAAGGCCGCTCAAATTGAACTCTTGATCAATCGTGACGGTGGCCCACAGACGCTGGTGATGGGGAGATGAATGAGCTGATTCAGACGCTAACCGAGCAAACGGGTGTGATTGCCGGCCACTTGTGGGGTATCCCGTCTATTGTCATTCTGGTTGGAACCGGGGTCTATCTTACTTGGCGTTTGCGGCTGATTCAGCTGCGCGGTTTTCGGCACGCAGTGAGTTTGGTTTCGGGTCGTTACGACAAGGCCGACGATCCCGGAGAGGTGACTCACTTTCAGGCGCTGTCCACCGCGTTGTCGGCCACGGTGGGTACCGGCAACATTGCAGGTGTGGCAACAGCAATTGCCTTCGGTGGTCCGGGGGCGGTGTTCTGGATGTGGGTGACGGCGTTTGTTGGCATGGCAACAAAGTATTGTTCTTGTACGCTCGCCTTGAAGTATCGTGAGGTACACCCGGACGGCAGTATTTCTGGCGGTCCAATGTATACATTGAAGTATGGCCTCAATATGCCCCGTTTGGCCGCAGCGTTTGCATTTTTTGCTCTGATTGCGTCGTTTGGAATCGGTAACATGGTACAGGCGAACTCGGTCGTTGATGGTCTGGCGTTCCTGATGCCCGACATTGCCGATCACAAAATCCTGGTCGGGGTGATTATGGCCATTGCGGTGGGTGGCGTCATTCTGGGCGGTATTCAGCGTATCGCACAGGTCGCATCCGCGATCGTGCCGTTTATGGCGGTGGCCTATATTGTCGCGGCGGCCGTGATTTTGGTCATCCACGCGGCCGAGATTCCCTCTGCGTTTGCGACCATTTTTAATCTTGCGTTAAACCCGTGGGCAGCGGGTGGTGGCGCGATCGGTGCAGCGATTCAATATGGCGTTGCGCGCGGTGTATTTTCGAACGAGGCGGGTTTGGGTTCGGCACCGATGGCGCACGCAGCGGCACGCACAACAGAACCCGTACGCGAAGGTCTGGTGGCTCTGCTCGAGCCATTTATCGATACCTTGGTGATCTGCACAATGACGGCTTTGGTGATCGTGGTGATGGGTGTCTGGGGCGATGCCCGCCCGCAAGAGTTGCAAGGGGCGGCGCTGTCGGCCTACGCATTCCGAGAAGGACTAGGTGAGATAGGCGGGTGGATAGTCGGTATTGGACTGAGCTTTTTCGCGTTTTCCACCATGATTGCATGGTCTTATTATGGTGATCGTTGTGCGCGATTTTTGTTCGGCGAAGCCGCCGTGTTGCCGTACCGCTTGATCTACGCTTGTTTGGTCGCGGTCGGTGCGAGCATCCCGTTGCAACTGGTCTGGAATCTGGCCGATATTGCCAATATCTTGATGGCGGTACCTAATCTAATCAGTTTGGTATTGCTGGCGGGTCTAGTGCAGCGATTATCAGAAGACTATTTTTCCCGCAGCCATACTCCCGAGTAGGCACTCATGGTGGAAATCGATCCGTCAGAGATAGCTAAACTGGTGCGCCGGGTTCTGGAAGAGGATGTGGGGACTGGCGATCTGACGGCCGACTTGATTGCCGATGACGCCCTTGCCTCCGCCAGTGTGATCGCGCGCGAACCGGCGCTGGTCTGCGGAATCGATTGGTTCAATGCGGTGTTTCACCAGCTTGATACGGATATTACGATTGAATGGGAGGTTGCCGAAGGTGATACCGTGGACGCAAATCAACAACTGTGTGATCTGCACGGGCGCGCTCGTGGCTTGTTGACAGGGGAACGCGCGGCGTTAAACCTGTTGCAGACCCTGTCGGGTACGGCCACATTGGCGCGGCAATACGCGGATGCGATAACGGGTCTTGATGTGCAGAT
>DTRM01000157.1:15031-20216 GCA_012965975.1 Chromatiaceae bacterium | reverse complement strand
TATTTTCGTGAATTTTATAAAGACTGTAATGGCAGATGCTAAGCCTTAGTCTTCAAAGGCCGTGGTGCCGACCAGCGTGTTAAAGGTGACGCTGCTGGTGCAGTCCCACCGCCACCGCCGCAGGCATAAAGCCCTCCGATAGACAGAGCAACGACCATTGATTTGCAAAGTGTCGTGGAAGTTTTTTATTTGAAAGCATTCATAGATGACTCCAAGGATTCGCAGGTATTTCTTTCTATGACTGTTATTTTAGATGACGAAACTATTCCAAAATGGGATAGATACCTCATTTTAATGAATCTCTGGATTTGGACGAGGGTGCTTGGAGCGATTCTCGATTATCCGAATTCGTAGCGAAAGAGGAGAAAACAGGACTAATCAGTGACGGCGATCTGATGCGCTAATCAAATGATGTCGTCCAGAGTTTGCGCGATAATCTTCCTGATCTCGGGCACGCAGGAACCGCAACTGGTCCCCGCATGTAACGTTTCACCGACGGCTTCAGGTGTTGTCAGGTGTTGCGCGCGAATCGTGTTGACGAGTACGTTCAGGCCGGTTTCCATGCACGCGCAGACGATTCGTCCTGCATCGTGCTGGGCATTGGGCGGATTGCCCATTAAAATATTGCGGCGATCCTCGGGTTTCAGGGTGTCGTGCGCGAACAGACCGAGCAACCAGTCACGCTCGGGCAGATCAATATCCGGCCCAAAGAATACGCAACTCTCCAGACGGTCATTCGCGATGCGTGCCGCGCGATAGCAGTTCGCCGATTGGTCGTGGTATTCAATCCAGTTTACTTCCTCGGCATGTTGACACAGCAATAAACGGGCGCAGTCCGCCCAGTCTCTGGGATCCTCGTCGCCGGCTAACTCATACCGCCACAGACCGTGGCCGCGTGAGCAGGACCAGTAACTCGCATTCTCGATGTGCAACCGCCGGCGGCTGAGCAAGAAGCCATACCAGGAGGCGCGGTAGGGTTCGATCGTGGCTGGTGTGTGCTTGAATTCCGGCTGGCCGGAAATGGGATCAGTCGCGGGGTTCACCAGTGCGTCGGCGTACGCTTTGCTGGAGAACTGGTTGTTCCAGTGTATCGGCACAAAGACGCTGCCGATCTGCTGCGTACCGCACACGTTTGCGCGCACCACGATACTACCCCAACGGCTGGTCACGCGAATCAGCTTCTTGTCTTCGGCGGCATACTGGTTGGCATCGCTGGGATGCAAGGTCGCAAAGGGTTCATAAATGTGACCGGAAAGTCGTGCCGACTTTCCGGTTCGTGTCATGGTATGCCAGTGATCCCGAATACGACCTGTGTTGAGCGTCAGGGGGAAATCCGGGTCCAGACTATGCGCCGGCTGATGGAATGCGACTGCGACCATGCGTGCCTTGGCAGACGGCGTAAAGAATCGACCATCGGTAAACAGACGCTGGGTGCCGCCGGGGTTGCCGCTGGGCATGGGCCACTGGCGTGCGTCGAGGTTATCGTAATCGGTGTAACTAATATCCGCTAAAGCGCTGATATCGAAGGCACGTTGGCCATCGTTTCTAAACCCGGACAGCGCCGCATGTTCACGGAATATGTCGGCGGCTTCCTGATATGAAAATGCATCTGCGTATCCCAGACGCGCGGCAATCTGTGACACGATCCACCAATCTGAACGCGCCTGTCCGGGGCTTGATAGAAAGGCCTTTTGGCGCGCTATGCGACGTTCAGAATTTGTCACGGTACCGTCCCGTTCGCCCCATGTTTGGGCGGGGAAAAGCACATTGGCATAACCGGTTGTATCGGTTTCACGGATGCAGTCCGAGACCACCACAAACTCACACTGATCCAGTGCCGCCCGCACACGATCGGCGTCCGGCATACTCACAGCTGGGTTGGTGGCCATGATCCAGATGGCCCGAATTTTCCCGGCGGCGATTTGATCAAACATCTCTACCGCCTTGGGGCCGGGAGAGTCGGCAATGTAGGGTGAATCCCAAAACGTTTGCACGGTATCCCGATGTTGCGGGTTCTCCAGATCCATGTGCGCTGCAAGCTGGTTGCACAGGCCGCCGACTTCGCGACCGCCCATTGCATTCGGTTGCCCCGTTACCGAAAAGGGTCCCATGCCAGGGCGTCCGATGCGGCCGGTGAATAGATGGCAGTTAATCAGACTCTGAATATTATCGGTGCCGTAAGACCACTGGTTGATCCCTTGGGAAAATATACTGACAACGCGTTCGGTACGGGAAAACAGGCGAAAGAACTGCTGCACCTCGGTTTCGGGCAAACCACACATCGACGCGACATGGCCAATGGTTGGCACGAATGCTTTGGCGGCGGCCAGTGTTTCCTCCAACCCTTCGACAGACTGGCTGGTAAACATGATGTGTTGTTCATCGTGCGCATCGAGATACACAAGCAAGCCGCTGAACAGACAATGATCCGTGCCGGGGCGGATCGCAAGATGTAGATCGGCACCATCACAGGTTGCGGTCTTGCGTGGATCAATCACCACCACCATTAGATCCGGATTGGTCTTTTTGGCGCGCACAATGCGCTGGTACAAAACCGGATGGCACCAGGCCGTATTGGATCCCAGCAAAACAATCAGTTTGGCACGATCGATATCCTCATAGGTGCAGGGAACAGCATCGGCTCCGAAGGCACGTTTATGTGCGGCGACCGCCGATGACATACACAAGCGGGAGTTGGTATCAATGTTGGCGGTGCCGATGAAGCCTTTCATCAGCTTGTTCGCGACGTAGTAGTCTTCGGTCAGTAACTGGCCGGATACATAAAAGGCAATGGACTCGCGACCATGCTCGCGCATAATTTTCTGGAAGGTTTGTGCCGTATAATTTAGCGCGTCGTCCCAACTCAGCGTGGTGCCGTTAACCTCTGGATATAACAGGCGTCCCTCTATGCCCAAGGTGTCCGCTAGGGCCAAGCCTTTAGAACATAAAAACCCCTGATTCGATGGTCGAGCCGGGTCACCTCGGACATCGACGTGACCCACCTCATCCACAGAAGCGATAATGCCACAGCCGACGCCGCAGTAAGGGCAGGTTGTCTGGGTCTCGCTGCTCATAGCCACATGTACCTATCAAAAATCCCTGACTGTATGTCGTCGAACAATTTTGAACACATCGCGGCCTGATTTAAGAGACACATTAGCTCATCTGGGTTAGTCATCCTGATTGATTATCCTAGTGCATTTTCCTGCGCTGCGCCAAAGTAGCCAGCTTGATCTTCTCTTCTGCGGTGTAACGCCGCCGGGTGGCCCGGCGTATATCTCAGACTGCCTTTTCGGCACTGGGTTTGTTGGGTTTAACGATGCGCTAAAACTGTCTCTTGGACTATCAGGCTATTCTGTCCAACTGGCGCTGGAGGACGCATCGGCAAGGACGCTGCCGGCCCAAAACAGACCAATACTTGAATACAACGTCCTTCGAACACACCGCGTGGTACGTGTCCGGGTCCACGCACTTCCCCCTGCTTTATCAAGGTCAGGTCAGACATAGCCGTTATCACTATTGAAACGATTTAGACTGGAACGATACCACGTATTATTGCTATAATGATTAAGTAGTATCACGTATTATTTGTAATGACGGGCTGAGGCCATTTCTCATGCAGTACACAGTACGCTTCATTCTATTGCTTATCTTGGCGTCCGCTACCCGTAGCATTTTTGCCGAACCCGACGCCTTGCTGGCGCAATTTGCCAAGGCCCACCAAACCAGACCGGATAGTGTGCGACCTCTGGCTAAGCGCCTTGGCACCCGACTGCACGAGAGAGAGGGGCAGACGTTGGTACCGGTTATCGTCAAACGAGAAACACAAAACCTGCCATCGTTTCTGTCACGCCTGACGGCAGTGAATGCCGTTGTCGACAGCACCTCCCGCTCATGGATACGCTTGTTGGTGCCCATCCAAAATCTCGAGCAGCTGTTTCAAGGATTCCCGAACACCCCACTGCAGGCGCCCTACCCGACCCGAAGTGAAACCAATGGCTACGGTCCGGTTGTTTCTGAAAGCGTCGCTCTAACCTGGGCCGATGGTTATCAGGCGGGCAACCTGATCGGAAGCGGTGTCAAGGTGGCCGTGGTTGATCTGGGATTTAAAAAACTGAGCGATGCGGCGGCTGCCGGTGAATTACCCAGTGATGCGCTGAGTCGGGCGATCGACTACACCGGAGCTAATAATGTCCAGACCGTAACGCAGCACGGAACCGGGGTCGCTGAGCATGTAGCGGACATGGCCCCAGGCGCAGAAATATACTATCTCAAGGTGAGTGATCAGGTTGATCTGCAAAATGCGGCAGACTACATCGCCTCGGAGGGTATCGATATCGCCAATCACTCGGTCGCGTGGCTGCTATCCAGCTACTACGACGGGACGGGTACGGTGAATGACATCATCAATGATTCGCACGACACCGACGGTGTGTTCTGGACCATCTCGGCTGGCAACGCGGCAAAAAAACATTGGCGTGGCATCTGGCTGGATGCCGACAGCGATTCCGTCCTCGAATTCTCTAGCGGTGATGAGGGCATGGAAATGACATCCGGTACCACGTCGTTCATCTCCCTGTATCTGAACTGGGATCAGTATTACTCCGGTAGCAAAGCCGATCTCGATCTGTATCTGCTGGATAAAAATGGCACCACCGTGGCGTCAAGTACCATTCGCCAGCGCAACAATACCGCACCCTACGAAGCGATCGGCTACGACCCCAACAATCCTGCTGGTTCCGATGCCGGGCCCCCATACCGAATAGAAGTTCGCCACAAGAGTGGGACCGTGACCGGACTCGATATCACATTGTTTAGTTTTAATAACGACTTTGAACATGTGATTACCGAAGCAAGTGTCGCAGATCCAGCATCCGCACCTGGCGCGTTTACCGTTGGCGCCGTCGCGTACACGAACTGGAATAGTTTCAACCCGGCGGTGCGCTCCTACTCAAGCCGTGGATACACCACTGATGGACGCTTGAAACCCGACTTGGTCGCGCCGGACAACACCACCAGTCTGACCTATGGCGTCTCTACCGGCACGTCGTTTTCGGCCCCGACTACCGCGGGCGCGGCCGCGCTGTTGCTCTCCGAGACACCATCACTGAGCAACACCCAAATCCGCGACATCCTGTATAACAACGCCATTGATATCCGTGCCGTCGGACTCGACGGTGACTCT
>DTRM01000157.1:0-15021 GCA_012965975.1 Chromatiaceae bacterium | reverse complement strand
CCGCTGATCGATTCCGATGGCGATCAATTAGACAACGTCGCAGAACTCGGTCTTGGTACGAATCCGCTGGACAGCGACAGCGATGGCGACGGGCTTGACGACGGCGAGGAGGTCAACACTTACCTGACCGACCCACTGGACAGCGACAGCGACGATGACACGCTTAGTGATGGCGATGAAATCAGCGCAGGTACCGATCCTTTGGATGCCGATAGTGATGATGATGGACTCAATGACAATGTCGATCCGTTACCCAATACGCCCAATATTGCCGATGGTGATGTAAATCAGGATAGTGTGCTCGATACGGCCGACCTTTTGCTGATGCAGCGCATCATGCTGGGAATCACCAGCCCCGACAACAACCAGCTCGCTCACGGCGATGTATTCCCGGCAGGCGCTCCCGACGGGATTATCGACTTGAGAGATCTGCTAAACGTAACGCAAGATATCCAAGTTCCCTAGTCCGGTTTTCTCAGCACTCGTCCACCACACAACGGTGCTTGCCCAAGTCCGTACGTTTCGATTCGTCAGTCGGTTAAACCATGAATCGCATCCGGGCGATCGATAGCCTGCCTTCACCATGCGGCTCAGCTGCCGTTGTCTCCAGTAGGTAGTCGAAGAAACCGCACTACTACTATACTTCAGGACAGAGGGACCACCGTGGACAACCTGAGCCCCGAGCTCCAATTTGATCGCGAACTGAGCCTGCTGGCCTTCCATAGCCGTGTGCTGGAACAGGCCAAGGACGAAAGCACACCGCTGCTGGAGCGCCTGCGGTTTGTGTGCATTTCCACGACCAATCTCGACGAGTTCTTCGAGGTTCGCGTTGCCGGACTCATGCAGCAACGGGCTCTGGGCCTGTCTGAGGGTCACTCCGGGCTACTACAGGCCTCACATATCCTTGAGGAGATCAGTCACCGCGCCCACCAACTGGTCGACGAACAATACCGTGTCCTGAACGAGATCCTGATCCCCGAATTAGCCGCCAACAAAATCCGTTTTGTCCGACGCACACAGTGGAACGCAAAACAGGCAGCCTGGATCAAGCGCTATTTCAAAGGCCGTTTGCTGCCGGTGATCAGCCCACTCGGTCTCGACCCGGCTCATCCCTTTCCCCGTATTCAAAACAAAAGCCTGAACTTCATCGTGTCGTTGGATGGAAAAGATGCCTTCGGTCGTAACAGCGGTACCGCGATTGTGCAGGCACCCCGATCGCTACCGAGGATCATACCGTTGCCAAAAGAGTATGCGCGGGGCCCGCATGATTTCGTTTTCCTGTCATCGATCATTCATGCGCATGTCGGTGATCTGTTCCCCGGCATGACGTCGACCGGCTGCCACCAATTCCGCGTTACCCGAAACAGTGAGTTGTTCGTTGATCCAGAAGAGGTGGATGACTTGCTCAGAGCTCTGCAAGGACAACTTCCTTCACGACGCTTCGCCGATGCGGTCCGCCTTGAGGTCGCCGATAACTGCACTGCGGATATGGCTGGATTTTTACTCGAGCAGTTCAATCTGGAACAGAATGATTTGTTTCAAGTAAACGGCCCCGTGAATCTCAAACGCATGCTTGCGGTGTATGATCTTGTCGATCGGCCTGAGCTGAAATATCCGGCTTGGTCACAGGGAATCCCGCGGCGACTAAGTCACGGCGACGTATTCGAGTCCATTCGTCGTAATGATATTCTTCTGCACCACCCTTATGAGTCTTTTTCCCCGGTGGTGGGACTGATTCAGCAGGCCGCCAAAGACCCGCAGGTGCTGGCCATCAAGCAAACCATGTATCGCACCGGCCATGAGTCCGCGCTAACACAAGCGTTAATGGATGCCGCGAAGGTTGGCAAGGAGGTCACCGTGGTGGTGGAACTGCGCGCCCGCTTTGATGAAGCGGCGAACATCGCCGTGGCGACACAACTACAGGACGTGGGCGTCCATGTAGTTTACGGCGTGGTTGGTTACAAGACGCACGCAAAAATGTTGATGGTGGTGCGTCGCGAAGGCCGTATTCTTCGACGCTACATTCATTTGGGAACTGGAAATTATCATGCAGGTACCAGCAAAATTTACACTGACTTTGGCTTGATGACCTGCGACAAAGATATCGGTGAAGACGTCCACAAGGTATTTCAGCAACTGACCGGACTGGGTCGTGCATCGCGGCTCAAAAAACTGCTGCAAGCACCCTTTACCCTGCACAAAAAATCACTTGAGCTAATCGCCTGCGAGGCGGATCTGGCTCGCCAAGGAAAACCCGCACGCATCATCGCCAAGATGAACTCCCTGACGGAACCGGGGATCATCGCGGCGTTGTACGAGGCATCACAAGCGGGTGTCAAGATTGATCTGATCGTACGCGGCGTGTGCAGTCTCCGCCCCGGTGTCGATGGCATATCCGATAACATACAGGTGCGTTCCATTGTCGGTCGGTTTTTGGAACACATGAGAGTTGTGTACTTTCAGAATGATGGTGACTCCATCATCTACTGCGGGAGCGCCGACTGGATGGAGCGAAATTTGTTCTCCCGTGTTGAGGTATGCTTCCCGATTGAGGATCCCCGACTACAGGAGCGGGTACTGAAAGAGGGACTGATGCCGAGTCTGTCCGACAATCTGCAGGCCTGGCAATTGCAACACGATGGATCCTATAGAAAGACCAAGCTGGGTAGCGCCAAACCGCGTTCCGCACAACAATCGCTGCTGGCCAAGTTGGGAAACAACGTCTAATACAAGGACGCTATCTTTAGGCTCAGTCCTGCCGCGTTCAGGTATTTCTTCTCGCGCTTCAGGTCCGCCAAGGTGAGGGCATTCTGTTCAAGCCACTGCGCCGGGAACTGCAAGCGGACGGCATCCCCCTCGACGCTAAACACCACATCCTCCAGCATGTCGTTGGTTCGACCACGACACAACAACACCGCCACACGTAAAATCACCGCCAAACGTGTCATCGGGGTAACAAGGCCATCACCCAGTTCTGCGAACAAGTCCACATCGAGCTTCGATCGATGGGCCCGAATCAATGCCGCGACCATTCCCTGCTCGCTCCAGGTAAACCCAAGCAGATCGGAGTAACGAACAATGTACTCGGCGTGCAAATGATACTGGCTGTGTGCAACGGCCAAGCCGACCTCATGCAGTTGCGCCGCGCACATCAAACATTCCTGATAACTATTTTTCTCATCCAGCCCCCAAGCCGACTCCGCTTGGCTATACAAGGATCGACAGACACCGACCACTCGCTCAACCTGATGCCGGTCCACTTGATAACGCGAGGTCAGCGCAGCTATGGTTGTCTCACGCACAAGGTCATGCTCCTTCACCCCGTGCATGTCATACAAAAGGCCTTCCCGAAGTGCCCCTTCCGAGGGCCATAACCGATCCAGTTTTAGCCCTTGAAACACCGCAACAAGGGTCGCAACGCCACCGGGAAATACCGGTGCCCTATCCTTGCTCAAGCCCTCCAAATCCAGTTTTCCCACATCACCGCAATCGATCATCGCCTGCTGTAACAGGGATAACGAGTCGGCACTGATTCCGTCATCACTCCATTGATGGTTCATCACCACTTTACCGATGGTCCTGATCGTACCTGACGACCCGACAGCCATTTTCCAACCGGATTTTCGGTAGGCTTTTTCAATCGGCTCCAGAGTCAATCGCGCATCGGTGATCGCCTTGCGAAATCGTTTCGCCGTCATCTTGCCATCAGAAAAATATTTAATGCTCTGACTGACGCAACCGACAAACAAGCTCTCCAGATAACGGGGTTCATAACCCTGACCAATAATCAATTCGGTACTGCCGCCACCAATATCGATCACCAACGTCTGACCATCGCAACGCCTGACACTGTGCGACACCCCCAGATACACCAGGCGCGCCTCCTCCTGCCCACCGATGACCTCGATCGAGTGGCCCAAGACCTTTTCGGCCAAGCGGATAAAAACGTTCGCGTTGTCGGCCTTACGCAGGGTATTGGTGCCCACCACCTTGACCCGGTGTGGCGGAATCTCACGCAGCCGCTCACCAAACCGGCTCAGGCAATCCAATGCCCGATCCATCGTGACCTGATCGAGACAATTGTGCTCGTCCAACCCCGATGCGAGCCGGACCATTTCCCGAATCCGGTCAATACGCTCGATCTTGCCGTCAATTACCCTCACCACTTTCATGTGAAAGCTGTTTGAGCCAAGATCAACAGCGGCGAGATAGTGACCAGATTCGGATGTCAATGTGTTGATGGTATCCCCTATCAAATCGGGGAAACCCCGAAAAATGCACGGATCGCTGATGGATGTACCCATCATCCGCGTGACTACCTACACTATAGAACGTAGGATAGCCTTTGCTACCCCCTGTAACGCTCACACTATTATGTACGTGGTAAACAAGGAAATTGAATTCTGCTATGGGCATCGCTTGCTGAATTATGACGGCAAGTGCCAACACTTGCATGGCCATAACGCCCGCGCCGTGATTCGGCTGGAGCGCGCGACGCTTGATAAGTTAGGCATGGTCGTGGATTTCTCGGAGATCAGCCGGGTCGTCGGCCATTGGATTGATGAGACGCTCGATCACACCATGTTGTTGCACAAGGATGATCCGTTTCTTGCGCTTATGCGCGACGCCGGGGAGAAGGTCTACGTTATGGATCTCAATCCGACCGCCGAAAATATCGCCCGCCACATTTTCGATTACGTCGAAACCCAGGGTTACCCCGTGACCGAGGTCGCACTTTGGGAAACCAGCGGTGCCTGCGCTAGATACCTTCCAAACGCCGACTAGAATTTTTATTTTACCTTGTTTTTTCAACTGGTTAGGATAAACCCCCCAACACATACCTAGGCCATCCGACGCCCTGATTTTGTCTCAAACCGCATCGCTGTGACCTCGATCACGGCAATCCTCAAGCGTTGTTACTAGTCTTCCGATACAACAGTGTGAAGTCAGGTCTCGCAACAGACCTGTCAAACCCCTTGCGCTCATGGCGGGTGGCTGCAGGTCTTGTCCGAGAATACTGGCCGAACACGGTTAAATTTGACTCCGGATTACTGCCGGAGGACACAAGTGTGCGAAAACATGATGAATAAACAACCTGGATTTACCCTGATCGAATCTCTGGTTGCGATTCTGGTGTTGGGAATACTGACCACTATCGCTATCCCCAGTTTCTCAGACATGATGGCGAACAGTCGCCTGACTGCGGCAAGCAATGATCTCGCCGCGACACTCAATTTAGCCCGCAGCGAGGCCGTGAAACGAGCCACCACCGTGAGCGTGTGCCGCAGCGTAAACGGGGCCGCTTGCGACAATGGAGCCGCATGGGCCGTCGGCTGGATTGTGTTCACCGATGCTGGCGTTGCTGGCACGGTTGACGGAACCGACGAGATTCTTCGCGTTCACGCTGCGGTCAGTACCAAGGTCACCATCACGGCTACTGCCTTTACCAGCAGTGGTGTCGTCAGCTTTCAGAGCGACGGCCAAGAGGCGGATTCTGATAGTGGTCGATTTGATATCTGCGATACTCGAGCGGGTGAAAACATGCGGCGCCTGAATCTGGCTCAAACTGGTCGAGTTCAGTTTGATCGAAGTTCTCCGCTGTGCGCGTAACTCGGTAACGGATTATGAAACAACCCCATAAGCTACAGAGCAAAGGATTCACCCTGATCGAAGTGCTGGTGGCGGTGGTGGTGTTGTCCATTGGGCTACTCGGCTTGGCGGGAATGCAACTCGCTGGTTTGCAGAACAATCAAAGTGCGCTCTATCGATCGATCGCGACCTATCAGGCTTGGGATATGGCGGATCGCCTGCGTGCCAATAGCGTGGGGATTGACGATGGCAGCTATGACAATCGGGCCGGCAACCCCGCGATAGACAACTGCATCTCAGTCGGCTGCACCACGGCTCAACTGGCGAGCTATGACATCAGCACATGGAATGCCGACAATGATTCATTACTCCCCGGTGGTACGGGCACAGTATGTCGAGACTCTGACCTGAGTACCGATGCCTGTGAAATCGGCGGCACTCGGTTTGCGATTCGCATCAGCTGGGTCGACGACCGGACACGACAAGATGATCCCGATGGCGGCGTCAACCGCTTTTTGTACACGGTGCAACCATGAGCATTTTTTATCACAGCAGACGACATCGCAGCCGTGGTTTCACACTGATTGAAATCATGATCGCCATGATCATTGGGCTCGTCCTTATCGGTGGTGTTATACAAGTGTTTCTTGGCCAGAGAGCTTCTCACAAGACCCAAGAGGCTCTGTCTCGGTTACAGGAGAATGCCCGTTTTGCTCTGAGTGTTCTGGTGAAGGAGATATCCAAGAGTGGCCATATGGGGTGCCTCACCTCCAGCGACGACGTGGTCAACACCCTGAGTGCCGCCGCTGACCCGACCTTCAGTTTTGAAACCGCCATTGGCGGCACAGACAGCAATGGGGTGGGCCCCAACGGCGAAGACTGGGACCAAATCCAAGTGCGGAGCGCCGGCGCGTCACAGACCTCACCGGCGCTTGCCATCGTATCGCCACCGGACATCGCATTGGGTGGCACCGCACCCATCACGCTTGACCCTGCCGCATCGGGTTACTCCGATCTCGTCCAATACGACATATTCGCCGTCGGCGACTGCACCGCAGCGGCCATTTTCATGATAACCAACGATCCGTCGGCGAGCGGCGGCGTAATTGAACACGAAGATGCCATCGCGGCGAACGGACATCCCACTACCGATAACGGCATGACCAATGTCACTGAAGATTTACAACATCAGTTTGGTGCACTGCAGTCCTCGGTCGCCACCGGTATCAGCGTGACAGCCAGTGAATTTTTGATTCAGAACAATGCCAGTGGCGACCCGGCACTGTTCCTCAACGGCCGGGAAATCGTCGATGGCATCGTCGGCATGGAGATCCTGTACGGCGAAGATCTCGCCCCGTTGGATCTGACCGCCGATCGCTATGTTAACGCGACTGAAATCGATGCAAGTGGCGATTGGAATAACGTCACCAGTGTCCGCGTGACGTTGACCGTGAGCAGTGTCGACACACTGGATGACTCCGGCGCACTAACTCGCGAGATCACCACAACCATTAAACTACGCGGTCGGGGGGTCTAGCGATGCGTAATCAACGCGGTGCTGTGCTGATCGTCGGCCTATTGCTACTTCTGGTTATGACCTTATTGGGTGTGTCCGGCATGAGCAATACCACGCTTCAGGAGCGCATGGCAGGCAATACTCGTCAGACTCATGTCGCAATACAAGCCGCTGAGGCGGCCTTGCGTGCAGCAGAAACCGAACTTCAAGCGGCCGCTACCGCGTTTAGTACTGGCGGTGCCTGGCGTGGTGGCAACATCAATTCGGGCAGCAGTTTGATCGCGCTATTCAATAGCGGTGATGCCAGCACCAACGGCTTGTTCTCACAGGTATCTCCACCAGGAACCAACATCGCCGCTTTCGCCAACTCAAACGTTAGCGCCGACTGGAGCGGTGGCGGGGTTACGACCATGGCTCCAGCGATAACCACACTGACCCAGCAGCCTGTTTACATTATCGAATACACAGGCCGCATTGGAAATCCACCACTGGACCCGAATGGCACTCAACCCGATCTGCGGGCCTATGCGTTTCGCATCACTGCGATGGGATGGGGAGAGGGTGCCAACCCGACTTCGCGTTACATGCTGCAAAGTCACTTTCGCGTAACCCTTTTATAACCCGGCTGGCTGGATTAACCGAGCACTACTGTAATGAATATAATCACAACATTTTCCAAGCCATTACCACGCCTTGGCATTGCCTTTGCCGCGGCACTGATGTGGAACAACTCGGCCTTGAGCGGGGCCAACCAACCCGGACCAATCGCGACCTCGCCGCTGTTCCTGCAGACCTCGGTTGAACCGAACATTTTCTTCATTCTCGATGACTCCGGCAGTATGGAATGGGAAAACATGGTGTCGGGATTCAACAATGGCTTGCCCGTATACAACGGATGGGGTGGGAACCACTACCTGTTCCCCACAACAAACAATGGACTTGACCAATGGTACGAGGACAACGACTGCTTCGGCATTGGTTGCTACCCCTATACGACGGAAGATGACGGCGACAACCCGGGCGAAGGCGCTTGGCGTTCACGCACCCACGACTACAATGCCCTTTACTACAACCCCGAAGTCCAATACAAGCCTTGGTCCGGGAGCGATAATTCTGGCGACCCGCTGTTTGATTACATCACCGACGCCACCCGCGCTCCGGTCGACCCTCTGGATCCGGGTGGCGATACCTTTGATCTAACCTCCCAAGTCGAGTACCGGGGCTATTCCAACGGCTGGTACAACGCCGATATGTTTCCTGCGAAGCACTATATCTGGACCGACACGGATGGCGATGGCATCGTTGATGCCGACGATGCAAAGCAACTCATTCAAATAAAAGCAATTAACGAACCATTTACTCACACCGATGGCGACCGAGACGACTGCGCTGACCCAGCGTCGTGCTCCTATACGGAAGAGATACAGAATTTTGCCAACTGGTTTACCTATTACCGTAAGCGCAAGTACGTTGCCATGGCCGCGATGGGCGATGTTGTCGATGCCACCAGCAGTGCGCGCATGGGACTACAGGCCTACAACGATGGTCTGATCGAGAATGCCACTACCATGAGCGATAACAACAACAAGGTAGACCTGTTGGATCAGTTGTACTCCCTCGAGATTCCCTGTGGACCACCCGGTTGCCGGGGCACTCCCGCCCGTCAGGCTCTGGTCAGTGTTGGAGACTTATTTCAAGGCAACAACTCGCCGATCCTTGCCAGTGGCAGTGGCGGTATGTGCCAGCAGAACTTTTCGGTGATCATCGGTGATGGCTTCTGGAACGGCGCCACTCCGGGGGGTGCGCCGGGTAATGCGGACGGCGATCTCGACACCGAGTTCGACAGCGACACCGCCGGACTGGATGGCGCCGGAGACAAGGTTGGTTACGGTGATAACTTCAGCAACACCCTGGCTGACATCGCGATGACGTATTACGAAGATGATCTCAAGCCACTGATCGATGACGAGGTGCTCACAACGCCGACCGATGATGCAGAACACCAACATCTTGTTACCTACACCGTTGCCTTCGGCGTTAACGGCAATCTGGATCCGTTTGATAGTCTGACACCAGGGGACGCAACGGATACCGACCCAACCGATGCCGCCTTTGCATGGGCTGATCCTACTGATACCCAGGATGCCGATCGAATTGACGATATGTGGCACGCGGCCTATAACGGCCGAGGTGAGTTTCTTGAGGCGCAAAACCCGCAGCAGTTGGAAGAGGCATTAACCAATGCCTTCGCCAGCATCTCGGATCGCACCGCTGTTGCCGCCGCGGTTTCGTTTGACTCGACCTCGCTGACTTCAGACAACACCCTGTATCAAGCCAAGTTCAAGTCCCAGTCATGGGGCGGGCTTCTGGTAGCAACCAGTATCGATATCGACGTCAACGGGGTCCCTTCACTCGGTGCGAAAAAATGGAGTGCCCACAGCCTTCTGGTTGATCGCGTCGAAGCCGGCACACCGCGCAATGTCATCACGTTCAATGGCAGCAAAGGCATCGCTTTTGAGTTTCCTGCTAACCATACCGCGTTGACAGGTGATGACCTAAGCAGTGCTCAGGTTAATGATCTGTTGGTGAATGCACCCGCGGGAGATGAGCAAGGCTTTGGCGAACGCTTGGTCGACTATATCCTTGGCTTTGACAGCAACGAAGTCGATGCCGGCGGCAGTGATGAGTTTCGCACCCGAGAAGATGATTCTGGCGATCGCAACATTCTCGGCGACATCATTCACTCAAGCCCCGCGCACGTCGGGGCACCAACAGCCAACTATCCCGACGACATCGCTGGCGGCGCAAACTTGTATTCGTCATTCAAGGCGGCGCAAGCCGATCGTACGGGCATGGTTTATGTCGGGTCAAACGATGGCGGACTGCACGCCTTTAACGAGAACTCTGGCGAAGAACATCTGTTCTATCTCCCTCAGGCCGTGTTCTCCAGCGCGCCCGAATTTGGGTTGCATGAATACGCCGACCCAAACTACGGCCATACCTACTACATCGACATGACACCGACCATCGCCGACATCTATGCTGGCGGATGGAAAACCTATCTTGTTGGTGGACTTCGCGGTGGTGGGAAAGGCCTGTATGTTCTTGACGTCACTTCGCCGCTTGCGCTTAGCGAAGCCGCGCTGTCGGCCAAGGCTGCAAGCATCGTCAAGGGTGAATTCACCCACAACGATCTAGGCTTCACCTTTAGTCAACCAAAAATTGGCCTTCTCAACAATGGCGAGTGGGCCGCGATCTTTGGTAACGGCTACAACGCCGAGGCCGGTGATGGAACCGCAAAACTCTTCCTGTTGTATCTCGATGGTGGTGCCGACGGCGTCATCGGAACCGCTGCCGACGACTACGAGATCATCGAAACCTATTCTGGAGGCATTACCGGGGCCGACTGCTCCGATGTGTCCAGCAACTGTAACGGACTGGCGACACCCACGGTTCTCGACCTTAACGGTGACGGTAAAATCGACCGCGTGTACGCAGGTGATTTGCTCGGACAGATGTGGTCGTTTGATTTATCATCGACTAGCACTGCCTCGTGGCAAGGCGGCACGTACAAACTGATAACCGCAACCGATGGTGGCGGTAGTCCTCAGCCGATCACGGTAGCGCCAGCGGTGATACGTCATCCCACAGAAAAGTTGTTTACTACATCTCCTAATCTGCTGGTGTTCTTCGGTACCGGCCAGTATCTCAGCGATGCGGATAAAACCAGTGCCGACACCCAAACCTTCTACGGTGTTTGGGACAACGGAGCGGGCAATCGCCTGCGCAGCGATCTGGTTGCTCAAACCATCACTCAGGACACGCATGCATCGGGACGCACCATTCGCACTATCTCGAACAACGTAGTGAGCTATTCAATCAAATACGGTTGGTATATCGATCTTCCCATCAGCAAGGAACGAGTGGTTGTCGACCCGGTTGCATTGGGTGACCTGGTATTTTTCAATAGCCTTATACCCTCCGATGCACTGTGTGACTTCGGTGGCTCCGGCTGGTTGATGGGTATCAGCTCACTTGATGGAGGCCCACCACCGTTGAATGCCGTCGATATTAACAACGACAATATGTTTGATGATGCCGACCAACATGATGGCGAGAATGTCGGTGGCGTAGAAGTCGACGGACTGCCAACGGCTCCAGTATTTGGCCTTGGACCCGGTGGTGTCTCACGTTGGGTTATCGACTCCGAAGACAACCTGACCATTGATAGTGTCCAGCCTGAGGCGTCAACACCCTCTTCCCGTACGTCGTGGACTACGATCGATCTGTAATTAATTCGAAGGAACCAACGTCATGTATAAACTCGTTATCACCAGTCTGGCGCTGCTGCTCACATCGATCGCAGTCTCCGCGAAGGGGCTGCCGGAAAACTATCCTGCCCAGTTTGACCACAGCGGCAGTATTGGCCGAATCGATGTCAATTCGGGGTACATCGTGATTCAAGATACCCAGTTTCGCTTGCCACAAAACATTATGGTGCATACCCCCAATGGCAAGAAGCAAACCGCACATCGCATCAAGGTCGGCGCACGGGTAGGTGCGCTGATTGATCGTTCTCGGCCATCAATGCCCATCGTTACCGATCTGTGGATTCTGCCGAAGAATCATCCCGGACTACTCCCTCCCTATTAAAGGAACGTCACCATGCGCAGAACACCCAAAGGTTTCACCCTGATCGAACTCATGGTTACGATTGTCATCGTCGCCATACTTGCGTCTATCGCAATCCCGTCTTACACCGGTCAGATACAAAAATCACGCCGCGCGGAGGCCACGGCATCCTTGTTGACCGGCGCGCAGATCCTCGAACGCTGTTTCACCAAACACACCACCTACAACAACTCTGCGCCTGCGAATACCGATGCCAACTGTCCGGAGGGGGTACCAGCGACGTCTGAAAACGGCTGGTACAGCATCGATTACTCGGTAGCCTCCACTCAAACCACCTATACCCTGCGCGCAACGCCTCAGAATGGACAGGCCAACGATGGCAAATGCATGATCTTCACACTAAATCAGGCTGGATTACGAACCCACTCCGGGACCGCAGCCGATGTCTCTGATTGCTGGTAGAATGCGCGTAAGGTTAGCTCTGATCATGCGACATGAAACTCTATTACGCTCACGATCCGATGTGCAGCTGGTGCTGGGCGCTACGCCCGGTATGGAAAAAAGTCGAGTCACAACTTCCTGACAATCTAACACTCGAAGTTATCCTCGGCGGATTGGCCCCCGACACTGATGAACCCATGCCGATGGAGATGCAAAACACCATTCAGGCGACCTGGCACAAAATTCAAACACAAATCCCGGATACAGAATTCAACTTTGATTTTTGGACTCAGTGCCAACCCAGGCGTTCTACCTATGCGTCGTGCCGCGCGGTCATTGCAACCGGGTGGCAAAACCCGCTATACATGCCAGACATGACGCTGGCCATTCAGAAGGCGTATTACCTGCAGGCGCGCAATCCGTCCGACGACGATACGCTGATCGAATTGGCAACACAGATCGGGATCGATCCCGAACAGTTCACCCGCGACCTCAATGCCGCCAAAACGCACACCGAACTCAAGCGTCAAATTGATCTGTGTGAAAGTCTGGATGCGTTTAGCTTTCCCTCCATTATTCTTAAGACTAACAATGTCATACGACCTGTTGCGCTGAACTACAGCAGTGCCGACACGCTACTGGAATCGATCAACCTGTTGATTGAGCTTGGCTGAGCACTGGTGCGACCTCGGATATTGTGTACTATGGAGCCTCGTGTGCAGTCGACACAGAGCGGTGCACGATTACGCTGCATACGCCCGCTGATCCAAGCGTTATTCCGTAGGGATAAAACACATAAGAAAAAAAAGGGGGACTCGGTATCTGAGCCCCCCTTTTTATTTACGATATGGAGCTGGCGGACGGAATCGAACCCCCGACCTGCTCATTACAAGCGCAAATTTTACCTGTTTTAAGGACTTTGAAGGACTTTGCAGTTCTTTTATAACTAAATGTTTTAATTGACTATTTCTTTGAATTAGGCCTAAACTCCCGGCATGTGTTTGATCTGGAGTGTCTACATAGTGTCTACATTTTCAAAGAATGAGCCGGTCAGGCTAACCAAAACCAGCATCGATAATGCGCCGCTTCCCGAACACGGCCAGACCTTTCTCAGAGACAATCTGCTCAAGGGATTTGGCCTGCGTATCACCGCCAATGGCACCAAGTCCTTTATTATCGAAAAGCGCATTAACGGACGCGTCCGACGCCAAACCGTGGCCCGCTTTGGCGTACTCACCTGCGAGCAAGCCCGCAAGCGAGCCCAGATCCTGCTCGGCCAGATCGCCGAAGGCCAAGACCCCATTGCCAACAAAAAACGCCAACAGGCCGCCCAGATCACACTCAACCAGGCCTTCCATGAGTTCAAACAGATCCGCAAAAACCTAGCCCCCAAAACCCTCAAGGGATACACCAAGTCGGTCGAGGCATACTTCTCTGGCTGGCAGCACCGCCCGATCACGGACATCACCAAACGCATGGTGCTCGACAAGCACCGGGTACTAGGTGAAACACGCGGCGAGGCCACCGCCAACAGTGCCATGCGACACTTGCGCTCCATTTTGAATGTCGCACAAAACACGCATGAGGACCACCAAGGCCGCTCCATCCTGCCGGTCAACCCCGTATCAATCCTCAATCAAAACCGGGCCTGGTTCAAAGAGGAGCGCCGCCGCACGACCATCAAGGCGCATGAACTCAACGCCTGGTATGCCGCCGTGCAATCCCTTAAGTCGGACGAGTATGTGATGACCGCCAGTGTCGTGGCAGACTTTCTGGCCTTTATTTTATTCACCGGACTCAGATTCTCCGAAGCCCAAACCCTCAAGTGGGCAGACGTAGACCTCATTGATCGATCCATGCTCATCCGTAAAACCAAAAACGGTAAGCCGCTGGCTCTGCCCCTGTGTGATTTCCACGTGAGCCTGTTAACCATGCGGCGTGCGATGGCACTGAACGAATACGTCTTTCCAGACCGGGACGGGGTGCGGCACTTGGTTGAGCCCAAACGACAACTCAAACACGTTCGCGAAACAAGCGGCGTGTATTTCACCGTACACGACCTCAGGCGAACCTTTGCAACCACAGCGACCACGCTAGGTATTTCAACCTATCTGACAAAACGCCTGCTCAACCACACACTCGGCAACGATGTGACAGAAGGCTACATCGGCGACAGCATAGAATATTTGAGAGAACCCATGCAGCGTGTTACGGACTTCTTCATGACACAGTGCAGCATTGCAAAACCCGTTAACGTAACGCACGTTGACGAACAACAAGGAGATCACGCTCATGCTATATGACGTCCTGAGTATCTGGGAACTGGCACATCGGTGGCACGAGCACGACCCCAACACCTCCGACCCTGAGTATCTTCCATTCGAAGTGCAAGACACACTTCGGTTTCTCACTCGCAAGATGGCCAACCATGATTTGTCGGCCTGTTCGATCCACGGCAAGGAATACTGGATCGCAGGCGATATGATGGATTTTGAAACATACTGGGAACAACACACCAAAGAGGAAGAGGAAGAGGAGCGAATCGAACTGACTGATACCGAAGAATGGGATATGTACGAGAAATATGTTGGGCACTTTACTCGCAGGCTCCGCCAGCAGAATATGGCTGTCGAAGGGTTCGAACAGTGCTTTGAACAGCGAATATATAACCGGAAATTGCTGGACCAACGATTCGTGCTCCAACATTGTATTGAACGGTTATGTGCCGAGGAAGGACTCCCCCTTCCGCCTTTTTGGTTTCCAGACCCGAAAACGGCAAGCAAACAAGGCGAGGACACAAGCCCGATGCCCTCGATGCGACCAAGCAAAATCCACAAGCTTCA
>DTRM01000156.1 GCA_012965975.1 Chromatiaceae bacterium | reverse complement strand
ACGCTGGATGAGTTGGATCAGGCCTTGGGTACCGATGTTGATCAGGTGCTGCTCGATAATTTCAGTAATGATGATTTACGGCTTGCGGTGCAAAGAGGCGCAGGCAAGACGATTCTGGAGGCCTCAGGTGGCGTATCGCTTGACAGTATTCGGGCCATTGCCGAAACCGGAGTTGATTGCATTTCAGTCGGTGCGTTAACCAAGGATGTCATCGCGCTGGATCTGTCCATGCGCTTTAATCTGTAGTCGCGCAATCGTCTACGCAGGTTTTTTCTACACTAAAAAGATCGTCGCCAAACCAAGGAAAACAAAAAAACCAACCACATCGGTGACGGTGGTCAGAATCACATTGCCGGCGATTGCGGGGTCGATCCCGAGTCGTTTCATAATCAGCGGTATGCTGACACCCGCGAGTGCAGCGAAGCCAAGGTTTACGATCAATGCAGCGGCCATGATCGCACCGATGGCGACGTCGCCAAACCATATCGTTACCACCGATGCCATTACACCCGCCCAGATCACACCGTTCAACAAGCCCACGGATATTTCCCTGAACAGTAACCAGCGCGCGTTCGCTTCGCTGGTTTGACCCATGGCCAAGCCACGGATCATCAGGATCAGCGTTTGGCTGCCGGCAATGCCACCCATGCTGGCGATGATGGGCATCAGTACAGCCAGCACCACAATCTTGTCGAGCGTGGCTTCAAATAACCCAATTACCGCAGAGGCCAGAATGGCGGTCAGCAGGTTCAGGCCGAGCCACACGCCACGTCGCCGTGTGCTGAGCAGGATAGGGGCGAACATGTCGTCTTCTTGATCCAGGCCGGCCATGCTCATCAACGAGTGTTCGCCTTCGTCACGGATCACGTCAACCACATCATCAATGGTGATACGGCCGAGCAACCGGTTATCATCCGAGACCACCGGAGCTGAGATAAGGTCACGGTGCTCAAACAGATTGGCGACCTTTGTGGCCGGCATATCGGCCCGAATCGGGTCAAGCTCGGAGGTCATCGTCTGGGCGACTGTTTGGCTAGGATCGGTCGTTAACAACAAGCTCAGCGGCAGTACTCCGAGGTACTGGTCATTGCGACTGACGACGATCAGGCTATCGGTTTGCTCAGGGATATCACCGCGCAGACGAAGATAACGTAGCACGACATCCAGAGTGACATCGGTGCGCACGGTAATGGTGTCGATGTTCATCAGACCGCCGGCGCTGTCTTCGTCATAAGACAGAACGGATTCGAGTCGGCCCCGATCCTGTTGCCCCATCGAATGCAGTACCTGTTGGGTGACCGCATTCGGTAAATCTTGCAGGATATCAGCCAGATCGTCTGTTTCCAGCCCTTCGGTGGCGGCAAGCAGTGCGGCGGTTCCCATTTCCTTGATCAGACCCGCTCGCACTTCATCACTGACTTCGACCAGAACATCGCCTCGATTGTCCGGTTCGACCAGTTCCCAAACGATGGATCGCTCAGCGGGTGGCAGTGATTCCAGAAGTTTGGATATCTCGGCGGGATACAGGTTGTTCAACATTCCGCGTACCGGTTGCAGGGTGCCAGCCTCCAGCGCCTGAGTTAGCAGGTGAAGTGTGTCACGGAAGGGATGTTGGGTGGTGTGAGGCATGGCCTATTGAGGTTCTCCAAACCGGTTCCCAATCAAGTCCTTGAGGCTGTCCATGGTTTCCTGCTCATCGTTGCCATCGGTGGTGACGGTAATCACGGTGCCTTGGCTGGCTGCCAACATCATTACGCCCATGATGCTCTTGCCATTGACCTCCTGACCTTCACGGGCAATGTGTACAGACGATTCAAACCCGCTTGCGCAACTGACGAACTTCGTTGCGGCCCGAGCATGCAGGCCGAGTTTGTTAACGATGGTGATGTCTTGTTTCAGCATAATATTTCATCAATCGTGTTTGGCGCGACAGAAAATGACACCTTCTCGACCTCCGCTCAATGCCTTTTCCGTGAGTTCTTCCAGATCCAGAGTGGGATAGTTGAGGATACGGATTAGCATGGGAAGATTAATTCCGGCGACGACATTGACATGCCCCTCTTTGGCAAGTCGATGGGCGATATTGCTGGGTGTAGAACCATACATATCGGTCAGAACCAATACTCCCTTGCCTTGATCAAGCAGGTCAATTGCGTCCATGGCTTGTGCATCTGCCGTATCGGTGTCGAAATCAGTGGGCACCATAATCGTCGTTACATTTAACGGGCACACACCCAACATGGCCTCTGCGGTATGCAGTAGTTCGTCGCCTATGCAGCTATGGGCAATAATTAGCAGGCCGATTTTCATCCGAGTTCCCTGTGCACAGCCATCACGTGGTTTTCGGTTTGACGAAATTCAGCAGCGAGTTTTTCACAAAGATACACAGATCGGTGTTGTCCGCCTGTGCAGCCGATAGCCACGGTCAGATAGCTCCGGTTTTGTTCGGTAAAACGGGGAATCCATTGGCGTAAAAAATCAGTTAAATTCTGTTTGAGTTCGTTAACCAGTGGTTGGTCGTCGAGAAAGGCAATGACAGCATCGTCGCGCCCCGTCAGTGGACGCAGACTGGTCTCCCAAAATGGATTGGGCAGGCAGCGTGCGTCAAATACGAAGTCGACATCTGAAGGTACGCCATTTTTATAGCCGAAGGATTCAAATACCAATGAACAGCCTGACTCGTTGTGTGCCGTTATGCGTTCGCGTACCAGTTGACGTAGCTGATGCAGATTGGTCTGAGTGGTATCGATATAGATCTGAGCACTGGCGGCGATGGGCTCGAGCAAGATACGTTCGTCAGAAATGGCCTGGCTAAGCGCGATCCCGTGGCCGGTCAGCGGATGTTTGCGTCGGGTTTCACTGAATCGTTTCAGCAGCGTCGGCGTTTCGGTCTGCAGGAATACCACGCGGACGCTGATCCCACTGTTGCTGAGCGATTGGGCAATATCCGGAAAGCTTTTGAAGTCGTCGGCGACGCTACGCGCATCGATACCAATCGCGGCATGCTCGTAATGAGCCGAATCAGATTCGGCCAGACTGCGCGCAACCGTTCCCAGTAGCGACGCAGGGAGATTATCGATGCAGTAATAGCCAAGGTCTTCGAGCATGTTCAATGCGATGCTCTTCCCTGACCCTGACAAACCGCTGATCAGTACTAGATCCATGGCTGAAACTAAGTGCAGGTTCTCGGGAGGCTAGAGTAACAAAATTATCCCCCAATAACTGCCTATCTTTTTAAGGAGTCAATCAGAGGAATTCAGTATCAACTCTTGTTGGCGTTTGGCCAGCTGTTCGTCTGCGGCATAGCCTTTGGTGCGAAGAATCTGATCGCGGACGGCGACCTCGATAAGGACCGCGAGGTTGCGGCCAGGTGCGACCGGTAAGGTAATTTCGTCGATGCCGATACCGAGCACAAAGCGTCGGTTGCGCAGGCCGCTTAAACGATTGGCCTCGCACAAATCGTCGCTTGATGAGGTAATCAGGTTAATGATCAGTTTGAGATTCTTGGATAGCTTGATGACACTGTCGCCAAACATTGCGCGCACATTGAGAATGCCAAGCCCCCGTACCTCAAGAAAATCTTGTAGTACGTCTGGACAGGTTCCCTGCAGCATAGTGGGCCCAATCTGCACGAATTCAGGCGCGTCATCGGCGATCAGACGATGTCCCCGGCTGATGAGTTCGAGTGCCAGTTCACTTTTACCCACCGCGCAATCACCTGCGAGCAGGATTCCCATCCCCATGACTTCCATGAAGACCCCGTGCACAGTCTCGCGGTCGGCAACCAGTGTTTGCAGGTAATACTGCAAATCGCTGATCAGCGGACTGGCGCGAAGGCTCGTTGATAGTAGGGGAGTTGAGGTGCTGTCGGCGGCCTCAAAAATCAAATGGGGTGCCGGCTCATTGTTGGCAAGAATAACCATCGCCGGTTTGCAGTCGAAGAGTCGATGGATCAGGTCGTTAAGCGCATGGCCGTCGACGCCATTGAGGTAGTGGAGTTCCTGCGAACCGAGGATCTGAATGCGATACGAATGGATAAAGTTCGTGCGGCCAATCAGAGTGCTGTCTTGTTGATCCGGGTCACGGACAAGACGATCAGCGCCCCGCTTGCCCGCAATCCAGGTCAGATGTAACTGTTGGTTGAGTGAGTCGAACAGCTTCCCGGTAGTAACTGCTTTACTCATAATTTTTCCTGCTGGGTTAAGAGGCGACCTGTGCCGGTGGTGCTTCCGTCAGTACCGCGAGCAGCTCCGAGCTGGAGTGGCAGCGGCGCAACTGTTCACAGACTACCGGGTTATTCAGGCGAGTGGCGAGTTGGGCAAGAATCTGCAGATGCTCAGCGGTTGATTCTTCCGGTACAACAAGACCAAATACTAGATCGACCGGCTGGTTATCGGGGGCATCAAAATCGACGCCATCATGGATCAGGGCAAATGCCCCGATGGGTCGTTTGCTCTGTTTTATGCGTCCATGAGGAATCGCGATGCCATTTCCGAGGCCGGTACTGCCGAGGCGCTCACGTTCAAACAGACTGTCGAATATCGCTGATGTCGGGGCATCATTCTGATCGTGGCCCATGAGTTCGCTCATGAGCTCTAGCACACGCTTCTTGCTCGTTACATCAGCGTTGCAGGCAATCCGTTTAATTTCTATGATATCGCTAATTTCCACGTTGGCACCCAGAAGTGGTTATTTCAATAATGTTGCAGACTCTAATGCGCTATCGGTAATTATTCCAGTTAATTCAGTACATGGGTCACAAAAAATAGACCTAGGTCTCGTCGTTGGGCGGTTCGGTTTTCAAGCTGTCCGCGCCACGATGATGATTGGTGATTTTCTCCTTGTGTTTTTTGACCTGGCGATCGAGCTTGTCGACCAATGCATCAATCGCCGCATACATGTCTTCCTGAGTATCGTCGGCGAAGATTTTGTTGCCGCTCATGTTGATGGTGGCTTCTGCCTTTTGACGTACTTTTTCCACGCTGAGGACGACGTGGGCGTTGGTTACGTGGTCGAAATGTCGCTCCAGCCGGTCCAGTTTGGTCTGCACATAGTTGCGCAGCGAGTCGGTAACTTCAAGATGTTGACCTGTGACACTTATTTGCATGTTGGCCTCCTATCAGATCCAGAATCAGGGGATCCCGGTTTGATGGTTCTGTAAGATTATGTTTTCTAAAGCAATCGTTTGCGCTCACTTGAAGACGGGATCGACATGGCTTCGCGGTACTTGGCAACGGTTCGGCGTGCGACCTTGATGCCCTGTTCCGAAAGAATGATCGCGATCTTGTTGTCGCTGAGCGGTTTCTTGGGCAATTCGGCCCCTACCAGTTTGCGAATAAAGGCACGGATGGCGGTGGACGAGCATTCGCCCCCCGCATTCGTGGTGACATGACTGGAGAAGAAATACTTGAATTCGAAGATACCCGCAGGCGTATGCATGTACTTGTTGGTGGTCACGCGCGAGATGGTGGATTCATGCATGTCGACACTGAGGGCAACGTCGCGCAGTACCAACGGTTTCATCGCCTCTTCCCCTAACTCGAAGAAATTGATTTGATGCTCAAGAATGCTGTTGGCAACCTTGATCAGGGTTTCATTGCGACTTTGAATGCTCTTCAAAAACCAACGTGCTTCTTGCAGGTGGTTTTTGAGGAATGTATTGGCTTCGCTGCCATCTCCGCGTCGAACCATACCCGCGTAGCCCGCGTTGATGCGCAGCTTAGGAACGGTCTCCGCATTGAGTGTGACCACCCACTTGTCACCGTCTTTACGGATAAACACATCGGGAATGATGTACTGCGACTGAGACTGCTCAATCAGGCTGCCAGGGCGGGGATGCAGAGAGCGGATAAGGGCGATGATTCCCGGCAGGTCATCCATGGTCACTTTTAGCTTGCGCCGCAGCTGAACCAAATCCTGACTCGCCAGCAGATCGAGATGTTCGCTGGCCAGTAGTTGGGCTTCTGCCAGCCATTCCGTGTTTGGGCTCAATTGGTGCAACTGGATATTCAGGCACTCCCCCGGATCGCGCGCGCCTACGCCAAGCGGATCAAAATTCTGAATCAGGTGTAAAACTGCTTCGGCTTCATCCATTTCGACCGGCTCCACCTCGGCCGAAAATAGACCTTCATAAATATCGCTAAGGGGGGCGGTGACGTAGCCATCGGGGTTGATCGAGTCAATGATGGCGAGCGCAATCGTATGGTCTCGCGGGGTCATTTCGATGAAATTTAACTGCGAAATCAAATGATCAGAGAGCGACTCGGCGGCACTGCGCTGGGTTTCAAACTCGGCTGTGTCGGGTGTACCCATCCCTGGTTGTGCCGCGAGATTGTCATAGACCTCATCCCAGGTGGTGTCGATGGCCAGTTCATCGGGAATATCAGCTTCGCTGGAGGTGCTAATGGCGTCCGGTTCCGCGGTGTTATCGGTGGGTGCGGGCGCATCGACATCGGCGTTACCGGAGACATCGTCTTCCGTCCGCTCCAAAAGAGGATTGGCCTCGAGTGCTTCCTGAACCTCGACCTGTAACTCCAGGGTTGAAAGCTGCAACAGCCGTATGGCCTGTTGCAGTTGTGGGGTCATGGCAAGATGCTGGCTGAGATTCAGTTGCAGCGACTGCTTCATATCGTGATTATAATCCTTATATATCAATGGATTATGTTCTATCTGTCGGCCCATCATGGCGATAGTTGCAGACCGAACAGATAAAAACCTTTCTATGATTAAGTCTAGCGCAAATTTCGTGCCATAAAAGGTTATTTTACATTTTGAAGTCGTGGCCCAGATATACGTCGCGTACCTGACGGTCGGCGAGGATGGTTTCGGCATTGCCCTCGGCGATGACTTGCCCCTCACTAATAATATAGGCGCGGTCACAGCTACCAAGGGTTTCGCGTACATTGTGATCGGTGATCAGAACCCCGATGCCTCGTTCTGTCAGGGCCTTCACGATACGTTGAATGTCGATCACCGAGATCGGGTCGACTCCGGCAAAGGGTTCATCAAGCAGAATGAACTGTGGGTTGGCGGCCAATGCGCGGGCGATTTCCAGACGTCGTCTTTCCCCGCCCGACAGGCTCAGGGCAAGCGAGTCACGCAGATGTCCGATGTGAAAATCATGCAGCAGACCATCCAGAGTTTCCTGCTGTTCATCGTCGTTCGCATCCTTGTTGAGTTCAATAATCGCTCGCAGATTATCTTCGACGGTGAGTTTACGGAAGATGGAGGGTTCTTGGGGCAGATAACCCACTCCCAAGCGTGCCCTGACATGCATTGGATGCCCGGTGATGTCCATCTCGTCGAGGAAAATCGCACCGGCGTCGGCGTTCACTAATCCGACAATCATGTAAAAGCAGGTCGTCTTGCCGGCACCGTTTGGACCCAGTAGCCCAACAACCTCGCCACTGCGAACCGAGACCGATACCTCATTGACGACGCGACGATCTGCGTAGGACTTGACCAGATGCTCGGCAGACAACTCGCTCATGGGGGTGGGGAGGCCTCATCGGAGCGTGGATGAATAACACTGGTGACACGGCTGTTGCTGGACGCGGCTTGGCCCGCTGTGACCACGGCATTGCGGGTGTCGTAGCGGATGCGTTCGCTGGTGAAGGTATTTTGACCTTGGGTGATGCTGGCATCGACTTCGAGTACGAGTATGCCTTCGTCGAGCAGATAACGCGCCTTTTTCCCCTGACCGTGAATTTCCTCGGCGCCATCTGCGGGTTGCTGGTGAAACACGGCCGGATTACCCGTGGCAACGATACTGTCGATGTTCTGATGGCGTACCAGAGTGAGTTGATCGGCGTGCAGTTCGAAGCCACCCTGAACGGCAGTGACGTCACCGCTGTACGTCGCCGTACCCTTGAGGTCGTCAATACGGACACTGTCCGACGTGATTTCTATGGGTTGTTGTCCGCTGTCGGCCTGAACATTGATGCAGGCGACAAATAGGATAAGCAACAGGTTAAGAGTGAGGCGGTGTCGATACAGTCTGTTCATGATGGTTATGCGTTAGCTGGTGGAATCGGTGGGGTGTAGGGACCGGATGTGGGTTTCGACATCGGCTTTGATATGCAATTCCAGTACAGGGCTGAGTCGTCCATTCATTCCGGTGCCCGTGGTGACATCGCCGGGACGCGAAATTCGCACAGCCGCGACGGTGTGAAAGGTCTCCTGTTGCGGTTTGAGCGTCAGATCGCGCGTATGGATGGTGGTCTGCTCCGCGGTGTTCACCGCTTGATTGTCGATTTTTACCGCGCCCGTAAACTTGACCGTATTTTTGTCCGGCGAGACCCAGCCCTGATCGGACACAATGCGCCACGCCGCGTTGTTTTCGCGGTACAGGGTCATCACCGGGTGTTCGAGCGTATGGCTACCGTCGTCCCAGTAGTGGTGCATGGTGTCCGCCTGTAACCGTCGATGCAGTCGTCCCTGTGTATCGGTAACATCAACCGTCATACCAGTGATGATCGTATCGGGAATATGGCGTATTGCGATCGTAGTCGAATCTGTTTCGTTATATTGGGTTGAAAGCAACCAGCTGCAGGCCACCAGCGTTGCCAACAACAGGGAATAAGCGGTATCGCGTGCCGATATCACTGCGTTATTGAGAAAGGCTGAGCGTGGATGACTCAGGTGCAAGATAGCGCGACAACGCGGCGTTAAAGGTGTCCTGAGCTCGCATGATCAATTCGCAAGTATCACGCCCCGCACCCCGGCCTCCGTAGCTGGGTGTTTGCCAGTGGGAATGGCTCTTGACGACCGGATGGGCATCCGCTGTTGCGATGGACAATCCGACCTCGGTCATCACCGGGAGATCAATCAGGTCATCGCCGACATAGGCAATTTGTGTATGTTCCAGCCCCAGGGCCGCGCGCATTTTTTCGTAGCCCGCGCGTTTGTCCAACTGACCCTGATAGACGTGTTTAATGCCCAGGCTTTGCATGCGCACGGCGACCACATTGGAGGTGCGGGCGGTGATGATGCCGATGTCGATGCCGCTGGCCAATAGCATGGTCATGCCGAGGCCATCACGGGAGTTAAACGCCTTGTATTCGAGACCGTCATCGCCGAGGAAAAGGCTGCCGTCCGTCAGCACGCCATCAACATCAAAAATAACCAGTTTGATCAGCGCCGCCCTGGCAATAACGTCTTCCATCAGAGCACGCCGGCCAGCAGCAAGTCGTGCATATTCAGTGCGCCAACCAAATGGTCATCGTCATCGACAATCAGCAGGGCATTGATTTTGTGTTCTTGCATTAGTTTCAGACCTTCTGCAGCCAGCATATTGGCGCGACCCGTCTTGCAGTTTCGCGTCATCACCGCACCCACCTGCGTGTGGTGAATGTCGATGGCCGCATCCAGTACGCGACGCAAATCACCATCGGTGAAAATCCCCAGCATTTTATTGTCGGCGTCGGCCACGGCGGTCATGCCGAGGCCCTTGTGGGTGACTTCAACCAACGCGTCGCGCAAAAGCGCCTGTTCACCGACGATCGGAATCCCCGTGCCAGTATGCATTATATCACTGATCAACAGCAGCAAACGGCGGCCCAGAGAGCCACCGGGGTGGGAGCGGGCAAAGTCTTCTTCGGTAAAACCGCGGTGTTCCAATAACGAAATGGCCATCGCATCGCCCATGGCCAGTGCGGCCGTGGTGCTGGCGGTGGGGGCCAGCCCTAATGGGCAGGCCTCTTTTTCGACGCTGACGTCGATATTGACGGTCGCTTCGCGCGCCATCCGTGACGCGGGATCTCCCGTCAGTGAGATGAAGGGTATGCCGAGACGCTTGATGAGGGGCAAAATAGCCAGAATTTCGCCGGTTTCACCCGAATTGGATATCGCTACCACCACATCTTTGTCGGTGATCATACCCAGATCACCATGACTCGCCTCGCCCGGATGAACAAAGAAGGAGGGGCTGCCGGTACTGGCTAATGTGGCGGCGATTTTGCTGCCGATGTGGCCGGATTTACCCATGCCGGTGACGACAATACGGCCCTCGCATTCGAGCAGATAACCACAGGCGAGGGCGAAGTTGGCATCGACTCTGGAGAGTAGCGCTGAGACGGCTTCGGCTTCGGTCTCCAGTACCGCTCGACCCAACTCCAGCAGCTTGTCGGTTTGAATATTATTCATTCAGTTATCAGCCTGCAATCGTCGAAAATAAAAAGAACTGGTATCCGCAGAAGACGCTCAGCAGCACCATACCCTCGCCGCGATTGATACGGCCACCGCTGCGGCTCATCAAACCCAGAGCAAGGGTGAGCGCGACCATCAAGCCGTAGTCTCGCCACAGTACCTGATCTAGGATGGGGACCGCAGTCGGGTGAATCAATCCCGGCACACACATCACGGCGAGAAGATTATATATATTGGAACCGATGACGTTGCCGATCGCAATATCATTTTCATTTTTGAGAACCCCGGCGACGGTGGCCGCGAGTTCGGGCAGACTGGTACCCACCGCGACGATAGTCAAACCAATAATCAGGTCACTGATGCCAAAGGCGTGGGCAACATCGACGGCGCCCCAAACCAGAACGCGGGAGCTGAGCAGCAGTGCGATCAGTCCGATAAACAGCCACATCAAGGCGCTGGCCGTGCTGGTATTCTGGGGGATTTCGCTCTCGTATTCACTCACAATCGGGTCACTATTGCGGCCGCGTAGTCCCAGATAGACGAATAATCCCAGCACCGCGATTTGGGTCGTTAACAGAATCAGGCCATCGTCAAAATCGAGTTGGTTATCAACGGCCACCAGACCCAGCGCCAGAGCGGTGACAAGGACCAAAACCCAGTATTCACGACGCAGTATCCGGGAATGGATCATCAGCGGCCTGATTAACGCCGCGATGCCGAGAATCAGAGCGATATTGGCGATATTGGAGCCCAACGCATTACCCACGGCCAGTTCCGGGTTACCTTGCAAAGACGCGGTCGCCGACACCAGGATTTCAGGCACCGAGGTGCCAAAGCCGACGATGGTCAGGCCGATGATTAGCGGTGAGACACCGAGATTGCATGCGAGGGCGGAGGCACCGATGACAAACCGGTCGGCACCCCAGACCAGTAGCGCCAGTCCACCCAAAATGGCGAGTGTGGATATCAGCATGATTACGTGCTGCGGGTTTCCGTCTTGCCGCAGCGAGAACAGCGTTGCGTAGTCACCAGCTGTCCCGCTTTGGTGTCAAATACCGGTTGCTTGTCGATGACCCACTTATGAAAACCACGTCGACACAGGGTGTCGCCTTGGTTGCGTGCTTTCGCGGTGCGGTCGGGGAACTGTACGATGTTGCTCATGGTCGGGTGATTATACATGGAGGAAACTCCCCACGCGTCACCCAATTTGGATACAATCGTACCCCTAATGACGTCTACCGATGACAATTTGATCGAGATTCGAGAATTGCGTTTTGCGCATGGTCCGCGGGTGATTTTCGACGGCATCGACCTGTCTGTACCGCGCGGTAAAGTGACCGCGATCATGGGGCCCAGTGGTACCGGCAAGACCACGTTGCTGCGCCTGATCGGTGGGCAGATCGCGCCGGATGCCGGTGCGATTAAAGTGGATGGGCTCGATGTTACAGGTCTTGATAACAAGGGACTGTATGCGCTACGCCGACGCATAGGTATGTTGTTTCAGGGTGGCGCGCTGCTGACCGATCTTAACGTTTACGAAAATGTTGCCTTCCCTTTGCGTGAACATACCGACCTGAATGAGTCGCTGATCCGTGCGCTGGTATTGATCAAGCTTCAGTCGGTCGGCCTGCGCGGTGCTCAGATGCTGATGCCCTCCGAGCTTTCTGGTGGCATGGCGCGACGGGTCGCACTGGCGCGTGCGATTGCGCTGGATCCAATGATGGTGATGTACGACGAGCCCTTTGCGGGTCAGGATCCCATTTCTATGGGTGTGTTGGTCAAGCTGATTCGGGAATTGAATGATGCGCTTGGACTGACCAGTATTATTGTGTCCCACGACGTTGCTGAGGCCCTGGCGATTGCCGATTACGTTTATATGATTTCCAATGGTCGCGTGGTTCAGGGTGGGCCAGCCAACGAGTTGGCTGATTCATCATCCGAGTGGGTCAGGCAATTTATGGGTGGACTCTCGGATGGTCCGGTGCCATTTCACTATCCCGCGCGCGACTATGCCGAGGAGTTGCTCGAGCGATGACGGGTGCAATACAACAATTGGGTATTGATACCCTCAACAGTCTCGCACGCCTTGGGCGTCGCGCGCAGTTTCTGCTGCAAACCTTATCCGGTATCGGCAGCCTTTTATGGCGCCCGGGTCTGGTGGTGGCCCAGTTGGAGTCCGTGGGTGTTCGTTCGCTGGTGATCATCGTAGTGTCGGGGCTGTTTGTCGGTATGGTTCTGGGTTTGCAAGGTTACAACACGCTGGTTGATTTCGGTGCCGAGGAATCACTCGGTGTGGTGGTGGCGTTGTCGTTGGTGCGGGAGTTGGGGCCAGTGGTAGCAGCACTGTTATTTGCAGGGCGAGCGGGCTCTGCCTTGGCCGCCGAGATCGGTTTAATGAAAGCGACCGAGCAGCTCGATGGTATGGCCATGATGGCAGTGGATCCGGTTAAACGAGTGATTGCCCCTCGATTTCTGGCGGCGTTTATTGCCATGCCTCTGTTGGCGGCGGTATTTAGCGCGGTGGGTGTGTTGGGTGGATATGTAGTGGGTGTTGAGTGGCTGGGCGTCGATGGGGGTGCCTACTGGTCGCAGATGCAGGGTAAGGTGGATCTGTACGAAGATGTTTATAATGGTGTGATCAAGAGCATCGTGTTTGGGTTTGCGATCGCTTGGCTCGCGACCTTTGAGGGTTATGACGCGCAACCGACCGCAGAAGGTGTCGCCAAGGCGACAACGCGCACGGTGGTGCAGTCGGCATTGGTTGTGCTCATGCTCGACTTTATTCTTACCGCACTGATGTTTGGAGAGATTTAATAAATGAACACGCGTGCAACGGAAATTGGTGTCGGTCTGTTTGTATTATTGGGTTTGTTGGCGCTTGGGTTTCTTGCCGTTCAGGTAAGCAACCTGAGTTCAATGGGTAATGGTGATGGATATCGGGTCACGGCAAGGTTTGAGAATATCGGTGGATTGAAGGTCCGTTCTCCGGTGACGGTCGGGGGTGTTCGTGTGGGTAAGGTCCATGCAATCAACTACGACATGCACACGTTTGAAGCGGTGGTGGTTATGGACATACAGCCGCAGTACACCCTGTTTCCTGAGGACACCTCGGCGAGTATTTTTACCGCGGGCCTGTTAGGTGAACAGTACATCAGCCTTGAGCCCGGTGGTGCCGAAGCCATATTGCAGGCGGGGGATCAGATCATGTTGACGCAGTCGGCGTTGGTGCTGGAGCAGATTATTGGCCAGTTCCTGTTTGGCAAGGCATCAGAGTCCGGAGACCTGTAGTCATGATTGAGCGAGTTCTGCAACAGACGAGTTGGTTGGCGTTGTTGTTGGCGTCGCTGATCGCCAGTCCGGCATTGGCGGATATTAACGGTGATCTGCATCCCGCACAGACGTTGATTAAACAGACGACGAGCGAGGTTCTGACCGTGTTGCACGATCATCGTGAGTTGATGGAAAGTGATCGTCAGGCAGTTTATAAGCTGATATCGGACAAGATTGTCCCGCATTTTGATTTTAAACGGATTTCTTCCCTGGTTCTTGGGCGTTACGGACGTCGTGCCAGCGTTGCAGAGAGGCAGAACTTTCAGCAGCAATTTGAACGTCTCCTGATACGTGGCTATGCCACTGCGCTGCTCGATTTTATTGATGCGCCGATCAACGTGTTGCCGGTTCGCTCGTCTGCCGAGGACCGCGAGGTATTGGTCAGGGTCGAGGTCAAACCGCTCGGCGCGCCGTCAGTGCAGGTGCATTATCGAATCTACGAAGATCACGGCGTGTGGAAAATATTTGACGTCCGGGTCGACGGAATCAGTCTGGTGACCAATTACAGAACCAGTTTTGGTGGAGTCATTCGACGCCATGGGATTGCCGGGCTGATTGACCAGCTAGCTGAGCGCAATGCCCGGGTGACGACGCGGTGAGTGCGGGTCTTGAGCAAGTTGAGACCGGACGCTATCGTTTATACGGCGAGTTGGACTTGTCTACCATCCGCGAGTTGTCACTGGCAGGCGCCAAGTTGTTTGCCGTGTTGCCGCGCTGTGATATCGATCTTGCGGAGGTGAAACACAGCAGCAGTGCAGGTCTGGCGCTATTGATCGAATGGATGAAGTTCGCGCGTGCTCGCGAATGCGACCTGAATCTAATCAATCTTCCCGCGCAGCTTCAGCGCATGGCTCGTCTGAGTGGTCTAGAGCGGGTTCTTCCGGTCGATAGCATTTGAACGCCTTGCGTTGACTATGTAATGACCGCGATCGTATTTTCAAACGTGTACAAGCGGTTTGGTCGGCTGGAAGCGTTGTCCAACATTAATTTTACCGTGCCCGAGGGGTCTTTTTTTGGCTTGTTGGGTCCGAATGGTGCGGGCAAGTCGACGTTAATTAACCTCAGCGCCGGTTTGGCGCGTGCCAGCCAAGGCTCGGTTAGCGTACTCGGCAACGATGTGCAGCGCGACTATCGCAAGACCCGTCAGGCGCTGGGTGTTGTGCCGCAGGAGTTGGTTTATGACCCGTTCTTCAGTGTGCGTGAGATGTTGCGTTTGCAGGCGGGATATTTCGGATGTCCCCCCAGCAGTCATTCCTATATCGATGAGTTAATCGAACGCCTGGATCTCATCGACAAGGCCGATACCAATTTGCACGACTTATCCGGTGGTATGAAACGGCGTGTACTGGTGGCCCAAGCGCTGGTACATCGGCCGCAAGTCGTGATCCTGGATGAGCCTACCGCCGGTGTTGACGTCGAGTTACGCAAGAACCTGTGGCAGTTTGTGTCGGAGTTGCATCGCGAGGGTCGAACCATTGTGTTGACCACGCACTATCTGGAAGAGGCTGAGAGTCTGTGTGATCAGATCGCGATTTTGAACCATGGTCGGGTGGTGGCGATGGATGAAAAAGAGCGGCTGTTGGCACGTCACCCGCATCAGTTCCTGTGTCTGACGCTGGGATGTGAGGGCAAGCCGTTACCCTCGGCATTGGCGCCACTGGTGGTTAAGCAAGACGGTTGCGAGTTAACGCTCAAGCTAAAGCGCGACCAAGACAAAATCGGTGCGGTGCTTGATGCGTTGCGTGACGTCGATATCCCGATACTGGAGTTGCATACGCGTGACCCGGGTTTGGAGGAGGTCTTTATCGATATTACCGCGCAGACAAACGAGGTGACTCATGGGTGAGGTCTACAATCCACGTGGTATGCGTACCCTGTTTGAGAAAGAGGTGCGTCGCTTTCTCAAAGTTAGCATCCAGACCGTGCTTGCCCCCTGTGTTACCACGTTGTTGTATCTATTGGTGTTTGCCAGTGTGCTGGAAGACCATATTAAGGTGTACGACGGTGTCAGTTATCTGGCTTTTCTGGTTCCTGGTTTGATTATGATGACGGTAATCCAGAATGCCTTTGCCAATGCCTCGTCGAGTCTGATTCAGTCGAAGATGACCGGTAACCTGGTGTTTTTGTTGTTGTCGCCTATATCGGGGGTGGAAATGGTGGTGGCCTTTGTGGCGGCCGCCGTGGTGCGGGGGATTCTGGTTGGCTTGTGCGTGTGGTTGGTGGCGCTGGTTTTTGTCGACGTACCGCTGGTTTCGCTGGCGACGGTGTTGTTGTTCCTAGTCCTGTCGAGCGCGGTATTGGGGGCGGTGGGTTTGATCGCCGGTCTGTGGGCCGACAAGTTTGATCAACTGAGTGCGTTCCAGAATTTCATTATTGTGCCCCTGTCGTTTCTGAGTGGGGTGTTTTACTCGGTTGAGTCGTTGCCCGGTATCTGGCAGGCAATATCCCGTTTTAACCCGTTTTTCTATATGATAGATGGCTTCAGGTATGGATTTTTTGGTGTATCGGACGTTGACCCTGAGCTGAGTCTGGTCGTCACGCTGGCATTTTTGTTGCTGGTGAGTGGGGTTTCTCTGCTTCTGGTCCGTATCGGCTACAAAATCAGACAGTAGGCAATAATGGATAGACTCATGATAACCGGCGGTGTTTCGCTACAGGGCGAGATCCGTATTTCGGGTTCCAAGAATGCGGCGTTGCCGATTTTGGCCGCGACGCTGTTGAGCGAAACTCGCGTGACCATCAGCAATGTCCCGCATCTGCAGGATGTGACCACGACGATGGAGGTCCTTGGGCGTATGGGTGTCGATCTGACCATTGATGAGTCGATGGGGATCGAGGTGGATACAAGCACCATTCACGATTTTTCTGCGCCCTACGAGTTGGTTAAGACCATGCGCGCGTCAATTTTGGTGCTGGGGCCGTTACTGGCACGCTTTGGCCAAGCCGACGTATCGCTGCCCGGTGGTTGTGCGATTGGGTCTCGCCCAGTCAATATTCATATCGATGGCTTGCGTGCCATGGGTGCGGATATCTCGGTTGATGGGGGTTACATTCGAGCCCGTGCAGAGCACCTTAAGGGCGCGCATATCTGCATGGATATCGTCACGGTTACCGGCACCGAAAACCTGATGATGGCCGCCGCGCTCGCACGGGGTACCACGGTGCTGGAAAACGCGGCACGAGAACCCGAGGTGGTCGATCTTGCCAAATTTTTAATTAGTATGGGCGCCAATATTTCTGGGGCAGGCACCGATACGATTACGATCGAGGGGGTGGCTTCTCTACACGGTACGACCTATCGGGTGTTGCCAGATCGAATCGAAGCGGGCACCTATCTGGTTGCGGCGGCGGTCACACGCGGCAAGGTATTGCTTAAAGATACGCAACCGGAAATGCTGGAATCGGTTATTTCGAAATTGCGCGAGGCCGGTGCCGATATTTCGCTTGGCCCCGACTGGATTGAATTGGACATGAAAGGCAAACGTCCCCGTGCGGTGCAGATTAGTACCGCGCCTTATCCCGCGTTCCCGACCGATATGCAGGCGCAATTTACGTTGCTCAATGTGATTGCAGAAGGCAGCGGTACGATTACTGAGACGATTTTTGAAAACCGCTTCATGCATGTCTATGAAATGCAGAGAATGGGCGCCGATATTCAGCTTGAAGGCAACACAGCGATTAGCAACGGCGTTGACAAGATTACCGCCGCACCGGTTATGGCGACGGATCTACGTGCGTCTGCCAGTCTGGTCTTGGCGGGGTTGGTGGCCGAAGGCGTTACGGTGGTTGATCGTATTTATCATATCGATCGAGGGTATGAGTCGATCGAAGAAAAACTGGCGCGTCTGGGCGCGCGTATTCGTCGGGTGCCGGGTAATGTGGTGATCGATGAGCTATCCAACGATAACGAATCAGAGAAGGCCGACGCATGAGCAATGATTCTCCACTTGTGATTGCCCTGTCAAAGGGACGAATCTTCAAGGAAACTCTGCCACTGCTGGCGCAGGCTGGAATTGAACCGATCGATGACCCCGAAACAAGCCGCAAGCTAATTTTGGACACCAATCAAGAGAATGTGAAGGTGGTGATTATCCGTGCAACGGATGTGCCGACCTACGTGCAGCACGGCGCGGCAGATGTGGGTGTTGCTGGCAAGGATGTGTTGATGGAGCATGGTGGTGATGGTTTGTATGAGCCATTGGATTTAAAGATCGCGTGTTGCCGCCTGATGGTTGCAGGTCCTGTGGATGCGCAACCGGTGCAGGGGCGCTTGCGCATCGCGACAAAATTCATCAACACCACACGTGACTATTATGCGCGCAAGGGCGAGCAGGTAGAGTTAATCAAACTGTATGGTTCGATGGAGCTTGCGCCACTAGCCGGGTTGTCTGATCGTATTGTCGATGTCGTCGACACGGGAAATACACTCAAGGCCAATGGGCTTGAGCCACAGGAACATATCGCTGATATCAGCTCGCGCCTGGTGGTTAATAAGGCCTCTTTGAAGATTAAACACGCGGCAATCAAACGATTGATCGCCGATCTCACGGCCGCAGTAAACGGCTAGCATCATGGCCGAGATAGCAAAACTGAAAAGCTCGGATGGCGATTTTCGTGCGCAGCTTGACGTCCTGTTGGCTTGGGAAGGTGTGGCGGATGATGGCGTTATCAGTACGGTACAGTCGATTCTCACCGATGTGCGCGAGCGTGGTGATGTGGCTGTGGTCGAGTACACCAACCGGTTTGATCGTTGTGATGCGGAGTCAATGGCGGGGTTGGAGATACCCGCTGAACGGATGGCATCGGCACACGCAGGACTTGATCAGGCGCAGCGCGACGCATTACAGATCGCCGCTAATCGTATTCGTCGTTACGCAGAAAATCAGCGGTTGGACTCGTGGGACTTTGATGAGGCCGATGGCACCGTGTTAGGGCAGGCTGTGCACCCGTTGGATCGAGTGGGTTTGTATGTGCCGGGTGGCAAGGCCGCGTATCCTTCGTCGGTGTTGATGAATGCATTACCGGCACGGGTCGCCGGTGTCGGTGAGTTGGTGATGGTGGTGCCAACGCCAGATGGCGAGGTTAACGAGTTAGTGTTGGCTGCAGCACACGTTGCCGGCGTAGATTGCATGTTTACCATTGGCGGGGCGCAAGCCATTGCGGCGCTCGCGTACGGCACTGAGACGGTCCCGGCAGTTGACAAGATTGTTGGCCCAGGAAATATTTATGTCGCCGCTGCCAAGCGTTTGGTTTTTGGTCAGGTCGGCATCGATATGATCGCAGGTCCATCGGAGATCCTGGTGGTATGCGATGGCGAAACCGATCCCGACTGGATCGCAATGGACTTGTTTTCACAAGCCGAGCACGATGAGGATGCGCAGGCGATTCTTTTGTGTCCAGATGCGGGCTTCATTGCCGCAGTGGAGGCCAGTATTGACCGCTTGCTGCCGGACATGGAGCGGGTTGATATTATCAAGGAGGCACTGCAGTCGCGTGGTGCATTGATTGAGGTTAAGGATCTTGATGAGGCCATTGAGTTGGCGAACCACATCGCGCCAGAACATCTCGAATTGTCCATCGCAGAGCCTGAAAAAGCGGCGGCTCGTATCCGCCACGCTGGAGCGATTTTCATGGGTCGTTATACCGCAGAGGCCTTGGGTGACTATTGTGCCGGGCCCAATCACGTGTTGCCGACGTCGCGCACCGCACGTTTTTCATCGCCACTGGGTGTCTACGATTTTCAGAAACGCACCAGCATCATCAATTGTTCAGCAGCAGGTGCTAGCGAACTGGGCAAGACCGCATCGATATTGGCTCGAGGTGAGGGTTTGACCGCACATGCGCGCTCGGCTGAATACCGGATTCGTAAGGATTCCTGATGTCAGGCAAGACGGCAGCTGACTGGATTCGCCCAGAAATTCAGGCACTCAGTGCCTATCATGTCAACGAGCATGCGGGGTTGATCAAGCTCGATGCGATGGAGAATCCTTATTCCTGGTCGGAAGACCTTGTCGACCAGTGGTTGGAATTACTGCGTCGCGTTGAATTGAATCGTTATCCCGATCCGGAGGCGGAGGTTGTCCGGCATGCCTTGCGTGACTCCATGGCGGTGCCAGATGCGGCCTCGATGGTGTTAGGCAATGGTTCGGATGAATTGATTCAGATGATTCTGCTGAGTCTTGCCGGTGAGGGCCGGTGCGTACTCACACCGCAACCCGGTTTCGTGATGTATCGCTTGTCCGCGACCGTGACCGGGCTTGAATACGTCGGGGTGCCGTTACGTAATGACGACTTTCAGCTCGATATGCCGGCCATGCGCGCGGCTATCGCGCAGCATAATCCAGCAGTCATTTTTATCGCTTGTCCGAATAATCCAACGGGTAACGGTTTCTCGCGCAGCGATATTCTGGAGCTGATCGATCTGGCCCCCGGGCTGATTGTGTTGGACGAGGCGTATGCGCCGTTTACCGAACAGACCTTTATCGCGGATGTCGTTGATTTTGACAATCTGCTGGTGATGCGCACGGTATCGAAAATGGGTCTGGCCGGTTTGCGACTGGGGTTGCTGGTCGGTAATGCCCAATGGATCGACGAAATCAACAAGACCCGGTTGCCATACAATATTAATGTTCTGACTCAGGCCAGTAGTCTGTTCGCATTGCAGCATTCCGAGTTATTCGACCAGCAGGCCGCGCAGATTCGTGCCGATCGGAAGAAACTGGTCGTAGAACTGATGGCGCATCAGCGTTTGCAGGTGTTCCCGAGCGAGTTCTCGCGCAGCGATATTCTGGAGCTGATCGATCTGGCCCCCGGGCTGATTGTGTTGGACGAGGCGTATGCGCCGTT
>DTRM01000155.1 GCA_012965975.1 Chromatiaceae bacterium | reverse complement strand
GAAGGCGCTGGTAAAATTCACTGTGGTTGGCGTCGGGCAAGGTGTCGACACGAAGAATCAGGCAGGACACATTGTCGTGACTTCCCAATTCCAGCGCCTTCTCTGCGATGGCTCTGGTGGTCGTCTCATGGCTGTCCGTTTTCGGATATAAAAATTCCGCAAGTTCTGCATCATCGAGAAAGTCGTGTATGCCATCGGTGGTCAGCAGATAGATATCTCCTTCCTCCACTGGCAAGGCCCGGTAGTCGATATCGATTTGCAACTCGATGCCCATCGCACGGCTGAGATAGTTTTTCTCATCGGAGATATGGACGCGATGATCCTTGGTCAGGCATTCGAGCTGACCGTTGCGCAGGCGATAGATGCGTGTATCGCCAATATGAAAAATATGTGCAGTCGTTGATTTGATCACCAGCGTGCTTAGCGTTGTGACCATGGTCTGTGCGCCGCTATGTGGGTCTTGTCCCTGGGTATACAGCCATTGGTTTAACGCGCCTAGCACCTTGGTACCGGAAGATTTGGTTCCCCAAGAATCCGGGGTAGAAAAATAGTCGCTCAAAAATCCCTGAACGCAGGCATTGGAAGCCTCTTTGCCCGCCTCGCTGCCGCTCATGCCATCAGCGATAACGGCGGCGACACCCTTTGACTCCAGTGCTGATGACTTCGGACTAACGAAACCGCAGGCATCATCGTTCGAGTCCTTGATGCCCGCATCCGAGTACCATCCGGCCTGAATTGTTAGAGGTGTGCCCATGACACTATGGTAGCAATAATGGAGAGTGAATAATTGCGGCTATGACTCACGCTATCGGGGTAACTTTGGTCAAATCCGGGGTATTTCTGACAAGGTTGAATGGTTTACCGGACAGTTGATCTCATTCAGATATTTAGGTCGTTTCATGAGCAGATGGTCGCCCTGAATATGGGTGTCTAGTCGCGTATAAACGCAGGTCTTGATTGGGTCTCGATGGTGCATGGTGAATCTGTTCTGCACCATCACAGTGCGTTAGCAGGGGCCATTTCGGATCAAGTGAAAGTCCCAAACATCTAATATATTTTCTGTTAAAACAACGGTCTACATAATAGCCGGAGGCAAGCGCCGAAACTGGCACACTCCTTGCTCTAATTATTACATATACTTGTTGATTGGATGGCGCTGGAGCAGCGATGAAAGAGAAACTGATATTGGTTGGCAACGGCATGGCGGGTGTGCGTACGCTCGAGGAACTGCTAAAAATTGCACCGGATCAATACGACATCACCGTGTTTGGTTCCGAACCCTATGGTAACTACAACCGCATCATGTTGTCACCGGTGCTGGCCGGAGAAAAAACCGTTGACGAGATCATGCTTAACGATCTGCAATGGTACAAAGACAACAACATCACTCTGCACACGGGTAAGACGGTTAGCAAAATAGACCGTAAAAATAGCCTCGTGATCACCGAGGATGGGACCGAAGCGGCATACGATCGCCTGTTGCTCGCAACCGGCTCCAATCCGTTCATGATTCCAGTGCCGGGCAAAGATAAAGACGGTGTGATTGCGTTTCGTGACATCTACGATGTCGATACCATGTTGGCCGCAGCAAAAGATTACAAAAAAGCCGTTGTCATCGGTGGTGGTTTATTGGGCCTAGAAGCCGCAAATGGTCTGATGAAGCAGGGTATGGATGTTACCGTTGTGCATTTGCTGGACAGCCTGATGGAACGCCAGCTCGACAAGGTAGCCAGCGCATTGCTCAAGGTTTCTCTCGAAGAACGCGGAATGAACTTCTTGATGGAGGCGCAGACGGAAGAGATTATCGGCAATGGTCGCGTTACGGGCGTTCGTTTTAAGGACGGCAGTGAGCTAGAGGCAGACCTTGTTGTGATGGGTGTTGGCATTGTCCCGAATACCGAGCTGGCAAAGTCTGCAGGCCTGCATTGTGAACGCGGTGTGGTGGTTGACGATACCATGTTGACCTATGATCCGCGGGTTTACGCGGTTGGCGAGTGTGCCCAGCATCGCGGTGTGGCCTATGGTTTGGTGGCACCATTGTTTGAGCAGGGCAAGGTCTGCGCGAACCACCTTGCGCAGTTGGGCTATGCACGTTACGAAGGATCGGTCACATCAACGAAGTTGAAGGTGACCGGAATCGATCTGTTTTCCGCCGGCGATTTTAATCCACAAGAGGGTGATGAGGTTCTGTCATTGCAGGACCCTGCTGCAGGTACCTACAAGAAGTTGGTTATCCGCGACGATAAGGTCAAAGGCGCCGTGTTATACGGCGACACCATCGACGGTACCTGGTATTTCCAGTTGATGCGTGAAGGCACCAGCATTGCCGATTTCCGCAAGACCTTGTTGTTTGGGCAACACGATTTGGGTGATGCCGGTTATGGCGATGAAACCCGCGTGATGTCACTGAGTGATGATGCCGAGATCTGTGGCTGTAATGGTATTTGCAAGGGCGACATCATCAGCGCGATTAGCAAAGAAGGATTGTTTACACTGGATGATGTGCGTGCCCATACCAAGGCCTCCAGTTCTTGTGGTTCGTGCACTGGATTAGTCGAGGCTCTGCTGGCGAGCACGGTGGGCGAAGGTTATGACGAGGCACCGAGCAAGAAAGGCATGTGCGGGTGTACTGAGCATAGCCATGATGAGGTTATTGCCGGAATCAAGAAATACGAGCTCAAGGATATGCGCGCGGTGTTTGATCTTTTTGACTGGAAAACGCCAGATGGCTGTGCGGGTTGTCGTCCGGCCCTAAATTATTACATGCTGGCGAATTGGCCGGCCGAGTATGAGGATGACGCCCAGTCTCGTTTTATTAACGAGCGTGCGCATGGCAACATTCAGAAAGATGGCACCTACTCCGTTATCCCCCGCATTTTTGGTGGCGAGACCTCGGCTCAGCAGTTGATGGATCTTGGCCGTATCGCAGAAAAATGGAAGGTGCGAACGGTGAAGTTCACCGGAGGTCAGCGCATCGACATGTTGGGTTTGAAGAAGGAAGAATTGCCGGGCATCTGGGGCGATTTGGCCGACGCTGGCTTCGTTTCAGGCCATGCCTACGGCAAGGCCATGAGAACGGTAAAGACCTGTGTTGGTTCCGAGTGGTGCCGTTTCGGTACGCAGGATTCAACCAAGCTGGGCATCTTGATGGAGGAACTAACCTGGGGTTCGTGGATGCCGCACAAATTCAAGTTAGCGGCCTCGGGATGTCCGCGTAACTGTGCCGAGGCCACAATTAAGGATTTTTCTGTTGTTTGTGTGGATTCCGGATTTGAGATCCATGTCGGTGGCAACGGCGGCATCAAGGTTCGCGTCACCGACTTGTTGTGCAAGGTAGATACGATGGAAGAAGTACTGGAGTATTGCGGTGCCTTTATTCAGCTGTATCGTCTTGATGCGCATTATCTCGAACGTACTGCGCCCTGGGTTGAACGAGTCAGCTTGAGTTTTGTAAAGGGAAGGATCGTCGACGATGCCGAAGGCCGGATGGCCCTGCATGCAAGTTTTCTCGAATCACAAAAGTTCGCGCAGATTGACCCGTGGAAGGCGCGCGCCGAGGGCCAGAGCGCCCACGAATTTACGTCGTTGACTCTCGCGAACTAGGAGTTAGAAATGAGTGACTGGACCGAAATAGCCCAACTGGATGATATTCCCAAGCTGGGATCCCGGGTATTGAAGACCGACACGATGTCGATTGCGGTATTCCGCACGGCCGACGATCAGATATTTGCGATCAAGGATGAATGCCCGCACAAGCAGGGACCCTTGTCACAAGGCATCGTGCACGGCAGCACCGTGACCTGTCCATTGCACAACTGGAAGATTGATCTGGCCAGTGGTGAGGCGCAGGGGCCAGATGAAGGCTGTACCAACACTTTCGCAACCAAGGTCGAAGATGGCCGAGTGTTTATATCTATGGCTGCCAGCGCCGAAGCAGTGGCCTGAGGGGTGATGATCAGATGAACGTAGAGAGCATTATGACTCGCGGAGTCAAAACAGTGGCTCCGGATACCGGCTTGCGTGAAGTCGTTTCGCTGATGTGCCTGTACCGGCTCAGTGGTATTCCGGTGGTTGAAGGAGACCGACTGGTCGGGATCATTGCTGAGAAAGATATATTGAACAGCCTGTTGCCAAACCTCGAAGATTTGATGCACGGCATGGCGGCGATCGACTTCGACTCCCGAATGGATGAGTACAGTAATATCATCGGCGGCAAGGTAAGCGACCTGATGACCACCGGCGTCAAGTCGGTATCACCCGATATGCATATTCTTAAAGCGGCCTCATTTATGGCGGGCAATCATTTTCGTCGCATCCCGGTTGCCGAGGGCGATCGTTTGCTGGGAATCCTCAGTCTTGGCGATGTCCACAAGGCAATTTTCCACGCCAACTTGTCCGTTGCAGACGAGTAGTCAGATTCAGCCAACTAGACGTGATGACTGCAACGGTAGGTCTGTACGTTCTGTAATAGCCCGACAAACTCACTGCCATGAATGTGGATGAGTTCCTCATGATCGCCGGCTTCAAAATAGATGTCGCGTTGATCCAATAACACGTCATCCAGCACCGTATCAATTCCATAGGCCGCACCAATCGGTGGTATCGCGCCGGGTTCGCAGTCAAAGAACAGGCGTGCCAGTTCTTCCTCCGTTGCGAGTCCGACATGGTTCGGCATGTGGTGGTGGACGGTGCCCAACTCGACCCGGTGGGTCGCTGGAACTACAACCACGGTGTAATGTTCACCATCGCCGACGACGACTGACTTGGCAATTTGGTCTCCCGGAATATGGGATGCCTCTGCGGTCTTCATCGATGAGGTGGTGCGAGGATGTGGCACGATATCGTAGGAGATACCGTGCATCTCTAGATGTTCTCTTAACGTGACAGCTATAGACATATCATATCTCCCGTGGTGTGACAGGTACTGTAATCAAAGTATAGCCCGAATAACTCGAACCGTAGGCGCGGGCTCGTCCGCGAATCGAGTTACGGGAAGCCCTGTTCGCAGGCAAGCCCGCTCCTACAAAGTGAGCACTACCGCGGCGAGGCCCACGCCACCAAGAACGAAGGTGTAGGGCAGGGCCATTAGTACCATTCTGCCGTAGGACAGACGAATCAACGGTGCCAACGCGGAGGTCAGCAGGAACAGAAAGGCGGCTTGGCCGTTGGGGGTGGCCACGCTGGGCAGATTGGTGCCGGTGTTGATCGCAATCGCGAGGTTGTTGTATTGGGTTGCACTGATCGTACCGGCTTCGAATGCCGCTGCGACCTCATTGATATAAACCGTTGCGACAAAGACATTGTCGCTGATCATCGACAGTACCCCGTTAGCGATAAAGAACATGGCGGGTTGTATCGATTCATCCATTGCCAGCACTGCGTTGATGACGGGGCTGAACAGATGTTGATCGTGGATCACGGCGACAATGGCGAAAAACACAACCAGTAGCGCGGTAAACGGTAAGGCCTCCTCAAACGCCTTGCCGATGGAGTGCTCGTCAATCACGCCGTTAAATGCGGTAAGCAAGACGATCACCATCAGACCCACCAAGCCCACTGCAGCCACATGAGTTGCCAGCGCGATAATCAGAAAAATCCCAACGCCTGCTTGAATCAATAGTTTAGCGGACTGTCGGGTTGAGCGTCGTTCGTTCTGCTCTTTGGCGTAGTCGGCAAGGACCTCGCGAACATTCTGTGGCAGCGTGGTGCCGTAGCCAAACACCTTCAATTTCTCGAGAAGCGCACAGGTCATCAGGCCGCACACCAGCACCGGCATCGTGATCGGCGCCATCTTGATAAAAAATTCGACGAACGACCAGTTCATTTTGGTCGCGATCAACAGGTTTTGCGGTTCCCCGACGAGGGTACAGACGCCGCCCAGTGCCGTGCCGACCGCACCGTGCATTAGCAGACTGCGGAGGAAGGCCCGAAAAGCGACCAGATCCTCGCGCTGAAATTCAGGCACATGCTCGTCGTTGGCGTGATCGGATTCCAGTTCATGCTCGGACGCCGTCGAGGCAAACTTGTGAAATACGGTATAGAAGCCCACGCCCACGCTGATTAGTACCGCGGTGACGGTGAGTGCATCAAGAAAGGCAGACAGGAAGGCCGAGAGCGAGCAGAACAATAGGGATAAGCCGATTTTTGAGCGGACCTTGGTGAGCAGATTGGCGAACACAAACAGCAGCAGATCTTTCATGAAATAGATGCCCGCGACCATGAAAATCAGCAGTAGAATCACTTCGAAGTTGTTAGCAGTCTCGTGGAAAATGCTTTGCGCATCAGTCAGGCCAATCGCAGCGGCTTCGATAGCCAGAAGGCCGCCCGGTTGTAGTGGGTAGCACTTTAACGCCATGGCCAAGGTAAAAATGAATTCGCCAATCAATAACCAGCCAGCGGTTGTGGCACCGAGTGTGTAGAGCACCAGCGGGTT
>DTRM01000154.1 GCA_012965975.1 Chromatiaceae bacterium | reverse complement strand
CCGCGATTCATTAACGATCTATGATTATGAAGGCAATGTTGTTGAGCGTCCAGAACGCGTGTCTGAGGTGGCTAATGACGCTGTCGAGCGTGGCGAGTATCGCCACTACATGCAGAAAGAGATTTTCGAGCAGCCCGCGGCGATTGCCAGCACGCTGGAAGGTCGGCTGAGTAAAAGTGCCGTACTTGATCAGGCGTTCGGGCCAGAAGCGGCGGAGATTCTTGGTAATGTTAAAGCGGTGCAGATCGTTGCCTGTGGAACCAGTTACCATGCGGGCATGGTGGCGCGTTATTGGCTCGAAGGGATCGCCAAGCTACCCTGTAACGTCGAGGTGGCGAGCGAGTTTCGTTACCGCAAACATGTGGTAGCCGACGGCACGCTGTTTCTAACCATATCCCAATCGGGTGAAACCGCCGATACGCTTGCAGCTTTAAAGCAAGCGAAAGAGATGGGTTTTGCGCATACCTTGGCGATCTGTAACGTACCGGAAAGCTCTTTGGTGCGCGAGTCAGACATGTCGTTGATGACACGCGCGGGTCCGGAGATTGGTGTTGCATCGACGAAGGCGTTCACCACCCAGCTAGTCGCGCTGATGCTGATTGTGATCGCGCTCGGGAAACGCAATGGCATGGGCAGCGAGCGCGAAGCCAAGTTGGTTAAGGAGCTCAAGGCGTTGCCAGCACAGGTGGAGCGGGCGCTCAAGCTTGATGATGAGATCAAGGCGCTGGCGGAGAACTTTAGCGACAAGAATCATGCGTTGTTTTTGGGCCGTGGGGCGCAGTACCCGGTGGCGATGGAGGGCGCGTTAAAGCTGAAAGAGATTTCGTATATCCATGCCGAGGCTTATCCGGCGGGTGAGCTAAAGCATGGTCCGTTGGCATTGATTGATGCGGAAATGCCGGTGATCGCGGTGGCGCCGAACAATGCCTTGTTGGAAAAATTAAAGGCGAACCTGCAGGAGGTGCAGGCGCGCGGTGGCCAGCTATATGTGTTCGCGGATACGGATACTCCGGTTGAGTCAGGCGATGGCATCGAGGTGATGCGCGTTGCCGATGCCGATGCCGGAATCTCGCCGATTGTGTATACGATTCCGTTGCAGTTGCTTGCTTATCATGTTGCGGTGCTTAAGGGCACGGATGTTGATCAGCCGCGGAATTTGGCTAAGTCGGTTACCGTCGAGTAACCAGTATGGTGGCGGGTTGCTTGCATAGCGCCGAGTCTATGTCGCATTAATCACAGCCGAACTGGCCAGGCATTATGATGACTCGAATCGACAAGGAACCGAGTAGTATCAGAGGAAACACCTTGAACATACCGACTAAAAAATATAACTACTCAGTAGAGCTGACGTTTTCCGCGCGGCGCGGGATGGCCTAATAAGCGGGGCTGTTCCCTTGTTTATCTAGAAATCCGCCTCTTCGATTTGCAGATAGACCAAGCTGATGTGCTTGCCAAGTTGGACGTCGTAGTCTTCCCAGTCTGAATAGATCGCCAACGCCTTGGCCAGGTGGTCTTTCATTTCAAAATCACTCATGCCATCTTCGTACAATTTTTTCACCTCGGTATATAGAATATTCAGATAGCGTTGGAAAGATTTTGGCGTGTTCGCGTCGCCCGTTTTCCCGTGCCCGGGGACATAATGCTTGGCGCTTGATGCCATCACTTTATCCAGACTGGTGATGTTGCCCATAACATCGCCATCGCTGATGCGGGGCACTCGTCCGATGAGTACGTTGTCACCCAAAAAAACGACAGACTCTTCAACTACTTCGATCATAAGGTCGGTTTCGGTATGCGCCTTGCCATAGTGGTGAATGCGAAACTGAGTGTTGCCGACCGTTATGATGTCGCCGCCGGCAATGGCCTTGGTTGGGCCGACGACTTTGGTGCCGGCACTTTGGCCTGCGGTTAGCTGCTCCATCAGATCAACCCAGGTATGGCCTTCCCCGGCTTCTACCATTTCCAACATACGTGGGTGTCCGTAGATCTGAACCTTGGGGTGGGCGGCCTTGATCGCCTGATTGCCCAGCCAGTGATCTCCGTGGATATGCGTGTTAAATACGGCTACGACCGGGTCCGACGTTAGCGCCGCCAGCTGGCGCAGTACCATTTCGCCGCTTTGCAAGGTGCCACCCGGGTCGACGATGACGATACCGGCGCTGGTCATTACGATACCGGGGTTGTTCATGAACCCCTGGTTGGTTGAATTTGGCGTGGTAAGCGGGCCGTGTATTACATAGGTGTTGTCGGTGATTTTATCGGCCGGGTAGTCGGGTACCGCGGGGCCTTTCTCGGCAACAGCGGTGGTGGTAACAAACGCCAAGGATAGTAACAAAGTAGTTAGTGTTTTCATGCTTATGCTCCAAGTGTTCATTAGATGCCAAATTCTTCCCAGCGTTCATCGACACGCGCTTTTACTTCATCGTCCATCGCAATGGGACGCCCCCACGCTCGCGTGGTTTCGCCTTGCCATTTGCCAGTCGCGTCGAAACCCATTTTCGATCCGAGCCCCGAAACCGGCGATGCAAAGTCGAGATAGTCGATTGGCGTGTTTTCGACAATGGTGGTGTCGCGTGCCGGATCCATGCGCGTGGTCATCGCCCAGATCACATCCTTCCAGTCGCGTACATTGATATCATCATCAACCACAATGACCATCTTAGTGTACATGAACTGGCGTAGAAACGACCATACACCAAACATCACGCGCTTGGCATGGCCGGGATACTGTTTCTTCATGCTAACCACGGCGACACGATAAGAACAGCCTTCGGGCGGCAGATAAAAATCGATTATTTCCGGAAACTGTTTCTGCAAGATCGGCACGAACACCTCATTCAGCGCAGCACCCAGCACCGCGGGCTCGTCCGGTGGGCGACCGGTATAGGTGCTGTGGTAAATTGGCTGGTCGCGGTGGGTGATGCGTTCGATGGTAAACACCGGGAAGCGTTCAACCTCATTGTAATAACCGGTGTGATCGCCAAACGGGCCCTCATCGGCTTCCTCACCCGGTTCAATATAGCCTTCAAGCACAAACTCAGCACTGGCGGGCACCTGAAGCGCATTGCCGATACAGCGGGTAACCTCGGTTTTTGAGCCGCGCAACAGGCCTGCGAATCCGTACTCCGACAGGCTGTCGGGCACGGGGGTGACGGCGGCGAGGATGGTAGCCGGATCGGCACCGAGTGCGACGGCAATAGGAAATCGTTGGCCGGGGTGTTGTTCGCACCAATCACGATAGTCGAGTGCGCCACCGCGATGAGCCAGCCAACGCATGATGACCTTGTTTTTAGCGATCACCTGCTGGCGATAGATGCCCAGATTCTGACGTTCTTTTTCGGGCCCCTTGGTGACCACTAGGGCCCAGGTAATTAACGGCCCGGCGTCGTCCGGCCAGCAGGTTTGGATTGGCAACTTGGCCAGATCGACATCATCGCCTTGTATCACGTGCTGTTGGCAATCGGCCTTCTTGATTACCTTGGGTGCCATGTTTAACACCTGTTTGAATACGGGCAATTTTTCCCACGCATCTTTCAGGCCTTTCGGCGGGTCGGGTTCTTTCAGGAAGGCGAGCAGTTTGCCAACCTCACGCAGTGCCTCAACCGAGTCTTCGCCCATGCCCATCGCGACGCGCTGCGCTGTGCCGAACAAGTTGCCGAGCACGGGAATGTCAGAGCCCTTAGGGTTTTCAAACAACAGTGCCGGGCCGCCCGCGCGCAGTACGCGGTCGCAGATTTCGGTCATCTCCAGATACGGATCAACCTCGGCGCTGATTCGTTTCAGCTGTCCATCGGCCTCGAGTTTGGCGATAAAATCGCGCAGGTCACGGTACTTCATGTCACTCAAACTCCGCGTATACGGGCGCATGGTCAGAGGGTCGTTCAAGCCCGCGTGGTTCTTTGTCGATAGCGCAGGCGCGACAGGTCTGTGCCAGCGTGTTGCTGGCAAGAATCAGGTCAATGCGCAAACCGCGATTGCGGCGAAAGCCTGCGGCACGATAATCCCACCAGCTAAAACTCTTGTCTTCTTGTTCAAATTGGCGAAAGCAATCGTTGAGACCGAGATCCAGCATGTCCTGCAGCGCGTCACGTTCGGGGGCGCTACACAGAATACGACCCTCCCACGCCTCGGGGTCATGTACATCGGCATCGGCGGGCGCGATGTTAAAGTCGCCCAGCACCACAAAGCGATCATGCGCATCCAGTTGTTGTTTGATGTATTGGGTCACGGCCTCGAGCCAACGCAGCTTGTACTCAAACTTTTCTGAGCCGACCTCGGAACCGTTTACAACATATAGGTCGAGTACGCGCACATCGTTGATGGTTGCACAGAGGATACGTCGTTGCGGATCATCAAGGTCAGGGACATCGGTGACCACGTCAGTGATGGGGTGTTTGCTGATGAGGGCAACACCGTTGTAGGTTTTTTGCCCAGAAAAAGCGACCTGATAACCGGCCTCTTCGATTGCTTCGCGTGGAAAATTCTCGTCGGTGGTTTTGGTCTCCTGCAACACCAGTATGTCGGGATCGGCGTTGTTGAGCCAGTCCAGCACATGCGGCAGGCGAACCTTAAGCGAATTGACGTTCCAGGTAGCGATTTTCATGTCGCGAGATCCGTATCAGTAAACACGAAAGCCACCGTGGCGTCGGCGCATGCGATAGTCGGCGAAGTAGAGTCCTCCAACGAGGCCAAGCACGAGCGTGATGAAGGCGCTGATCCATAACCAGGAACTCGGGACTTGACCGCCGGTTTGTGCGAGCCGGCTGTTCAATGCCAGATTCTCGGCGTCGAGTATATCGCGCGCAGTGATGACATTATTCAGTTGCGATTGCAGTTCTGCTTGTCCTGCACCGATGCTTTCAAGGCGTTGTTTTGCGCTGTCGCGTTCGGCGCGAAACCGCGCAACAGACTCGACGGCTTCGGCCAGGTTGGCCTCCGCGTGAATCAGTTTCGAGCGCGCGGGTTGCTCACGGGTTAGAAACGTTGCCTTGACCCAGCCGATGGTGCCGTTTTCGAGACGAACCTTGGCGTAATAACCGTCTTTACCCAATTGGATTACCTTGGCGCCACTGCCGATCTTGCGCAGCACCTCGCTTTTGGCGCTGGCCTCTTTGTATAGCGACAGACGCAGCTCGTCGGTGACATAGCGAACGCTTTCCGCCATTGCGTTGCAGCTAAGCAACAAAAGCAGTGCAGTGATGTAGTGGCGCAGCGCCATCAGGCGGCGATTCCATTGTGTCGCAGCAGCGCATCGATGTTCGGTTCGCGGCCACGGAATTCAACGAACAGATCCATCGCATCGCGGGAGCCGCCGCGTTCCAGCACCGAATGCAAAAAGCGGGCGCCGGTTTCACCATCAAAAATTCCGCGTTCCTCAAACAGTGAGAACGCATCTGCCGACAATACCTCCGCCCACTTGTAGCTGTAGTATCCAGCGGCATAACCACCGGCAAAGATGTGCGAGAAGCCATGCGCGAAACGGTTGAATGACGGTGGTTGTACAACCGATACCCGGTCACGAACCTGTTGCAGGATGTCATAGATGCGACCACCTTTGCTGGCGTCATATTCCTGATACATGCGGAAATCAAAAATCGAAAACTCCAGCTGCCTGACCATTTGCATGCCCGCTTGAAAGGAACGCGCCTTGCGCATTTTTTCAAACAACTCATCCGGCAGTGTCTCACCCGTCTGATAGTGGCCGGTCATCAATTGCAGAGACTCTTTTTCCCAGCACCAGTTTTCCATGAACTGACTCGGCAGTTCCACTGCATCCCAGGCCACGCCATTAATGCCGGACACGCCGGGGTAGTCGATCTGGGTCAGCATATGATGCAGGCCATGACCAAACTCATGAAAAATGGTGACGACTTCATCGTGGGTGAACAGCGCCGGGGTATCGCCCACTGGCGCGGATAGATTGCAGGTCAGATAGGCGACCGGATACTGCATGCCATCGGCCTTGCGCATTCGTGTAATGCAGTCATCCATCCATGCGCCGCCGCGCTTGTGTTGGCGCGCGTACAGGTCAAGATAGAACCGCCCGCGCAGCGTATCGGTGCTATCGCGAATTTCAAACAAGCGCACATCGTCGTGCCACGAATCAAATTCGCTAATCTCGCGGATCGACAAACCATAAAGCCGCTCGACGACTTTAAACAGACCGGGGATGACGGTGGTCTCGGGAAAGTACGGCTTCAGATCTTCTTGCGACAGCGCATAGTCATGCAGGCGAAGTTTTTCAGAGTAGTAACCCATATCCCATGCCTCGAGATCATGTTCCGCGCCTTGATCTTTGGCGAACTGGCGCAGGGCCTCAATATCCCTTTCTGCAAAGGGCTTTGACTTGTCGGCTAAATCATACAGAAAGCCCAACACCTCGTCGGCGGACCGCGCCATTTTGGTTGCCAGCGAACGTTCGGCGTAGTTATCGAAATCGAGTAGCTGTGCCAGTTCGTGGCGCAGCGACAGAATCTTCTCCATGGTCTCGGTGTTGTCCCACTTGCCCGCACAG
>DTRM01000153.1 GCA_012965975.1 Chromatiaceae bacterium | reverse complement strand
TGAATGCCATTCCATGCCGACGCCACAGACACCTGCAGTAACAGTGCGATGACAAAAAAACTGCAGCTGCATTTGATCCAGTAAACCCGGTGTGCCATCAATCTATCGCCACTGATTATTCGGCGCTGGAACCCAGGCAGGCATATACCCATAAGGCACCTGACGTGGCCAGTATTGGGGGGGATATCGAGGCGCATAGCGAGCGGCGGGTGGCATGCCCATCGGCCCGCCCCAGTGCGGTTGCGGCGCCACGACGCCATAGTTTAGATAGGGGTTATCCTGCGCCGGTATCCGGTTCGCTGCGGTGGCTGTAGCAGCGTCTGGTGTTAATGGTGTCGCTGCGCTGGCGCTGGCGCTGGCGCTGGCGTCGGCGTCGGCGTCGGCGTCGGCGTCGGCGTCGGCGTCGGCGTCGGCGTCGGCGTCGGCGGACTCGATCACAGCAACTGCGGATTGTTCCACTACTTCGGCGGGAGGTTGGTGCATCTGCACCGACACCGACGGATCTGCCACCGGCGAAACAGGAGGTTCGTTAAGAACTGGAACACTATCCGCGCCCATATAAGGCCCCGGAGGCGGCGGCGGTGCCATGTCGACATTGGCCGCGACGGATCCTGATAGCGTGATCAGGCTCATCAACACCGTCAATCTCGCGCAGAAACGAGGTAACTGTACGCCTGCAAATCCTTTGGCACCCACTCTCAAAACCCTCAATTACTTCAAGCGGATACCGCGGCGTGAGCGAGATGCTCCGCCCGAGTCGTCGCCATCCGGTTCTTCTGACTCACCGACGGATACGTCCGAGGTGGCTTTTGCTGGATCGTCAACCGCAGTCGCTGCAACCGATGGTGGTTCCGCGCTTTGCTTGGAAGCCTCCGGCGGCGTCTCACGCGGGGGTGGTGGCGTACCCGCAGGTGCTGCTTCACGGGGCGGTGGAGCCGTACCCGAAGGTGGCGCTTGCCGCGGTGGAGGTGGCGTACCTGAAGGCGGTGGTTGCCGTGGTGGTGGAGGTGTGCCCCCGCCTGAAGTGCCGCTACTACTTGGGCCACCCGTTGAGCCTGGAGGTGCTGGCGGACGCGGGGGTGGTGGCGTACCACCGCCGCCGAACAAGCCCATCAAGGTGTCCCACAGCTGCCCAAGCAACAAGAATACCGCGCGGGCAATATAGAACAGCCAAGTCCCTGCGCTAAATATCAGTCCCCAAAGCCGCATCCAAATCGGCGTCTTGAATTCATCAACCGCGACCGCGCCATCCGCTTCGGCATACTCGCCCTCAATACGCGCATAGCTCGGACTCAACACCTTGTTACCTTCGGTATCGACATCAAGATAGAACTGCCGGCGTGCGCTGATGCAACCCATCGGGATAACCAAGATCGCCATGATCGTACCGACACCAGCACCCCACAACAAACTCACCGCCATGCCCTGAAAAATCGGATCATTAATAATCGCAAAGGCGCCGGCCATCAGCGTCAATGAAGTGATGAAAATTGGACGCATACGAATCTCGGCACCGCGCACTGCGGCCTCACGAACCTCTGTCCCTTTCGCCACTTCGATTTTCACAAACTCAACGATCAAAATAGATTGGCGCACGATAATGCCACCAAGCGCAATCATGCCGATCATCGAGGTCGCCGTGAACTCCGCATCCATCAGCCAGTGTCCAGGAATAATGCCGATCATGGTTAATGGAATCGGCGCCATAATCAAACCCGCCAGCGCGAAATTCTTGAACTCCCAGACTATCAGGCCATAAATAAGGACCATCGCAGCCATAAAGGCGATACCCATATCGCGGAAGGTCTCGAACGTCACCGTCCATTCACCGGTCCATTCGAATCCAGACTTCAAGTCATCGTTTGGTGGTCCCAACAAGGTCCAGGGCATGCCGTCCATCACAACCCCATCGGGGGTGGTGTAGTTATCCGTGAATGCCTCGATGTCGAACATGCCGTAAATAGGAGCGCCCAAACGCCCGGCCATTTCACCGACCACATACTCAATGCCACGCAGGTCTTTGTGAAAAATAGTCTGGTCATGCGGCTGCTTCACAAACCGCCCCAACTCGGCGAGTGGAATGGTTTGGCCCGCCGGGGTTTTAATCGGCAAGTTGGACAATCGGTGGACATCGGAACGACTTGCCAACGGTACCTGCATCACAATATAGGTGGGCTCCAGCACCTTCCCTCGTTTGACATCACCCAGCTTGAATCCACCCATCGCCATGGCAAGATTATTGTTGATGCTGTCAACCGAAATACCCTGACGTACCGCCTTCTCGCGATCGACTTCGAAGCGCCAGAAGTCATAGTCGTCAATCATGTAACTATCGACATCAACCACACCTGGCGCCTGTTCGAACGCCTTCAACATATTGCGCGCAACTTCACGCCGGGTCTCCGCATCAGGCCCATGGATCTCGGTGACGACGGTTTGCAACACCGGCGGCCCCGGCGGCATCTCGACCACCGCAATGCGTCCGCCGGCGCGTTTAGCGATCGGTGTCAGCAACTCGCGTGCTTCTTCGGCGATCTCATGACTGCCGCGATCGCGCTCAGTCTTGTCGATCAGGCGAACCACCAGATCCCCTTGCCAAGGACGCTGACGAAGATAGTAGTGACGCACCATGCCGTTGAAGTTGAACGGCTGAGCGGTACCCGAATAAGACTGCACGCTGACCACCTCGGGGATGGTTCGAACCGCGTTGGCCAACGAAATACCCAGATTCGCCGTCACGGGTAATGCAGTACCTTCAGGCATATTAATGATAACGCTGAATTCGGGTTTGTTATCGAAGGGCAGCATTTTTACCCGCACGTGCTGCGTGTAGAACATCGAACACAACATCGCGGTTAACGCGATAATGCTCACCAGAAAAATAATGCCCTTCTTACGACTTTCGACCAGCGGCATGATCAGCGGTCGATAGAAACGCGAGATAATCGCATTGGTCTTTTTCTCTCTTTCTTCCGCCTTTTTCAGCGCGCCCAGCTGTGGCCGCACCCGCATCGCGAACCACGGTGTAAACACGAAAGCTGCAATCAGTGAAAAGAACATCGCCGACGCACCCAGCACTGGAATCGGACGCATGTAGGGTCCCATCAAACCACTCACCCAACCCATCGGTAACAGGGCGGAAATAATGGTAAAGGTTGCCAGAATAGTTGGGTTACCCACTTCGCGAACCGCCTCAATAGCGTCCGCGACCGTGGTTCGCCCTTTCTCCAGCCAATGTCGAAAGATGTTTTCGACCACCACTGTCGCGTCATCAACCAGAATGCCGATCGAGAAAATCAACGCGAACAGGCTCACTCGATCGATGGTGTAGCCAATCATCATGGTCCACCAGATCGTCAACAGGATGACAACCGGGATAACCGTAATGACCACAAACGCGGCGCGAGCACCCAAGCCAATCACACACAGTATCGATACGATGATGGCGGCTTCCATCATCGCGCCGAGCAGTTCGTTGACCTTGTCGTTCGCGCTCTTGCCGTAGTCGCGGGTCACTTCAACAAAAACATTGGCTGGAATGAAGTTACCCTTTAACTGCTCAACGCGCTGCAAAATTTCAGCGGCCACCGCGACACCGTTGGTGCCTTCTTTCTTGGCCAGCGCTATGGTTACCGCCTGCTCACCATCAGCGGTCGGCGTCCCCCCCGGGTGGGATGGGCCGGTAAAATGGGTCACCATGCGGGAGGTTTCTTCCGGCCCATAGGTGACCTTGGCGACGTCGCGTACATACACTGGCGCGCCATTGCGAATACCAATAACCAAACGCTCAATATCCGATGATGATCGCAAAAAGGCACCGGAGTACACGGTGAATGCAGCACCACCAGTCTCGACGGCACCGGTATTCAGTTCCGCATTCGCCGTCTGAATCGTGCTGGCTACCTCTTCCAGACTGATGCCGTATCCAGCCAGTCTTTCGGGCAGCACTTCCACACGTATCTGATCAGAACGTCCGCCGACAACGAAGCCCTTACCGGTATTGGGAACCTCTCCCAGTTTTTGTAAAACATCCTTGGCGAGAATACGCAGCGCGCCATCATCGACATCCTTCGACCACAGCGTCAGCGTAACGGCAGGCACATCATCGACCGCGACCGGTTTCACCATCGGCATCGACACACCCGGTGGCATCCTGTCGAGGTTGGATTGAATCTTGTCGTACACCTTGACGATTGACGCACCCAGATCTTCGCCGACCTTGAAACGTACGGTAACAATCGACTGCTCGCGCTCAGTCATGGAATAGACATGACGCACGCCCGGAATTTCGTCCATCAAGCGTTCGAGTGGTGAGGTCACCAGACTTTCAACCTGCTCTGCGGTGGCACCCGAATACTGGACGTACAAATCGATCATCGGGACCGATATTTGAGGATCTTCTTGACGCGGTGTGAATATCAGACCCAGCAGGCCGACAAACAAAGCGGTCACCAGCAGCATCGGGGTGACCGGGGTGTTGATGAAGGTTCGTGCGGTACGTCCGGCGATGCCTAGACTGTGGGCCTCGGCAACCACCCCTGATTCCATAGACAGACCGGTTGCGGGCTGATTGGGATTTTCTGGCTCGTTTTTCTGCTCAGTCATGTTGATACCGTCTCTACGACATATTCGAAAATATATTTACAAAAAAAGGGGAAACATCGCCTCCTGGCCAGCAACACAGCGGTGACTAAGATCCGCCGCCGGCGTTCCAGCCGCTACTGCCTGCTGAGGGAGGGCTGTCCTGGATCTGTTCGCCGATCGCCAGACCAGAAATGACCTCGACATAGTCTTCACTGGTGCGATTGCCCAACCGGACCAGTCGTAACTCAAAGCTACCGCTGTCACTGACCACATAGACACCAGGCAAACTGCCGCGCCACACCAGCGACGACATCGGTATGATCGGTACTTGCTCCTCGGTCGCGTTGGTATCGGGCAGTGATACCTCGATATACATGCCGGGTGCCGCGGGGGCACCCTGAGGAATATCAAACTTGACCGTGACAGTATGACGAGTGGCATCGGCAACCGGAAAGATTCGTGCAACCCGAACAGAAACCCGGGTATCGCCAACATCGAGCTTGGCGGGGACCACCATGCCCTCACGAACGCCCGGCATCAGTCTGGCGGGAACTTCTACCCGCGCCTGCAAAGTCGTGGTATCCGCAAACTGCAGCAACGGCATACCGGGTTGAACACTGTCACCAATCTCAACCATCTTGCGAGTAATCACCCCATCGAAAGGTGCAAGGCTTTTGGTATCGCGCAGCTTGGCGTCGATTTCTTCAATCCGCGCCTGAATCGCGGTGACCGAACTGCGTGCCTGTTCGATCTCCGTACCATGGGTATAAAGATCGGCATGGCGGTCATATCCAGGCGAGCCACCCCCCGGCATCATGCCGCGAGCCGGAGAGGAAAAGAAGTTAAACATGGAGGGCATACCACCCATCGCGTCATTGCTCTGGCCACCGTAGGGAGAAACCCATTCGCGCGAGTACTGTACTCCGGCGTTGCGTAACTTTGCATCGGCACCGGCAAGTTCGGCCCATGCGGCCTTGCGGCGGGCCAACAGATCGTCCTCGTCGACTGCGACCAGGACCGTACCCTTGTCAAACTGGTCGCCTTCCTCGCCTGCCAGAATCTCTATTCGTCCCGGCACCTGAGCGGAGAGTGTCACCTCCTTGCGCGGCACTACCGTGCCACCCAAAGCCACACCACCTCCGGCGCTGCCGCCCTGAACAGTAACAATATTGCCTGCGGCAAAAACGCCTGTGGTCATCGTCACCGTCACGGCTGACAACAACCCGGCAAGTGCGAGTGGAATGACTTTAATCGACATGGCTGCCCAACTCCGATAAATAAGTAACAAAAATTGACGAATCCCGGCAATCCAACCGATTGCCGAACTCGGTGTTCTGATACCACGTATCCGCGGATACGGTTACCAAAACGTGTCTGCCAAACACGCAGAACAAAGCCCTGGAAAATCCCAGTGCTCAGTCGTTGTCAGCAGTGTAAAATCTCAACAGTAGCGTGGTCGGTACTCAGGACACTCGTCCCATCACCGCAAAACTCTTGATGAATGGACCCGCCATACGGGGATCCTTGATCATCGCACCGTAATCACCCACCTTGAATTTCATCTTGCGGGAGGTATAGGCCATACCCAGACCCATCATGCCTGGTGGCTTCGCCATCCACTTGTTCCAGTTATCAAAGGATGCGCGAATGTCCCAACTCAGTGTCTCGCCATTATAGATCCCAGCACTGGTCGCTATACCGTTTTCAACCGTCAACACACCGCGAGGGGTGTCTTCACCATCAAAACCGTAGGCTATTACAGAACAAAAATTGATTTTCGCAAGTGCGGCGGATAAACCTGGCTCAGCATTCCACTGTTCCAAATATCCCTTCATATACTCATCAGAAAAAAGATCGGCCATATTCCCCCCTTAAATGTTTATGTTCATCAGTGTCGCGCATGTGAATAACCCGCGCTTGTTTTATTATCTGTGTCATTTTTTATCGCTTGGATGCGCGTAACTACCACTGGTGGTTACTGCGCCCGCACAGCAATACTACCCTAGACGATACGTATTACAAGGCAGGATACTACTTAGAAAAGAGATTAACTATTCCGACCGTTTCCAATCATCGACTCGTCGGCTATTATCGGTTGAGACACCCAACGTTTCAGCCAAGGGAGATATGCATGAGCCACCCCGGTGCCATTAGCCGCAAGCGACTACACAGCCTTGAGGGCCACCTGAAACAGGAAAACCCGATATTGCTACAGGTTGTCAAAGGCTTTCGCCAACTTGATCGTGTTGGGCAACGCATGGGCATCCTAACAAATGGCGAATCGTTCTCGTCGCGGATCCCGTGGTGGCCGTTGATTTCTGTTCTGGGTACCTTTTCATCCGGCAAATCGACGTTCATTAATCATTATCTCGGTGAAACCCTGCAACGGACAGGCAATCAGGCCGTTGATGACAAATTCACAGTGATGTCGTTCAGCAGTAACGACGCATCCCAGACCTTGCCCGGCGTGGCACTGGACGCGGACCCGCGCTTTCCGTTCTATCAAATGAGCCGCAATCTGGAACAGGAAACTCTGGGCGAAGGTCAACGTATCGATGCCTATTTGCAGCTCAAGACCACCAAGAGTGAGCGCCTGCGCGGCAAGATCCTGATCGACTCACCGGGATTCGATGCCGACGCGCAGCGTACATCGACATTGCAGATCATCGATCACATTATCAACCTGTCCGATCTGGTTCTGGTTTTTTTCGACGCACGCCATCCAGAATCCGGCGCCATGCGCGACACCTTGCAACATCTGGTGGGCAATACGATTCACCGCTCTGACTCCGGCAAGTTTCTGTACATCCTGAATCAACTCGACACCACCGCACGCGAAGACAACCCCGAGGAAGTGGTTGGCGCATGGCAACGCGCCCTCGCCGAACAGGGACTCACCGCCGGTCGCTTCTATGCCATTTACAATCCCGATTGCGCCGTCCCGATAGAAGACGAGCATCTACGCAACCGCTTTGAGCGCAAGCGCGATCACGATCTGGGCGAGATCCATCAGCGCATGCATCAGGTTGAATCCGAACGCGCCTATCGCATCGTCGCATCGCTGGAAAAAATCAGCCGTGACATTTTCGACGAGGTGGTACCCGAAACAACCAAACTGCTTGCGCGCTGGCGCCGTCGCACGCTGATCACCGAAGCCGTGCTGATCGCCCTGTTCATCGCGGCACTGGGAACCTTGAGTGTCCAACTCGGATACTGGAGCGGCTTTACCTTTAGCGCCCCGTGGCTATCGAGCCTGGGTTCCAACCCTGCCTACCTATACACGGCCGCCGGAATTGGCGCTGGCCTGCTCACCGCCAACCACTTTCTGTGCCGGCGGTTCGCACGACGATCATTGCTTCGGCGTCTGCAGAAAACCGCGGCGCCACCACGGGTGGCCGCCGCGTTTGCGCGCAGCACCCGCTGGTGGCGGAGCTTGCTCAATCGTAATCCTGCGGGTTGGGGTTTTCGCAGCAAGCACAGCCTGAATCAAATACTCGACAATACCGATCACTTCGTGCAGTCACTAAATGATCAGTTTGCCAATCCTTCAGGCACCGGGGTGGCCAGCGTCACCGCCGCCGTGCCAAGCGATGCCGCGCCGATGCCAACAGGCGAGGTACCCCATATCCGCACGGTCGCCTGAGACTGTCAGTATTTTTAACAGCTTGGCGGGAACCATCGTATCGCGTGATCGAGACCGGCTCCGGGGACACAATCATCGCCTGAATTGGCGTTAATCCGTCATCCTGAGCGAATCTGCCTAGTCAACAAAAGCAGCCGTCCCAAGTTTCACTTCGCAACACAGGCTAGACTTTCGTCTGGGGTTATTTGCAACGCGGCTAAACGAAAATAAAGGAATTCGCGATGCGGTCGGGACATTTTCGCTTGTTTGTCAGAGTTCTTTACAATCAATCGCCCTATTCACGAATCTACATTAGAAGTTGTACACAAGCGACTGAGCAACAGTAGGTCCACCGATTGGCACAATATCTGCATAGGTAATATATATAGTGGGTGCCGGATCCAAATCATCCGATTTGCGATGATTTCCACGCCGCGCTGTGATTCGCAAAGTCTTTAAATATGGTGCAAAATAGACACCACCTAAGGACGGAGCAGTAGATTTGATGTCTTGGGAGGACACCCGTGAATTCAGGTCATTCATTCGACCGCATTCCACCACTCACGTCGTCTGATGCAACCCATGCATTTGATGCGCCCGCTGTTACGTCTGATTTAAACACCCTGCTCGCCCCGCTTACCCCCGAAATGATTAATACCAGTGCCTGGCTGCTGTATGCCTCCGGGCTCGCCTGCGCACCCAACGAATTTCATCGGCGCCAACATTTCTTCGAGTCGGCCCTCGACCACTTTATCGGCGAGGACAATAGATGTGGCGCGCACCTCGCATGGAGCCAAAGCGTCGAGGTCATTCTCGCCCGACGACATAGCTTCGCCTCGCTATCAACGCTGCTCGATTGCTATGAAACTATCCGCTCACTCGAGGGCGATGTCAGCGATCAAATCGAGCTACTTACCCTAACCGCCCGTCTCGGTGCGGTTTTGTATCATCGCCCACAAGCACTTGATGCAGCGGTTTTAATTAGTCAGGCCTCCAACGTACTCGGATCGATTGATTCGGTCGCGATGCAATTGCTACTTGGGCAACGCGTGGTCATGTTTCTGCTATGGCGGGGCGAACCCGCCGCTGCGGAGATGATTCTTGATGGACTGCGCTCGAGTCTGGCACGACAACCGCTGTCGCACACTCAACTCGATCAGTTGCAACTTCTGCGCACCGAACTGTGTCGCCATGCCACCTCACCCGCGGTGTGCAAACAAGTTCTCAATGTCTGCTCGGAGCCCGCTTCATTACTCGGCGAACAGCAACGCACCCTGCTCGCCATCCACTGCGCCATGACCGACGAAAGCTCACCGTTACAGGCACAGTCGTTACTGCAACGAGGTCCTACCGGGTTTGCACCGGGCTACCTCGACCAGAACCAGTACTACGCGGCTGCGGCATGGGTACACCTCGCCTGCGGCGAGCTCCCGGCTGCGGAAAAACATGTTGAGGCCGCCATTGAGCGGGCGCGCCAAGCGCAAGCGCCCTTTCTGGAAGCCTCCCATCAGTTACTAAAGGCCACTATACTGTGCGCCGCCAACCGCTATCGAACGACACGCAGTACCCTTGCGGCCGCACGCACACTGGGGCGCGCGTGCCACAGTCAGTTACTTGAATTCAATGCCCTGATGATCGAAGCCGAACTACAGTTTCAACAAGGTCAGGACGGCTCGGGGCTAACCACCCTGCGCAAGGCGCTGGATCTCGGTCGTCGCCAAGGGTTTGGGACCTTTATCGGCTATCGTAAAGCGAATGCCACCCGCCTGTTTGAACGCGCACTGCGCGCCAATATCGAGCCTGCCTATATCCAGTCGTTGATTCAGCGCTTTGAATTGACACCCAACGACACCGAGCAGCCGATCGAATCATGGCCATGGCCAATCAAGATTCATGCCTTGGGTGAATTTTCCATCGAGGTCGATGGCAAGGCGCTGTCTCCGACAAGAAAGCCACAGCATCGACCCATCGAACTGCTCAAGGTTATTATTGCGTTGGGTGGCAACAACATCCATCAAGACGTCATTATCGATATCCTTTGGCCTGACGCCGAGGGCGACATCGGCGCACAAACCTTTGCCACCACCCTGCACCGGTTGCGCAAACTGCTGAAACACGCACGCGCCATCGAGTTGTCGGATTCTCACGTCAGTCTTTCACGCTTAATCTGCTGGAGCGATGTCCGTCAATTCGAAATCATCCTGAGTCAGGCAGATGCTGAAAAAGGCAGTCAGACTTTATTGCCCATCGCATGCGTCAACCATGTCGAACGCGCATTGCAGATGTATAAAGGCAACTTTCTCGGCCAAGATCGACAGGCCGCCTGGGCATTGCCGATCCAGGAACGTTTACGCAGCAAGTTTTTGCGTCACGTCACCGGACTCGGGCGATACTGGGAACACAACCGCAACTGGGAACAAGCCATAGAGGTTTACCAGACCGGCCTTGAGACCGACCAGTTGATTGAACAGTTCTACCAGCGCCTGATCATTTGCTATCACCAGTTGGGACTGCGCACCGAGGCATTGAGTACCTATCAGCAATGTAGTGAAGTCCTGTCCACCATCCTTGGCCTGTCGCCATCGGCAGAGACCAATCGTTTGCACGACCAATTGCTTTCCCAAGCCGTTTCCTAGCTAGCCCCTCTACAATAATCCATCAAGTCTGATTCGGTACTACCGGGGCCTTATAGCGCCCGCACACCATCAAAATATTCTTTTTCCATGTGTAAGCTATCTGTAACCCGCCTCGCCGTATAGTGGTTTCCAACGTAAGGGAGATACAGACCCGCAACCGAGCAACAAAGAAGTAAACACTTTTAGAGACTGGATTTTATTGCACATATTCCTAGACTCCTCCCAAGAGTAATCGTGACAGCGATTAGATTAGGATACTTAGCATAGCGGCTCCCCGGAGCCGCTTTTTTTTTGCCTATCGTATAGAACCCACTCAGAGACTATCCCCTCACCCTGGCCCTCCCTCCCCCCAAGGGAGAGGGAAGCAAGTTCCGAACATCGATGGGCGAACATTGGGATCCAGCAGTTTACGTCTGGTGACGAGGTTATTGACATGTTTTTCGACGCCAAAAAACAATTTACCTTTGTACCCTATCTGTAAGTACCTGGTTGCTAAAGTTACTCGACGCTATCAAAACCTTGATGCAGAACAAGCAACACCGGTTTGGTTAAGCAACCATTTATCAGGTAGTGACGTCATTAAGACGCACTAAACAAGAGAGCTATCCTTGTGAAGAGTTACATTGTAAGGATTTACCGCTGTGGCCCGGAAAAACGCTCACAAATTACCGGGGTTGTTGAACCGGCAGAGTGCGGCAAGGGCAAGGCGTTTCATAACTTGATGGAGCTTTGGGCCATCCTCGCTGAGAACGGCGAACTCGACGGCACATCCGACGCCGGACTGGATGACCACAGCGCCAAGAAAATCGATTTTCTTGTGCAGGTATAGCTAAAGATCTCGCGATAACTGCCGAAAACAATGAGGACACAGAACAAAGGAACAATTAACGAATTATACGATTTGCAACACCATTCCTAGACTCCTCCCAAGAGTAGTCGCGAAAGCGACTATATAGGAATTTTTGCCGGCGGCTCTCTGAGCCGCCTTTTTTTTGCCAAAATCAGGCTAAATCCACTCAAAAAGAGGCCCAATGCGCCCGGTAACGGCACCGCCGCCACGCTCATATTGGCCTGACCGGGGGTCGGCGCCAGCGCCGTGAACGCGTATCCATCCCGAACTCCCATCGAAAACCGCGACAACGACCGTAATTCGGCCTCATTCTGGTCATTTTCGTTCACTTGCAGCGCCCGAGCGGTGTCCCCATACAGCGCCAACAACCCCGGCGAGTCGGCATCATCCGTGCCATAGACCAACACATCGACCAAACCCAGATCGGCAACCGGCGACCCCTTGGTATAAATGGACGCATCGCCGGCTTCCTGATAGATCAGACCGATGGCATCGGCTCCATTTTGGATCCGATTGGTACTGCCTAGCCCTAAATCCGCCCACGACAGATCGACTCCGGCGATATTTCCCGCGCCCACCGTAAAAAACCCACTCTCGTTGGTCGCATAACCGTCCAGCCCGATCACCTGATAGACCGCCTCGTTACTGCCGTTAAAGAACACCAACAGATAGTGCTCGAGCGAGACCACACCACCATCGGCATACAACTCGACGAACTCACCTGAATCGATACCGGCCTGGTCAACATCGACTTCATTAATAAGGATCGTCGCGGCCTGAGCACTGATGGATGCACCACCAAGCAACGCAAATACCGCCGCCCGAACGATCCGCGAGGTTCTAACATGGATACCCATTAACTAACTCCTGTTCTGATCTGATTAAACACAGGATCAGAATAACGGGTAAGCAAATGGCTCTATGTAAGTCGAAACAGGGAAACCGTGTAAGAAATCACCGTTCGGGCAAGGGCGCGCAAAAGACCCCCTCATCCTACCCTTCCTCCCTGAGGGAGCAGGGACATAACGATCAGGACTCGCGAGTCAGTCCCAACGAGGATCGCGTACCCAGATTTTGCCATCCTCGGTTTTGACTGGAAAGGTTTCGACTGCTTCATAGGCGGGCGCGGTGAGTGCCTCCCCCGTCTTGATGCTGAAACGCGCGCCATGACGCGGACAAACCACCTCATCACCATCGATCTCACCACCCGTTAAACAATCGCCATCATGGGTACACACGTCTTCGATCGCATAGTATTCACCATCTATATTAAACACGGCGATCATCACATCGTCGATATCGACAACCTTGACTGCGCCGTTTTCAAGCGCATCAATAGCAGAAACTTCAGTCCAGTCAGTCATGGTGTTATCCGAGGAGAAAAAAATTCCGGGCAGACCGGATCAAAACAGGTTCAATTGCAGTTTAACGGCGTCACTCAACAGATCCGAGCTCCAAGGTGGATCCCAAACCAGTTCGACCTTGGCATCAGATACACCTTCGACGTCCTTGATGGCGCATTCAACCGTTCCGGGAAAGGTCTGAGCCACGGGACAACCGGGAGCTGTCAGCGTCATATCAATTTCTACCTGTCCCGCCGCATCGATATCGACCCGATAGATCAGACCCAAGTCGTAGATGTTGACTGGCAACTCAGGATCGAAAATCTGCTTTAGTGCGTCGATAACGCGAGGTTTGAGATCATCAGACATCAGACTCACTCCGTGCAGATGGTGGATTCTTTATTTTCCATTGCCGCATGCATGGTATGCCACGCCAGCGTCGCACACTTTACGCGCATGGGATATTCCTTAACGCCCGCCAATACCTTCAACTTACCCACCTTGTCGGTGACGTCTTCACCTTTTTCGTCGGTCAGCAACTCATGCACACTCGCAAACAGTGCTTCGGCCTCTGCTACGGTCTTACCCTTCACCGCAGCGGTCATCAATGACGCCGATGCCGTTGAAATGGCACAACCAACGCCGGTAAAACTGACGTCGTTAATCACACCCTCTTCGACGGCCATGTGAATGGTAAACTCGTCGCCACACAGAGGATTAAAACCGTGCGCCTCACAGTTGCCGTTCTCCGCCTTGCGATTGAAATTACGCGGATTACGATTGTGATCCAGAATCACCTCTTCATACAGATCGCGAAGATCATCCATCAGGCAAACACCTCGATAACGTTATGAATTCCTGAGGCCAAAACCGCTACCTCTTCCATAGTGTTGTACACAGCGAACGATGCTCGCGCAGTTGCCGGAACACAAAAATGTTGCATCACCGGCATGGCGCAATGATGCCCGGCGCGGATGGCAATTCCCTGCTTGTCCATGATGGTGCCAATGTCGTGCGGATGCACGCCGTCGATAACAAACGATAGCACGCTGGACTTGTTCGCGGCCGTACCGATGATACGGACACCTTCAATATCATTTAACGCATCGGTTGCGGCCTGCAGCAGCGCCTCCTCATGCGCCGCGATCGGACCAAGACCGATGGCCTCAATATAATCAATCGCTGCGGCCAGACCGATCACACCCACAATATCTGGCGTACCGGCCTCAAATTTGTACGGAATACGATTGAACTGCGTACCTTCAAAGGTCACCCGCATTATCATATCGCCACCACCCTGCCAGGGCGGCATCGACTCCAGCAGTTCTGCCTTGCCGTACAGCACGCCAATGCCGCTCGGGGCATACAGCTTATGACCAGAAAAAACATAAAAATCACAATCCAGCGCTTGCACATCTACCGAGGTATGCGGAACCGCTTGCGCACCATCCAAAAGCACCGGAATATTGTGTGCATGCGCCAATTCAACAATTTCACGAACCGGATTGATGGTGCCCAACGCGTTGGAAACGTGTGCCACCGCAACCATTTTGGTCTTGCAATTCAACATCTGCTCAAACGTGTTCAGATCGATCTCACCCGCGTCATTGATTGGACACACGCGCAGCACACAGCCGACTTCATCACATAACATCTGCCACGGAACGATATTCGCGTGATGTTCCATCTCGGTGATCAGAATCTCGTCGCCGGCATTGATGTGATGGCCACCATAGCTGCGTACGACCAGATTAATAGCCTCGGTCGCGCCGCGAACAAACACAATCTCGCGCCAATCGTCTGCATTGATGAAGGTCTGCACCTTCTTGCGCGCCTGCTGAAATGCGGCGTCTGCACGCTGACTCAACGCGTGTACACCACGATGTACATTGGCGTAATCCGTCGCATAAAAATGGCTCATCGCATCGATGACTGCGTTTGGCTTCTGCATCGTCGCAGCATTATCGAGATACACCAGCGGTTGGCCATAAATCTCCTGATGCAGGATCGGAAAATCACGACGAATACGCTCAACATTAAACGCTGAACGAACTTCGTCGAGATCATGGATATTGTCGGTTCTATCTGACATTACGCGTTACCCTTAACCTGTAGTCTGTGCATTTCCGCAAAGTCCATCATTCTTTGTAGTGGCACACGCGCCCTCTCACCCGTGTCGGGATTAATCTCGATCTCACCACTACCCGTATTCAACGCAGTCAATGTATTCCGTAACCCATTCATTGCCATCCACGGACAATGACTGCAACTCTCACAGGTAGCACCCAATCCACGCGTTGGCGCTTCCAGTAATATCTTGTCGGGCGCGGCCTGTTTCATCTTGTAGAAAATACCGCGATCCGTCGCCACAATCAGTTCCGGCGCCACGGATTCCTGAGCGGCTTTGATTAACGCCGTAGTGGAACCCACCACATCCGCCATCGCAACCACGGGCTCGGGCGATTCTGGATGCACCAATATCTCCGCATCGGGATGCTGGGCCTTTAACACCTGCAACTCATCCGCGCGAAACGCATCATGCACCACGCAACTACCGGGCCACAGAATCATGTCGGCACCACTTTCGCTGCGCACATAGTTGCCCAAATGTTTGTCAGGCGCCCACAGGACCTTTTCGCCCAACGAAGCCAGATGCTGTGCCACGGGTAATGCAATACCTGAAGTGACTACCCAATCGGCGCGAGCCTTCACCTCGGCACTGGTGTTGGCATAAACCACTGCCGTGCGATCCGGGTGTTGATCACAAAAGGCAGAAAACTCATCCGCCGGGCAGCCCAAATCCAATGAGCAAGCCGCATCGAGTTCCGGCATCAACACGCGTTTTTCGGGATTCAGTATCTTTGCCGTCTCGCCCATAAAGCGGACACCGGCAACGATTAATGTGGTTGCGTCATGCCGGGCACCAAAGCGGGCCATTTCGAGTGAATCGGCAACAATTCCACCGGTCTCTTCGGCTAGTTTCTGAATATCGCTATCAACGTAGTAATGCGCGACCAATATGGCATTGTTTGCGTTGAGCGCCTGCTTGATTTCTTCAACCAACTGCACGCGTTCGACATCAGTCAATGCGGTGGCCAGCTTCGCCTCATCTAGTCGCGTCTGGATGCGCTGTTCGCTGGCGCTTGAAATGTCTGCCGGGATACTCACATAAGTGCCCGAATCATGTCTCCACCAGGTAATCGTGCGAGGACATGCCCTCTAACAACTTGTTGATATTCAGCCAGCGGAATCCGATCGACCATCTCGCCGACAAAGGCATACGTCAGCAAGCTACGCGCGGCTTCATTATCCAGACCGCGGGAACGGAGATAAAAAACGGCTGTTTCATCCAACTGGCCGACGGTAGCGCCATGTGCACACTTGACGTCATCGGCATAGATTTCCAGCTGTGGCTTCGTGTCGATCTCGGCGTCTTTCGACAACAACAGATTGGCATTATGTTGCGACGCATCAGTTTTCTGTGCGTCGACATGGACATAGACCTTGCCATTAAAGACCGCGCGCGAACGCCCGCCCAACACGCCCTTGAACTTCTCGTCGCTACGGCAATGTGGCTGAACATGATCAACCCGTGAATGTATGTCGCAGTGCTGACGACCATCGGTCACATACAAACCATCCAGGACACACTCACCGCCCTCACCGTTAAAAACCGAGTTAAGATCGTGACGCGCCAACATCGCACCCAGCGATACCAGATGGGAATTAAAACGACTGTCCCGTGCCTGATCGACCTGAGTCATCGACACATGGTAGGACTTGCCACTCTCGGTCTGACACTTGTAGTGATTGAGACCGGCGTTAGCGCCCAGTGACACTTCCGTCACTGCGTTCGTCAAATAGGTGGAATCACCCATGCTCGCGTAGGTCTCAAAGATCGTTGCCTGCGCATTATCACCCGCGATAAACAGGTTACGCGGCTGGGCAACGATGTCATCACCACCGGCCGTGGTCAGATACAGAATCTGAATTGGCTTATCGGCGACCTGACCTGCGGGCAAAATCACACAGGCACCATCGGCCATCTCAGCTGAATTCAGTGCCGCAAACCCATTGTCGGAGGGATCGGCAATCGTACCCAATACCGACTCAACGGCTTCTGGCTGCTCAGACAACACGAGAGACAGGCTGGCAACGGTAAAGCCTTGTGGCTGTTCGCTGCGCTTGCTCGACAGCATCGGCATGTACTGACCGTTAACAAACACCAGACGATAGCTGTCCAGACCCGGAATCAAATACTGTTCGATGTCATCCTCATCCAGCCCAATGCACATTCCGGGCACAAACTGGAACAAACGTTTTTCGATCGCGGCGACCTTGGTGTACTTCCAGTCCTCGTCGCGCGTGGTTGGAAAACCCTGGAATGCCGCGAAGGCCTTGCTGCGGCGATCAGACAGCCACGCAAGCCCTGCACCGGGCAGTTCCCTGCCTGCTAGCGCACTGCGATAATATTCAGTGAGTGCAACGGCGTTCATGCGGCATCGATCCCTTCAATCCAGCCGTAACCCTTCTCTTCCAGCTCAAGTGCAAGGTCCTTGCCGCCGGATTTAACGATACGACCGTCGGCCAACACGTGGACGAAGTCCGGAACAATGTAATCCAGCAGACGCTGATAGTGTGTAATGACGACAAATCCACGCTCTTTGTTACGCAACGAATTAACCCCGTCGGAACAAATTTGCAGGGCGTCGATATCAAGCCCCGAGTCGGTCTCGTCGAGCAAGGCCAATTTTGGTTCCAGCATCGCCATCTGCAGGATTTCGTTGCGCTTTTTCTCACCGCCGGAGAAGCCTTCATTAACGCCACGCTTAAGGAAGGAGTCGTCCATCTTCAGCAAGGCCATTTTTTCTTTCAGCGAGTCCATAAAATCCAGCGCATCCAGTTCCTCCATCCCCTGATGGACGCGACGCGCGTTCACCGCTGCCTTGAGAAAATACATATTGTTCACGCCAGGAATCTCAACCGGATACTGGAAGGCCAGAAAAATACCCTCGCGGGCACGTTCCTCGGGTTCCATATCGAGCAGATCCTTACCCAAATAGCTGACGGAGCCGCTGGTAACGTCGTAACCTTCGCGACCAGTCAGCACATGCGAAAGCGTGCTCTTGCCCGAGCCATTCGGGCCCATGATGGCATGCACTTCACCGGGTTTAACGTCCAGAGAAATTCCCTTCAGAATTTCCTTGCCGTCTATGGATACTTTTAAATCTTTAACCTGTAACACTGTAATGTAACCTCGCTGGTTCTGTTAACCGACACTGCCTTCTAGGCTAAGGCCCAGTAGCTTTTGCGCCTCTACGGCAAATTCCATCGGCAGTTCTTTGAGCACTTCCTTACAGAAGCCATTCACAATCATTGATACTGCGTCCTCTGCAGACAGCCCGCGCTGTCGACAGTAATACATCTGATCTTCACTAATCTTGGAGGTGGTCGCCTCATGCTCGACCTGAGCCGTAGGATTCAACACCTCGATATAGGGAAAGGTATGTGCGCCACACTTGTCGCCCATTAATAAGGAATCGCACTGCGTGTAGTTGCGCGCGCCTTCCGCTCCTTTGGTGATCTTGACCAAGCCGCGATAGGCGTTCTGCCCGCGACCTGCGGAAATACCCTTGGAGACGATATTACTGCTGGTGTTCTTACCAATGTGAATCATCTTGGTGCCGGTATCGGCCTGCTGTTTCAGGTTGGTCAGAGCAACCGAGTAAAACTCGCCACTTGAGTTGTCACCCTTCAATACACAGCTTGGGTACTTCCAAGTGATCGCTGAACCGGTTTCAACCTGAGTCCACGATACCTTTGAATTGTCACCACGGCACTCGGCACGCTTGGTCACAAAGTTATAAATACCACCGACGCCATTCTCGTCGCCGGGATACCAGTTCTGCACGGTGGAATATTTGATCGACGCACCCTTCTGCACAATCAGCTCAACCACGGCGGCGTGCAACTGGTTCTCATCGCGCATCGGCGCGGTACAACCTTCGAGATAGCTCACATAAGCGTCCTCGTCAGCAATAATCAGCGTACGCTCAAACTGGCCGGTATTCGATGCATTGATACGGAAATAGGTCGATAACTCCATCGGGCAACGCACACCCTTGGGGATGTAGACAAACGAGCCATCGGAAAAAACAGCGGCATTCAACGCGGCGAAGAAATTGTCACCGGTCGGAACCACCGTACCGAGATATTCTTTGACCAGTTCCGGGTGTTCCTTCAACGCATCGGAAAACGAACAGAAAATGACACCGACATCGTATAGCTTGTCTTTAAAGGTGGTGGCTACCGAGACACTGTCAAATACCGCATCCACCGCAACACCGGCCAACGCCGCGCGCTCTTCCAGTGGAATACCCAGCTTTTCATAGGTTTCGAGCAGTTTGGGGTCGACCTCGTCGAGACTCTTCGGCGCATCGTCCGGGTTCTTCGGTGCCGCGTAATAACTGATCGACTGGTAATCGATAGGCTCTATTTCGAGCTTGGCCCAGTTGGGTTCTTTCATGGTCAACCAGTGACGATACGAATTCAGCCGCCACTCCAACATCCATTGCGGCTCATCTTTTTTGGCCGAAATAAGACGAATCACATCCTCGCTCAAGCCAGGAGGGATAATCTCCGACTCAATGTCGGTCACAAAACCGTGTTTGTATTCCTGAGTGACCAGTGAATCTAGATGGTCTGTTGAACTTACCATGGTGTTCTCCGCTTGAACTCACGGGCGCTAGCCCCTGAACTCCACTGTCTGTTGATTGCTGACGTTAGCCACCTCGCGCAGCGAAATGCCCTCAAGGGCCTCCGCGATCACGTGGTTGATTTTCTGCCAACTGGTTTTTAGCGAGCAGCTGGATTCTTGCTCACAGTGGCCTGGGTCGGTGCTGCATTCGGTCAACCCGATCGGACCGCCCTCCAGCGCCGCAATAATCTGAGCGATGGAGATGTCCTCAGCGGCGCGGGACAAGGCGTAACCACCGTGCGCGCCCTGATAGGAATCCACTAACTCGCAACGCACGAGTGCCTTTAGGATCTTGCTTACCGTGGGCAATGCAATGCTGGTCTCAAGCGCGATTTCTCTAGCTTTTACAATACGTTGTGGGTGGCTCGCAATGTGTGCCATCACTACCGTACCGTAATCCGTTAATTTACTCATGCGCAGCATAATCGCCACTCCATCACCTAAGTGGGACTATTATAGTCCTATAGGACCATTTTAGTATAGTATTAAGTTTTAGAGGGTATTAATATACTAAATTACAGGCGGGAACCGCGTTCTTCGAGTTCCATGCCGTCGTCGTTGGCGATCGTCAGAAACCCGACTCGAGCGGCGAATACCCGATAGCCCAGCAACAAGACCAGCTATCTTGGAGGTGTTAATTTGGGCCAATTTGCGGTATTTTTCGGTTTTAACTGATCATTTTTTTACATAACAGGTATTTTCGATGCAAATTGACCAAAATTCAGTGGTTTCCCTTAATTACAAACTCAGCAACGACGCGGGTGATGTGATCGATGAGTGTACCGACGGCAGTTTCACCTATCTTCAGGGCGC
>DTRM01000152.1 GCA_012965975.1 Chromatiaceae bacterium | reverse complement strand
GTCGAATGGGGAGATCGCGGATCTTCTGAATCGCGTCAGACAGCCATTTAATGTTAACTCGCTGGCGCTGGTGGCAGCCGAGACCGCATTGCAAGAGACCGACCATCTGGCGCGCGCCGTCGATCTGAATAATCGCGAATTACAGCGGGTCGGCCAGCGCCTCACGGAATTAGGATTGCATGTGATTCCGTCCGTGGGTAATTTTATCTGTGTCGATGTTGGCCGCGAGGCGGCATCGGTCTACGATGGGATGCTGCGACTGGGCGTCATCGTGCGGCCGGTCGACAATTATGGTCTGCCCACGCATCTGCGTATCAGCTTGGGACTGGAGGCAGAAAATAATCGTTGTGTTGACGCGTTGGCAAGCGTTTTGGATAGAAAGCTATCGGCATGATTGCAAAACGACTCTGTATTATTGGTGTTGGCCTGATTGGCGGCTCGCTTGCGCGTGCGGTTCGAGCGGCGGGCGAGTGCGAGCATATTATTGGTTGTGGTCGAAACGAAGCCTCATTACAGACCGCGCAGAAGCTGGGTGTGATTGACAGTTATTCGACCGATGCCGCGACCGCGGTGGCGGATGCCGATGTGGTGGTGTTAGCCGTTCCAGTGGGTGCAATCGGGTCGGTGCTTACGCAGATCAGGGACGCCTTGGCCGAACATGCGGTGGTGACCGATGTCGGCAGTAGCAAAGGCAGCGTGGTCGACGCGGTCAAAGCCGTGTACAGCGACATACCCGTGTTTTTTGTTCCCGGTCATCCGATAGCAGGGACTGAGCAGAGTGGGGTAGAGGCGTCGTTCGCCGAGTTGTTTCAACAACGCCGCGTGATTTTAACCCCGGTTGCACAAACCGATGTGGGTGCGCTTGAGCAGGTCACACAGCTCTGGCAGTGCGCCGGCGCACAGGTATCGACCATGTCGCCAGAGCATCACGATGCGGTATTGGCGGCAACCAGCCATCTTCCGCATATGCTCGCTTTTGCGTTGGTGGAGCTATTAAATCAGCGCGACGACAGCGACGAGATTTTTGATTATGCCGCCGGAGGCTTTCGCGACTTTACGCGAATCGCATCGAGTGACCCGGTGATGTGGCGTGATATTTGTCTGGCCAATGCCGATGCGTTGCTTGAGCTTGTGGATGATTACACGCAGGGGCTTTCAAGATTGGCTGATATGCTGCGCAATGGAGATGCCGATGGTTTGCTTAAAACCTTCGAGCAGTCAAAGCAGGCGCGTGATCGTTTTATTGGCTAGAAGATACCCCTCACCCTAGCCCTCTCCCTCAAGGAGAAGCTTAGGATGAGGGAAGTAAATCAGGATATTGAACCGTAATGAGTAGTGGCAATAACGTAGTACTAACCGTCGAACCGGGTGGCAGTCTATCGGGCACCTTATCCGTGCCCGGAGACAAGTCTGTATCCCATCGCTCCATCATGCTGGGCTCACTGGCCGAAGGCACCACCGAAGTCGAAGGCTTTCTCGAAGGCGAAGACAATCTTGCGACCTTGAATGCCTTTCGTGCGATGGGCGTTGACATCGAAGGCCCAAGCAATGGCCGCGTCGTGATTCATGGTGTCGGTATGCACGGCCTGCAGGCACCCTCCGAGCCGCTGTATTTGGGTAACGCCGGCACCTCTATGCGACTGTTGACCGGGCTGCTCGCAGGACAGGCGTTTAACGTCGAACTGACCGGCGATACTTCATTGTCATCGCGCCCCATGCGCAGAGTCACCGAACCGCTTGCGGAGATGGGCGCGCAGATTCAGACCACCGGCGATGGCACCGCGCCGTTGCATATTCACGGCGGACAAGAATTGCACGGCATTGATTTCGATATGCCGGTGGCCAGTGCGCAGGTCAAGTCGTGTTTGCTGTTGGCCGGGATGTACGCACAAGAAGCGGTGCGCGTCACCGAACCCGCACCGACACGCGATCACACCGAGCGCATGCTCGAAGGCTTTGGTTATCCCATCCAGCGTGACGGCGCAACGGTATGCATTGAACCAGGCGGACAACTCAAAGCCTGCTCGTTAACTGTTCCCGGCGATATTTCCTCGGCTGCATTTTTTCTGGTCGCCGCCTCCATCGCGCCCGATTCCGATTTAACGCTCAAAGGTATTGGCCTCAATCCCACTCGCGATGGCGTAATCAATATCCTGCGTGCAATGGGCGCCGATATCGAAGTCTTCAACAAACGCCAAGCGGGTGGTGAGCCAGTGGCCGATCTGCGTGTGCGCACGGCGCAGTTGAAGGGCATTCATATCCCCGAGGATCAAGTACCGCTAGCAATTGATGAATTTCCAGTGTTGTTTATCGCAGCGGCCTGCGCCGAGGGCGAGACCCTGTTGACGGGTGCGCACGAGCTTCGCGTCAAGGAGAGCGATCGTATTCAGGTGATGGCCGATGGACTCCGCGCCGTCGGTGTCGATGCAACCCCAACCGATGATGGCATGGTGATTCGTGGTGGCTCCATCGGGGGAGGTGAGATCGACAGTCACGGTGACCATCGTATTGCCATGGCCTTTGCGGTGGCCGGTCTGCGCGCCTCCGACACCATCGCCATCAACGACTGCGCCAACGTCGATACCTCATTTCCGCGCTTTGCCGAGCTGGCCTCGGGCGTGGGGATGCGGGTTTCTTCTACTGCGGGCTATTCATGAGGCCGCTCCTACCATCCGCACCATGAACGATTCCAGTCCCATTATCACCATTGATGGCCCCAGCGGCTCGGGCAAGGGCACGATAGCCAAGCGCGTTGCCGGGTTATTGGGCTGGCATCTACTCGACAGCGGTGCGATTTACCGAGGTTTGGCGCTGTCGGTCAGCAAAAGCGGCGCTGATGGCGACGATGAGAACACCGTTCTTGCGTTGTGTGAGTCAATGAATTTGGTGTTTTCCGCTGATTCTAGGGATGAATCGATCCTCCTTAACGGCGAGGACGTGAGCCAGGAATTACGCGCCGAAACCACCGGCAACATGGCCTCCCAGCTGGCCGCAATCGGCTCGGTGCGCAGTGCCTTGCTGGACACCCAGCGCCGATATCGCCTGTTACCTGGGCTGGTCGCCGACGGTCGCGACATGGGCACCACGGTTTTTCCGGCCGCTGAGCTCAAGATTTACCTCGAAGCCAGCGCCACCGAACGTGCCGAAAGACGCTATAACCAGTTGAAACAGAAAGGATTGAGTGCTAACCTCGCCAATCTTAAAAAGGAAATAGCTGAGCGAGATGAGCGTGATGCCAATCGGGCCGTCTCTCCACTGCGACCCGCAGACGATGCGGTCGTGATCGATTCGACGCAAATGAGTATCGACGAAGTGGTCTCTCGGGTGTTGCAGTTGGCGCATTCATGCGGCGTGTGTGACTCGATTCCGGATTGAGAGTTATCGGCGTGAGCCGTAAAGGGGTTGTGAGTGTTGTGCGCAAGACTCGCAGCAATTAGTAACGCTGTTCCACACGTTGGACGGCATTGGACCTGATCCGTGTTTTGGGTTGGGTAGATAGACAGGAATACTCCATGAGCGAATCTTTCGCAGAAATGTTTGAAGAGAGCTTGGTCATCACCACGATGAAGCCAGGCTCAATGATTACCGGTACCGTTGTTTCCATCACCAATGACATGGTGGTTGTAAATGCCGGATTAAAATCAGAAGGCGTGATTCCACGCATCGAATTCTTAAAACCCGATGGCACCCTTGAGATAGAAGTCGGCGACCAAGTTGAGGTTGCACTGGACGCTCTTGAGGATGGCTTTGGTGAGACCAAGTTGTCACGCGAAAAAGCCAAGCGCAACGAATCGTGGCTGCGTCTCGATAAGGCCTTTGCCGCAGAAGACAGTGTGCACGGTGAAATCAATGGCAAGGTCAAGGGCGGCTTTACTGTCGACCTCGGCGACATCCGCGCCTTCCTGCCGGGTTCACTGGTTGATGTACGCCCGGTTCGCGACACCGCCTATCTTGAAGGCAAGGAACTTGAGTTCAAGATCATCAAACTGGATCGCAAGCGCAACAACGTGGTGGTTTCACGTCGTGCGGTGGTCGAGTCTGAATACAGCGCAGAGCGCGAAGCACTGATCAACAGCCTGGAAGAGGGCAAGATCGTCAAGGGCGTGGTCAAGAACCTGACCGACTACGGTGCCTTTGTGGATCTCGGCGGCATCGACGGTTTGTTGCACATCACCGATATGGCTTGGAAGCGCGTCAAGCATCCTTCCGAGGTGTTGAACATCGGTGACGAGATGGACGTCAAGGTTCTGAAGTTCGACAAGGAGCGCAGTCGCGTATCCCTTGGTCTGAAACAGATGGGCGATGATCCATGGCAGAATCTGGCACGTCGTTATCCCGAGAACACTCGCCTGTTCGGCAAGATCACCAACATCGCCGACTACGGTTGCTTTGTTGAGATCGAAGAAGGGGTTGAAGGTTTGGTTCACGTCTCCGAGATGGATTGGACCAACAAGAACGTTCACCCAAGCAAGATCGTTTCGCTGGAACAGGAAGTTGAAGTCATGGTGTTGGATATCGACGAGGAACGTCGTCGTATCTCACTGGGCATCAAGCAGTGTCAGACCAATCCATGGGATGAGTTTGCAGGTACCTGTAACAAGGGCGACAAGGTTGTCGGTACGATTCGTTCGATTACCGATTTCGGTATCTTCGTCGGTCTGTCGGGTGGTATTGATGGTCTGGTGCATCTGTCTGATATCTCCTGGAACGAAGGTGGCGAAGAAGAAGTTCGCAACTACAGCAAGGGCGATGAGATCGAAACCGTCGTGTTGGCCGTGGACTCCGAACGTGAGCGTATCTCGCTGGGCATCAAGCAGCTTGAACATGACCCATTCTCTGAGTTTGTTGCGTCCCATCCGAAGGGCAGCGTTGTAACCGGTGTCATTAAGGAAGTGGATCCTCGTGGTGCGGTTATTACGCTGGCGGATGGAATCGAGGGTTACCTGCGAGCCTCCGAGTTGTCTCGTGACCGTATCGAAGATGCGCGCACCGTACTCAAGGCCGGTGAGGAAATCGAAGCCAAGTTTATGGGTGTGGATCGCAAGAACCGCTCCATCATGTTATCCGTCAAGGCCAAGGATTTTCAGGAAGAGGCCAAGGCGATGAAGGATTATGGTCAATCATCGTCTGCCAGTGCGCCGACGCTGGGTGACATCTTCAAGGAGCAGATGGACGATAAGTAAGTCCTTGTTCGCCAAAGCCTATTCAAGAAAAAGGGCGGGGCGGACGATAGCAGAAAATAATGCCTGCTGAGACCCACTTTTGGGTCTCAGCGAGCAAATGTTTGAGGGATGCGGGTTATAGTCTCTCCAGTATTAGTTTAAGTGTACTGTCATACGTTAGGGGAATAATCGGAATGACAAAGTCGGAACTGATTGAACGTCTTACCAAGAAACAGGGGCATTTGGCATATAAAGATGTCGAACTGGCGGTGAAGTGTTTGCTCGAGCAAATGAGCCAGACACTGTCGTCGGGTGACCGGATTGAGATTCGGGGGTTTGGCAGCTTTTCGCTGCACTACCGCCCACCACGCATTGGCCGCAATCCTAAAACCGGTTCATCGGTGGCGCTGTCGGGTAAATACGTGCCGCATTTCAAGCCTGGTAAAGACCTGCGCGAGCGTGTCGATGCCTCGCTGTTGCGTGAGCGCGAAGATGCGAACGCCTCGTTGACCTCTTCTGTAACTGATACACAGGCATATCCTGCATCGGATTAGCCTCTATTTCCCATGCGATCCCTTGTCAGCATGGGTCGGCGATGTGATCGCCATACTCTGTAATGAATGAACTGTTGTGGCTCTTGTTGCCCGTGGCGGCCGCCTCCGGTTATCTGGCTGCCCGTCGTTTCTACCTTTCCCAGTCCGACCACCCAAGCGATGACCGCTTGACCCCCGATTATTTTCGTGGGCTCGGTTACGTTATTGACGACCGTCCAGACAAGGCGATCGAAGTCTTCACCGACATGCTTGAGGTCAATCCCGATACCATAGAGACCCATCTCGCACTCGGCGGAATCTATCGACGCCGTGGCGAGGTCGACCGCGCGATTCATGTGCATCAGAACCTGGTGGCGCGAAAGACCCTCTCTTTGGCGCAACGTACCCACGCACTGCTGGAGCTGGCCCATGATTATCTGTCGGCGGGATTGTTCGATCGCGCCGAAGGGCTGTATCGAGAGGTCATCGAATCCGGACAAGAGGTCGATTCAGCGCGCTACGGTTTGCTCAAGATTTACGAACAACAAAAGGACTGGGATCAGGCCATCGATGTGGCCACCGGTTTGAAATCGGACGACAGTCAGGCCATGTCATCGGTGATTGCACAGTATTATTGCGAGCTTGCCGACGAGGCGCGCCGCAGCAATGAACTGGCTGCACTCGATACCGATATCAATCAGGCATTGCTGCATGACCCGGACTGTATACGCGCGCGTTTAATGCAAGGAAATCTGCAACGCGAGTCGGCGGCCTACCGCAGCGCGATTGAGACCTACGCCAAGATTGGCAGTAGCGCCCCCGAGTTCTTGGTGGAAATTGTTGATCTCGTGCTTGAGTGTTTCCGTAAACT
>DTRM01000151.1 GCA_012965975.1 Chromatiaceae bacterium | reverse complement strand
CCTCTGCGGCACACCGAGGTTAGGGCTAATTTTCTCGATAAATGTCCAATAATCACCCCATTTAGCCCGTTTTTACGGCCGATTACGACTGTGGCATCATCCTTGCTTTATTATATGGAAAAGAAGCTGTAACCGCTGGGCATCCCGACCATACTGGCCCGGCAAAAACCGCCAGACAAAATCTACCTTAAAGCAAAACCAAAATGTGTCGCTTAATTCAGTGAGCGCGGGTGGCGCTGACACGCCCGTTTACACGGGTCTGCTTGCGAAACGTTTTGTCCTATTTGCAAACATAGCTAGGAGATAAGCCAGAATGAGCACCAAAGTAGAATCCAAAGTAATTGACGTATTGCATGACATGACCCAGGACTGGGATCTGGAATACACCGAGTCTATTGGCCCAGGCACCGGCCTGATGAAAGACCTTGCCTTTGAATCCATCGACGTGGTGCAACTCGCCGTCGCATTGGAGCAAGGCTTTGACAAACAAGGTATGCCGTTCGAAGAGCTGTTTATGCGCGACGGTGACTATGTCGATGAACTGCTTGTCTCTGACGTGGTGACTTTCGTCACCAAACACGCCGCCTGATCCCAACGAGAGTAATTAAGGGAAATTTGATGAAGAAAGTCCTGATGATTGGCTTGGATGGCGCAACCTTTACGCTGCTTAAGCCCATGATGGATGACGGCGTCATGCCGTATCTGAAGGCATTTATGCAACAGGGCGTCCATGGCGACCTGATGTCGACGCGCAACCCGCTGACCCCGCCGGCCTGGACCACCATGATTACCGGCGTACCACCAGAAGAACACGGCATTCATGATTTTCTTCGCCCCAGCACGACCGATGCTGGTGGCGTCTATCTCAGCATTAACGATGCTCGCCATAATCGAGCCGAGACCATCTGGTCTATGGCCAGCCGCCAAGGCAGACGCACCACCTCACTTAATTTTTATGGCATGAACCCACCGCCAGAAAATGACGGCTATATCGCCTCGGGTTTCGTGCCGTGGAAACACCTGCGCAAGGCCGTGTCACCGCCTGAGTTTTTCGAAGAACTCAAGGCCATGGACGACTTTGATTACAAGCTTCTGGGCATGGATATCGGCGAAGAAAAAAAATGTCTGCAGGGATTGGAAGAAGGCGAACAAGATAACTGGATCGCGTTGCAAAATATACGTGATCGCGCTTGGGCAGATTTGTGCTGCATGCTGATGAAGAAAGATCGCACCGATCTGACTGCTGTGGTTCTGGATGGCCCAGACAAAATGCAGCACCTGTTCTGGCGCTACGTTGACCCGGCACTGTTGCCGGAAAACCCCAGCGCGGCGTTTACCGATATTCGCAATCAGTGTCTGGATTTTTACCGTGGTGTTGATGACAACATCAAACGACTGTGCGCAGCAGCTGGCGATGACACCAACGTCATCATTACCTCCGATCACGGCTTTGGTGAAACCACTGAGGTCGTTTACTTGAACGAATGGCTGGCGCGACGAGGCTATCTGGTTTGGAAACAGGATGCTGCCGATGGCAGTTCCGGGCAGCTAACCTCGGCAAAAATGAAAGACCATTTGTCGATGATCGACTGGCAGAAAACCACCGCGTATTGCCCAACGCCCAGCAGCAACGCAATCTACATCAAGAAGGCCCGTGGCGAGAGCCATGGTGTCAGGCCCGAAGAGTATATGGATTTTTGCATCTCGCTGAAAAAGGATTTACTAGATTATCGAGACCCGGCTAATAATGAGCCCGTCTTTACCGGCGTGGTTATGTACAAGCTTGAGGGCGAACCTTTTGTCGAGCCAGCGCCCGACATGACGGTGACCCTTCGCGATGGCGGCTTCGTGTCCATACTGAAATCCTCCGACGTGGTTGTCCCGCGCGAATTCTCAGACGGCACACATCGACCCAACGGCATATTTATTGGCCGTGGACCCGACATTGGTGTCGACCAGTACATCGACCCCATCAACATCAGCGATATAACACCCTTGATGTTGCACCTGATGGGCCTCCCCGTGCCACGCAATCTCAGCGGTCGGGTACCGACCGAGGCGTTACAAGACGGCTCCGGCACTGTCGAGTCTGGCGGCAATACCGTTGCTAGCGGCAGCTCCAGCGCCGACAAGGGCGAACCTACGCAGGAAGAACGGGATGCCTTGATCCGGCAAATGAAAGTCCTGGGCTATATGGAATAACAGCTGTGCCGCGGTTAAATTCAGGGGATATATCGCTTCACTATCAAGTTCAGGGAGAGGGCGATCCGCTGGTTCTGATCCATGGACTGGGTGCCAACATGGCGTTTTGGTACATGGGCATCGCGCGCGTACTCGCAGCCCGCTTCAAGGTCATCACCTACGATCTACGCGGCCATGGCCGTAGCAGTATGCCGCCCAACGGCTACAACCTGCCTGGCATGGCGGGCGACCTAAACCGGCTGCTCAATCACCTGCATATCGACAAGGCGCATGTCGTCGGCCACAGCTTTGGCGCTCGCGTCGCTATGCATTTTTCGTTACGCGCGCCCGACCGGGTTGCGAGTCTGGTGGTGGCAGATACCCAAGCCAGCTGTCTGCAATCACAAGTGCGGCTACGCGACTGGCCACACTGGAAAACGTGGAAAAAACAACTCAATACTATGGGGTTTCACGCCCTGCCGCCCGAAGACGAGCTGATCACCTTTGAAATGCTGAAATACTTTAATGAGCTTTCCGCTGATTTTTCCCATGGTGCGCTCAACCAGGACAAGCCCGCCGGCCATCGGCCATCGCTGAAAAAACGCGATATGGGTCGCAAAGGCTCCGCGCGTTGGGACCGCCTGATGGCGGCCACCACCGCACAGCGTGACTTCAGTGACGACAGCCAGATCACGGATTACCGCGTGCAGGCGATGTCGACCCCAACGCTGGCCATGTTTGGCGAACTCTCCCACTGCCTGGCCTCTTGTGAAACATTGGAACGTTATGTTGATAACTGCGAGGTGACGATTCTACCGGAGGTTGGACATTTTCATCCTGCGGTAAAGCCGCGCCTGTTTACCCAGAAGCTGATTCGATTCTTGGACCGACACGCCATCGGCATCGAAGATACGCCGGTTCGAAAACTGCCGCACCGACCACCTGAACGGCGCGTCGTTGCAAAAGGGCCTGCGTCCTACCCAATGGGGGATCGCTTCGGTAATCCGGTGATCTTTGATCGGCGTACCCATGCTGAAACCAGTGAACGTCGCAACTCCGCCAACGGGCAGCTGGTGCATTTCCCGTTTCGGGATCGCTATGGCATCCATGTGTGCTTCGACCGTCGTCGCGCGGCTCGCCCCGCAGAAATTACTGACAACCGGCCTCGACAGGAGACCGCTCGCTCACACACGGGTGTGCGCCTGCGTAACGCCCGTCGTCGCCTCGGCCGTTAGCTTTTATCCCGGCCGGTTGATAAGCTTTCAGGCTAGTCAACCTTACTTCCGTCCAAGCGACTCTTCCCGCCATGGGGCCATCCATCTCTAACCAGCGCGTTGCGATTATCACCGGCGGCAGCAGCGGTATCGGTCAGGCCGTCGCCGTCGAGCTTGCTCGCCAGGACTTTGCGGTCGTCGTTGTCGGACAAACACCCTCTCGCCTCGATGCAACACTGACCCTGCTCAATGAAGCGTCCGCACAACCGAAGACCTGTCATCTCGGGCTTAAACTGGATGTCGCCAACGAAACTGACATGGAGACCATGGCCACAACGACCGTTGCACAATTTGGCCGCATCGACCTGCTGATACACAGTGCCGGACTAGGCAAAAAAACCAATAGTGGTCGGGTGATACCGTACCCCACTGCGGAACTACCGCTAGACGAATGGAATCTGGTTGTCGGGATAAATCTCACCGGTGCCTTTCTCGCCGCTCGTGCGGTACTGGAAACCATGATCGAGCAGGGCGCTGGGCACATTCTTAACATCGGCTCATCCACCACGCCACATGGCCTGCGCGGCACACCTTATGCGCCCGCCTACTGCGCCACCAAATACGCGCTGGTGGGGTTAACCGAATCACTGGAACAAGAAGTCGGACAGTACGGCGTACGCGTACAGTGCGTGTTCCCTGGCGCCGTCAGCACGCCGCTGACCAACAACACCATGTTGGCACGCCCATTCGGCGGAACCATTTCAGCCGAGAGTTTCGCGCAAACCGTGGTCTATATTGCCACCCAACCCATGGATACACGGCTGGTTCATCCGCATGTGATACCCTTCAGCGCGCTGGCAAATAAACAATAATGGCCGTTGGCCGTTACGTGGGTAGGGCCCGCCGCCCACCCACTTTCAGGTTACAGGCTCATCACGGAATACATCGGCATGTTTGAACAACTCAAAGACAAAGTCTCTATCGTTACCGGTGCGGGCAGCGGTATTGGCCGCGCATGCGCCAGCCTGTTATTTGAAGCCGGCGCCAAGGTTATTGCGGTTGATGTCGCCCACGACAATCTCGAGCAGTTGATGGCCGAACTTGCCGAGTCAGGCAATGGCTCGATGGACAACGTGTTGTCGATGACACTGAGTATTCGTGACGAAGATGACATGCAACGCATGGCAGATGAAACCCTGGCTCGTTTTGGTCGCATCGACAGCCTGATCGCCAGCGCCGGAATCCTGCGCATCGGCGGCAGCATGAAAACGCTCGGCGATACCAGTCTCGATGAATGGAACAAGATTATCGAGACCAACCTCACCGGTACTTTTTTAAGTAACCGCGCCGTATTGCCGGCAATGATCGATCAGCGCGAAGGCGACATCATCAACCTGTCCTCCACCTCGGGCCAAGTTGGCCGCCCCTATGATGGGCCTTACTGCGCGTCAAAATTCGGCATTATCGGCCTGTCCGAGTCAATGGCCGAGGAGGTCGGCCGACATGGTGTGCGTGTTCAAGCCGTGCTTCCCGATGCGGTCGCCACGCCATTCTGGAGTCAAAATGGCCCTGTGGCGATGAAACCACCCGATATCATGCCGCCCGAGCGCGTCGCTGAATTCATTCTTCACCTGATCTCATTGCCGCGCGATACCTATCTGCGCAACCCGGTGATATCGCCAATGAAGAGTCGCAAGAAACGTCGCAAGAAAAAATCCTGATTTCGGAAATCCCTGATTACTGTTGACCAGCCGAGCTTGGTCATCGCTCCACAACGCCTGCACCAAGGCAGGTGTATTCAAGGATTCATGCGTTTGTTCCGATATTCCTTGGGACTAACCAACAGACTTCCAAATGAAAAATATTCGCTTCACTTCCACTCTGGATCGACATCACCGCGAGAATCTCGAGCACATGCTGTTTTTTAATCGCCAGCAAGCGTCTGTGCAACAAGGCATCAAGGCCTGCATCGGCAAATACGGTGTACCCGAGGTATGTGACGATGGCGGGCATCTGCGTATTCGCCTGGAAAAATACGATGTTGTACAGTCCTTGTATGTGATCGAGCGCCGCTACCGGAGCGAGGCATTGATTGGCGTCATTGTTTACGTCCGTGATCGCCCCAGCACCATCACCATCCTGCACCTTGCCATTGCCGAGGGCTACCAGGCCCATACCGGGCGCATGGCCTGTGGCGCCATGACCTGGGGCATGATCGCGCGCGTGCGTAACATCGCGTCACAGATCCGCGGTGTTCGCCGCGTGCGTTTTGCCTACGGCGCGCCCGCCGACGCGAGCCTGAAAACGGTGCCAAAACCAAGCGCCATACCCGCTCAAAGTACGGCAACCGCCGCATTGGGCCGCAGCCTGAACGTACCGGAAACCCTGGCAAAAACGCTGCACTAGCGGAGATCGCGCCGCGGTATGATGACCCTGTCTAGACCCGTGTTGGGCGCATCAACGATCCCCGCTAGACTCATGGTTTCGGCCAGATTGCCGATCACCTAACAGAGAACATGACGACCGGGCAACGACTGGTTCCAACGGTTTAGCGGCCACCCACGGAGATAACATGCAACACAACGGCAATCGACTCGACCCCAGACCCCTGTTGATCTTCCCCGGCCAAGGGTCGCAGTACCGCGGCATGGGCAGTGATCTGTGCGCGGATTTTCAGGTCGCTCGCGACGTCTACGATCGCGCCAGCGCCGCGCTCGACTACGATATGTCGGAGCTGTCTTTTACCGACCCAAACGAACAACTGAACCACACCCGTTACACCCAACCCGCGATCCTGACCCACTCGATCGCCTGTTACGAAGTGATGCGCGACCTGACCAACGACAGGATGCGCCCGGTTGCCGCAGCCGGGCATAGCCTCGGCGAGTATTCGGCACTGGTCGCTTCCGGGGCACTTTCGCTCGAGCATGGCTTGCAACTGGTCAACCGGCGTGCCGCGCTGATGAGCGAACACGGCAAAGGCGGCATGGCCGCTTTCCCGCTCGACGCGGACACGCTGCGCCCCATCGTACCCGGGTTTTATTGTGGCATCGGGGGCTGCAACGTACCGGAACAAACCGTGGTCGGTGGTGCCGACGCCGACCTCGAGCGGCTGGTCGAGTTCGTACAAGAAGAATACTCGGTAAAACCCACCTGGCTAAAAGTCGAAGGTG
>DTRM01000150.1:1312-20807 GCA_012965975.1 Chromatiaceae bacterium | reverse complement strand
CAGCGAAGTGGATATGTAAAAATTTCTGACAGATTAGTCTAACTTAGGGGCACCACTGCGACGCACCACGACGCCCGACAGTCTGCGAATTTCGGTGGGTTTGGCGAACCCGCCGGTCGCCCCTGACAGAATATACTGCAGTTGGTCGCCGAAGATTCGGCGCACGCCCAAGGCACGGGTCTGCGGAGGTTTGCCGACGATATTAGCGCTGGTGGATACCAACGGGCTCTGTGAGCGCTGACACAATGCGCGAATCAGCGGATGCGCGCTAACCCGCACCGCAAGCGTGTCATGTTCGCCGCATAACCACCACGGCACGTGCTTGGCGGCCGGCAACAGCCAAGTGACAGCGCCCGGCCAGGTGGCCAACACGGGACGCCACTGTGATTGCGATATCGGCGCGAGATAGGGCAAGAGTTGATCCACTGACGCGGCAACCAGAATAAGGCCTTTATTCGCGGAGCGATGCTTGAGGGCGCACAGTTGAGTCACGGCATCGCCGTTCAATGGATCACAACCAAGGCCATAGACGGCCTCCGTGGGGTACGCAATCAAGCCACCGCGGCCCACCGTATCGGCCGCGCGTCTGATCCGGAACTGAGACAACCCGCTAGCCCGCATTATTCATGAATCGCTGTAATCAGGCGTCGTCTGACGTCGTGCTGACCTCATCGCCATCTGACTCAACTGCCTCAGAAAAGTCACAGGATTTACTCGGACACACCTTCTCGGCGCCGCGTCGCTTGGTTACCTTCAGGGTCAGTATCGGCCATGCACACGTTGGGCAGGGCTCATCCAGCGGCTTGTTCCAGATGGCGTAATCACAATCCGGATAGGTGGAGCAGGAAAAAAATATCTTGCCGCGCCGCGACTTGCGTTTAAGCATCGAACCCTTGTTGCATTGAGGGCATTCCACCCCGGTGTCCTCGGGTTTTTCCAGCGGCTCCATAAATTTGCACTTGGGATAACTGCTGCAACCAATGAACTTGCCATAACGACCATGCCGCACCAACAGTGGCGACTCGCACTCGGGACAACTGCGGCCTTCAACAATTTCCGGGGCACTCTCCGAGTCATCACCCAAGTTGCGCGTGTAGTCACAGTCGGGATAGGCGGTACAACCGATAAACAAACCACGTCGTCCGAGTCGCTTGGACAACGGCTTGCCGCAGGTTGGACACTTTTCGTCGAGCATCTCCTGCGTCACATCACTGCGCTTGACGGTTTGCTCCTTGTGATCCACCAACTCCTTGAAGGTGTCCCAAAAATTCCTCATCAACGGGATCCATTCCTTCTCACCCCGAGACACCGCATCAAGCTCATCTTCCAGCTTCGCGGTAAAATCATAATCAACATACTGGGTAAAATGCTTGGTCAGAAAACGGTTAACCACACGACCCACATCGGTTGGATGAAAGCGCTTGGTCTCGATCTCCACGTACTCTCGTTGCTGCAGCGTCGAGATAATACTGGCGTAGGTGGACGGCCGACCAATACCATACTCTTCCAGCGTCTTGACCAGACTCGCTTCGGAAAAACGCGGTGGCGGCTCGGTAAAATGCTGGCCACCTTTCACGTCCTTTAACTCAATAACCTCACCTTCCTGCATCGGCGGCAACAGTTTTTCGTCACCATCGCCCGCCTTGGCATCGTCGACACCTTCTTGATAGACCTGCATAAACCCCGGATCACGCACCGTTGAGCCGGTGGCTCGAAACATATGCTTGTCGCCACAAGCAAGATCCGCAGTGACCGTATCGATGGTTGCATGAACCATCTGGCAGGCAACCGTACGCTTCCAGATAAGTTCGTAAAGTTTGTTCTGATCCGCGCTCAGGTGCGCACGAATCGACTCCGGCGTCAGTTCAACACTGGCGGGGCGAATCGCCTCATGCGCCTCTTGCGCGTTCTTGCTTTTGGTTTTGTACGTCTTTGGCTCCGCCGGCACGTCGTTACTACCGTACCGATCCGCAATCAACGCGCGAATCTGATCAAGCGCTTCATTGGCCAGCGTGACAGAGTCGGTACGCATGTAGGTAATCAAACCATTCTGTTCGCCGTCGATCGAGATTCCTTCATACAACTGCTGTGCGACTCGCATGGTGCGCTGCGTAGTGAAACCCAGTTTGCGCGCGGCCTCCTGTTGCAAGGTTGACGTAGTAAAGGGCGGTGCGGGATTACGTTTGCGTTTGCGCTTTTGCACCTTGGCGACCTTCAGGTTGCCATTCGCGGCCTTGCGCAGGGTATCGACCGCCGCCATTGCGGTCGCTTCATCGGTAATGCTGAATTGCTTCTGCTTTTCGTCATCGAGTACGGTTAAACGGGCAGGAAAATCTTTCCCATCCTTCGCCGTCAGCGCGTCGATGGTCCAGTATTCCTGACGCTCAAACTTCTCAATCTCGTCTTCACGTTCGCAAATCATACGCAACGCGGGACTCTGCACACGCCCGGCCGACAGCCCTCGGCGAACCTTCTTCCACAACAAGGGGGAAAGATTGAAACCCACCAGATAGTCCAGCGCCCGACGCGCCTGTTGCGCGTTCACCATATCGAACGACAACTCGCGGGGATTGGCCACCGCATCATTCACGGCCTTCTTGGTGATCTCATGAAAGACAACCCGGTGCACCGGTTTGTCTTTCAACAAGTTACGCTCTTTCAGTATTTCGTACAGGTGCCACGAGATCGCTTCACCCTCGCGATCCGGATCCGTTGCGAGATACAGTTCGTCGGCTTTTTTCACCGCCTTGATAATCTCTTCAACGTGCTTGGCGTTCTTGTCGATCAGCGCATACTTCATTTCGAAGTCATGCTCGGTATCGATCGCGCCTTCTTTCGGAATCAAATCACGCACGTGGCCGTAGGAGGCAAGAATCTTGAAATTCTTGCCCAAATACTTGCCCAAGGTTTTGGATTTGGCGGGGGATTCTACAATCAGAAGATTCATACGTAACGGATCAGACCTACGCGCAGCTCATGGGGCTGCAGACCAACTCGAACAGATTAATGTAGCATGCCTGAGATATGGCAATGCAACAAATCCTCCATCCACTCGTGTGCACCGGGTTCACTGGGATGGTAAAACAGCACCATCAGCACCACCCAACGCAGTTCATCAAGTGACACCTCATCAGAATCAAGCGCCATCACCCGGTCTATGATGCGTTCACGCATCGCGGCATCCACCACGCCACGCGCCTCAAGCATATGCAGTACACCGCGAATCTCGGCACTCAGTTTGAACATCTCGCTTTGACTATAGACACGGATGGAACTGCTCGCACACAGTGCCTGATCGACGTGCAAGGTATCGCGGCCCAACTCCTCGAGCCAGTTAAAGGCACGATCGATTTCGCCCTCTGGGAAGCCCGCGTCCAGCAATTCATCCTCAATCGAGGCTTGATCGGGTCCGAACTCAAGTTCTTCGCTCATAAAGTTCTCGAACAAGTAAATCAACACATCAAATATCGACTGTTTCATGCGTCCTTCTTGCCTGTACCTTGCGTAAGAATAATCATAACCAATTGATTTTAATAAATAATGCCAAAAACTTTGGTTCGGTTATTGGGTTGAATCCAGCCATTCAATAGAAAACGGCGGGAAAACACAAGCGACCAGACCGGAAATACCCCGCTATCGGGTGGATTTACCGCGCCGATACCCTCGCCCCGCTACCGGTGAAACCACCCCATCGAGCTCCAGCTGAAGCAATTGGGCATTGACCTCAGCGACACCCAGACCGCTGCGTCGGACCAGGCCGTCAACCGATACCGGCTCCGAATCGATGCATCGAAGCAGCGCGGTGGCACTCGACGCCCGATCATCATCCGGCAATGATACTGGCCCCAGGGTCTCATCGGGTAATACTGGCCAAAACAGTTCCCGCACCACATCCTCGGCGCCCTCGACCAGGCACGCGCCCTCGCGCAACAGGGCATGACAGCCCCGCGCCATTAGATTGGTCACCGCACCGGGCATCGCGAATACCTCGCGCCCCTGTTCCAGCGCCATCCTTGCGCTGATCAACGATCCACTGCGCGCCGCGGCTTCGACCACCACCGTGCCCAGACTCAAACCGCTGATGATCCGGTTACGACGTGGGAAACTTGCCCGGGTGGGACCCGCGCCGAGCGGATATTCACTGACCAATGCACCGCTATCGGCAATTTCAGCGGCCAACCCCTGGTGTGCCGAGGGATACACCCGGTCCACCCCGGTACCCATCACCGCGATCGTGGCCACGCCGGCTCGCAGCGCTCCTCGATGGCTCTGGGCATCGATCCCGAGCGCCAGACCACTGGTGATGGTCAAGCCGATGCCAGAGAGACTAAAAGACAGGGAAAAGGCTTGATCCAGCCCGGTGGGCGTCGGATTTCGGCTTCCGACCATCGCCACTTGGGGGCGCGCCAATACGCTAGGGTCACCGACGACGTACAGCACCAAAGGGGGATCGGGTATCTGAGCAAGGAGCCGTGGATATCGCGGATCATCACGACTGATAATGCCCTGCCCTGGCCGACTGCCCCAGGCCAGTTCGCGTTCAATCAGCGCATCGTCCGGACTGGTCAGGGCGGCGCGGGCGGTCGACCCAATACCGGCTTCGCGCCAACCATCGGGGCCCGCCGCAAACAGTCGATCCGGGTGATGAAAGTGGTGTAATAGCTGCGCTGCGGTGGCTAGACCGATTCCCGACGCGTGATGCAGCGCCAGCCACGCAGAAAGACCTTGATAAACCATCGATTGCACCTCCTTGTGCAAGGTAAAGCTACGTTAGCCACGTCCTATGGCCAGCATCAATAATTCAGCCCCTTGTCCCTGAAGGAGGGGCGATAACTTAAGGAGTTCTTACCACGTCCTGCAACCGGATCGCCCGAGTGGCATCCATAACCAGTCCATAACTGAGGCGGTCAAAGACCCTGAAAACCATCAGATAACCAGCCAACTCGTCAGGTAACTGTACTGTATCGCGCGGATCAGAGGTGACCTTGTCCATGACCTTCTTGCCCGACCGGTCGATGGCCAACACGTGTCCGGCCTCCATGTTCACATCGGCACCCAGATCGATCACCACCACCTGATATTGACCAATGTGCGATACCCCATCAATCACCGATAAAATCGCGCCCTCGACTGCCGTCGCTGGCGCGTGCGGGACAAAATCCTGTAACAGTTCATCCTCGCCGGTGGGCAACAGACGGTCGCCCATCATCGCCTCGCGCCGGGTACGGGTTAATAACAGCGTGGCGGGATCACCAAAACGCTCAAGCTTGCCGTCGCCGACAAACAAGGCCTCCTGACCTAGTTCCTCGCCGCTATCCGGATCTCGATAAATCTCGTTGGCACGGAACACGCTGTAACGATCAATCGCGTCACCCTCGACACCGCGAATATAAAGCCGATCATTTGCCCCGGCCAGCACGCGTTCCTCAACGACCTGCAGCACATACGGTGCCTCTTCAAGCTCGCTGCTGCTGACGATACGGGACTCGGTCAAAAACTGCTGAATAGCATCAATCGGGATAGCCTGGATCGCGTTGCGATTAGCCGACACGCGCACCTGAGGTGATAACTTGATCGTCGGATGACCGCGCTCCAAGCGCAGAATCGGCTTTCCATCCAGATAAGTGAGTACCAGAATATCGCCCGGGTAAATCAAGTGAGGGTTGCCAATCTGCGGATTAACGTGCCACACCTCTGGCCATAACCAAGGCTGTTGCAGGAATTTCCCGGCAATATCCCAGAGGGTATCCCCTGACACCACCACATAGCGCTCGGGGTGATCGGGTTTGACGTCAGCCGCTGCTGAAGACTGCGAGGAAAGGGAAAAAATAAGCAACACCGAGACCAGTCCGGTTCGGGCGTATTGAAAAAGATTCATGAATCCACTGATTTTTTATCCGGCATTGCACCGAGTGTAGTCGAAACTTCGGTGCACTCAAAGGGTAAATCCCTTTATGTGACGGGGCTCACGCCTTTATAATGGTGCATATTGAATCTACTTCGTCTTCACAGGCCCTAGCATGGCACGTTTAAACATTCTCACATTCCCGGACCCGCGCTTGCGCAATCACGCCAAACCCGTGGATGGCGTGGACGACGCGACCCGGACCCAGCTCGATGACATGCTGGAGACCATGTATGAGGCCCCCGGCATTGGCCTGGCGGCCACGCAGGTCAATATCGACAAACGCCTGGTGGTGATCGACGTGTCGGACGAGCGCAACCAGCCACTGTTCCTGATTAACCCGGAGGTGCTGGAATCACGTGGCGAAGAAAGCATGGAAGAGGGCTGCCTGTCCGTGCCGGGGTTCTATGAAACTGTCAAACGTCCCGAGTGGATCCGTTATCGCGCCATCGACCGGGATGGCAACACCATTGAAGCTGAAACCGAAGGCCTGCTCGCAGTCTGTATCCAGCATGAAATTGATCATCTGGACGGGAAACTGTTTGTCGATTACCTGTCATCCCTGAAGCGCCAGCGCATCCGCAAAAAACTGGAGAAGGCTCAGCGCCAGCCAGACGATCCCGACTCACCTGCCCCACAGGGGCCGGATAGTTCTCATCCGTCCCTATAACCCCCCTCGCGACCCATGAATATTGTCTTCGCCGGAACACCGAACTTTGCCGTTCCCAACCTCGAGGCGTTGGTCACGCAGGGGCATCAGGTCAGCCGAGTTCTGACCCAGCCCGATCGCCCGGCCGGACGCGGACGCAAGGTGCAGTTCAGCGCGGTGAAACAGGCTGCGCTGGAGCATGATCTCGACGTTTTCCAACCACAGAAAATGGATGCTGAGGCGATCGAGTTACTCACCGACCTGCAACCCGACTTGATGGTGGTCGTAGCCTACGGAATCATACTTCCGCAACGGGCACTCGAGGTACCACGACTCGGCTGTATTAACGTACACGCATCTCTGTTGCCGCGCTGGCGCGGTGCGGCGCCCATTCAGCGTGCAATCGAGGCAGGAGATGCCCAAACCGGGGTGTGTATTATGCAAATGGATGCCGGACTGGATACCGGTGATGTCTTGTTGCGCCGCAGTGTGCCGATCGCCTCGCGCGATACCTCGCAATCGTTACACGACACGTTGGCGTCGCTCGGTGCGGAGGCGTTGCTGGAGTGCGTTACCCAACTGCACGACGGTAGCGCACGGCACGAACCACAAGATGGCCGCGACACAACTTACGCAACTCGACTGAGCAAGTCCGAAGCAGAGATCAACTGGTCTCAATCCGCCACCGAAATCGATCGCCGTGTACGCGCCTTCAATCCGTGGCCGGTCACCTTTACCCAGCTCGGTGACGAGACGATCCGCATATGGGAGACCAGCGTCGTTGGCGAACATAGCGGTGCCGCACCCGGAACCATCATTAACTGTCACGCCGAAGGGATTGATGTTGCCTGTGGACAAGGTTCACTGCGTGTCCATATCGTGCAGGCACCCGGCAAACGCGCCATGGCCGCCATCGACTTTGCACGCTCGCGCTCACTTGAAGGCATGGTTCTGGCTAGCCATGCCGACGAGACCGCTAAGTGAGCCGGGCAAAAAAACCGCCGCGCCAACAACCCGCATCGGTCAGCTCACGATCCACCGCGGCCTGCGCACTGGCGCGCGTCTTCGAACACGGACAGTCACTCGACAAGGCCCTAAGCCTGGTTCTGCCGAGGCTTGATCAACCTCGCGACCGAGCATTGTGTCAACAGCTATGCTACGGGGTGCTGCGCTGGCATTTGCGCCTTGAGGCACTCAGTAAACTGTTGCTGAAAAAGCCGCTAAAGAAAAAAGAACACGAGGTTCGCTGTCTGATTATGATTGGGCTCTACCAGCTCATTTATATGCGCACCGCGACCCACGCCAGTGTCGCTGAAACCGTCAACGCCGCACGTGCCCTGAAAAAAGACTGGGCGGCGGGTCTGATCAACGCCTTGTTGCGACGATTTCAGCGCGAAACCGATGCCTTGAGCGCGCAGGCAGACCAGTCGCTGCAGGCCAAAACCGCCCACCCTGAATGGCTGCTAAAACGATTCCAACAAGATTGGCCAGATGATTGGCAGGCGATTACCGATGCCAACAATCAGCAAGCCCCAATGACCTTGCGCGTCAACTCCTTGCAATCAGACGTGGCAAACTACCGGACACTGTTGGCCGACAAAGACATCGCGGCACAGCCGTGCGCCCACACGGAATATGGCCTAACCCTAGACACACCGCAGGCGGTCACTGCACTGCCCGGCTTTGGGCAAGGCCTGTGTTCGGTTCAGGACGGGGCCGCGCAAATGGCTGCGGAACTCTTGCAGCCGCAACCGGGGCAGATAATTTTAGATGCCTGTGCAGCGCCTGGCGGGAAGAGTTGTGCCCTACTTGAGCGCGAACCGGCCATTGCCCAACTCACGGCCCTTGATAACGATGGCGAGCGTATGCAACGAATACAGGATAATCTTGAGCGACTCATGCTGGGGGCTGAACTGCAACAAGGATCGGCTCTCGAACCGGATGCTTGGTGGGATGGCAAACCCTTCGATCAAATCCTGCTCGATGCACCCTGCTCGGGCAGCGGTGTCATCCGCCGCCACCCCGACATTAAGCTACTGCGACGAGACCAGGACATCGCACCACTGTCACAACAACAAACCGCCATGCTGGCGGCCATGTGGCCACTGCTGCGCCCCGGCGGACGACTGCTTTACAGCACCTGTTCGGTACTCAGACAAGAGAATGAAAAACCGGTGGCCGCGCTACTTGAGAAAAACCCTGATGCACAAGAAATTGTACTCGATTCATCGTGGGGAGTAGCCTGTACCCATGGTCGCCAGATCCTGCCCGGCAGCGACGGCAAGGACGGCTTTTATTATGCGTTGATACAGAAACAAACCTAGTGAGCTCTCGCCTTATCCAAAAACTCCGCCACCGGCTGCTCGTTATGTGCAGCCTGCTCGCGTTGCTGCCGTCCGCAGCACAAGCCAGGCCGGGCGAGATATCGGTTGAATCGGCCACAACCCGCGTCAACCACTCGGTCCACCAACTCTATGCCCGCGTCAACTATTCGTTACCCGATGTCAGCACTGAAGCACTACATAACGGCGTGCCTCTGACCTTTGTCGTCGAGGCCGAGGTCATCCGGCATCGTTCATGGGTGTGGGATGAGACCATCGAGACGACCAGCTTGCAATATCGTTTGCGCTACCACGCGCTGTCGGAAAGCTATCAACTAATCAACACCGAAACCGGCAATCAGCGCAGCTTTCGCAATCTCGCCACCGCATTGCGCGAACTCGGCAACATCCAGAAACTACCGCTGGTCGCCACGGCGCACCTGTTACCCGATGAACGCCATAGCATTCAGATCAGGGCGCTTCTTGATATAGAGGCGCTGCCCCTGCCACTGCGCTCGGTGGCCTATATGTCGCCGGACTGGCACGTCAGTTCTGACTGGTACGTGTGGCAACCTGAACGCACGGACCCATCACCATGATGTTCGCGGGTGGTGGCCGGCGTAACTCAGGACTAATACCGGTTCTGATTCTGTTTCTCTTGCTGTTGATATCGTTACATCTGATGAGCACCCGAGCGGAACACAGTGCTCATATCAATCAGCTTTACACCACGTTGCTAATGGCGAATTTTGCCGGCATGGTGCTGTTGCTGATCCTGATCGGCGGGCAAATTCGACGCCTCTACCGTCAGTACAAAAAACGCAGCGCCGGTTTCCGTCTCACGCTCCGGGTGGCGAGCGTATTTTTGTTGTTGTCACTGGTTCCTGTGAGCATTGTGTACTACTACTCTCAGCAGTTCATTCACCGCGGAGTCGACAATTGGATTGATGCGCGCACCGAGAATGCGCTCGAGTCGGCTCTGAACCTGAGTCGATCTTCTCTGGATCTGGTGAAGCGTGAACGTCTCAAACAAACCAATGCGATGATGATTGAGCTCAGAGAGTCCATTCCCGAATCTGGCGCCGCAATCGCACTGGAAACCCTGCTAGAAACTTACGGTGCAACCGAACTCACCTTGATCTCTCCGCACACCACAACACCCGGTGCCAATGCCATATCGGCCTATGTACATGTTGATCCATCGGTCATCAGCCCCAGCCTGCCCAGTGATGAAATACTGCTTCAGGTTCGTAAAATGCGCCATTACGTTGGCCTCGAACCCAGCGACACACAGGGACTGCTGGTGCGTATCCTGGTAACTGACCCGATCGACAACAGCGGACTACTGCAGGCAGTCTATCCAGTATCCGATCATCTGCAAACCTTGGCAGAGTCGGTGCAAAATGACTATGCCCGGTATAAAGAACTCGCCTATCTCAGACAGCCACTCAGGGATTCGTTTACACTCACGCTGCGATTAATTCTGTTGGCAACGGTTCTTTCTGCGATATGGATGGCCATCTACTCGGCGCGCCGAATGACCGCACCTATCCGCACGCTGGCGCAGGGGACTCAAGCGATCGCGGCAGGCAACTATGACAAACAGTTGCCCAACACCCGCCGCAAGGATGACCTCGGCTTTCTGGTGGAGTCGTTTAACGATATGGCTCGCCGAATTTCCAAGGCTCGCGGTCAAGCCGAACTCAACCAACAGCTGATCGAGGATCAACACGCCTATCTGGAAACCGTCCTTGGCGGATTGTCATCCGGCGTTATCGCCATCGACGCCCAAGATCGAATCCGCACCAGTAACGTGTCCGCCGAAACCATTCTGGAAGCGACCCTCGACAAGTTCGAAGACTACTCCATCCTGAATGTCGCGACCGAATATCCCGCACTGGAACATTTCATTAACGCCATCCAAACTGCGGCTGTCAGCAATAAAGAATGGCGCGAGGAGGTATCGCTGTTTGGCACCAGCGGCCGCAAAGTGCTGCTTTGTCGAGGCACCCCGCTGCGCCAGAGTCAATCAGAGCCGGGAGGGTACATTGTGGTTTTTGATGATGTCACTGCGTTGTTGCAGGCGCAGCGCGATTCCGCCTGGGGCGAGGTAGCACGCCGTCTGGCACATGAAATAAAAAATCCGCTAACCCCGATTCAACTTTCGGCGGAGCGTCTGCAGCGCAAATTCCTCGATAAGATGTCCGACACAGACACTGAAATATTACAAAAGGCTACCGGCACCATCATCGCGCAGGTTGAGAACATGAAAGGTATGGTCAATGCGTTCAGCGAGTATGCGCGCTTGCCAAAATTGGAGCGTCAGCCCACCAATCTGAATCAACTCATCAACGACACTCTGGAACTGTACCGCACCAATTCGGCGCAGGTAATGATCGAAACCTGCCTAGACCCTGACTTGCCCATGGTGGATGCCGATCCGGGACGACTGCGGCAGGTTACCCACAATCTGGTCAAAAATGCGATTGAAGCCCTGTCCTCGCAGTCAGACCCGCAGCTGCGGGTAGCGACCGAAGCCCTGCAGAAACCCAATGGCCGCTTCATTGAGGTTCGCTTTACCGACAACGGTGCCGGATTCCCGGAGGATCTTCTGGAATACGCATTCGAACCTTATCGAACATCCAAACCCAAAGGCACCGGACTGGGTCTGGCCATCGTCAAAAAAATTGTCGAGGAACACGCCGGTACCATTTGGGCGACCAATACTGAAACCGGTGGCGCCGAAATCGTCATGCGCTTTCCGATCATTTGAAGAGACGGCACATGACACAACCCGCCCACATCCTTGTTGTTGACGATGAACCTGATATTCGCTCACTCATCAGCGACATACTCGAAGACGAAAACTATCAGGTCCGCACCGCGGACGGCGGCGAACAGGCGCGACAAGCGCGGCTCGAACATCGACCCGATCTGATTCTTCTCGATATCTGGATGCCGGACATCGATGGCATCAGCTTGCTCAAAGAGTGGTCAGAAGACGACTCGCCCGACTGTCCGATCATCATGATATCGGGACATGGCAATGTCGAAACGGCGGTTGAAGCCACGCGTCTGGGCGCCTATGACTTCCTCGAAAAACCCCTGTCTCTGGCGAAACTTCTACTGACTGTTCAGCGCGCATTGGAAACCGCTCGACTGGAAGCGGAAAATATCGGCCTGCGCAACCAAACCCAGGGTATCTCCGACCCGATCGGCAGCGGTGCCAGACTGGGCCAGTTGCGCGACCAGACAAAATTGATCGCAGAACATGACGCGTCGGTGCTAATTAGCGGTGAACCCGGCAGTGGGCGCGAAACCTTCGCCCGATTTCTGCATACCAACAGTGCGCGCCATCAAGGCCCTTTTATTGATGTGCGGGTCGGCTCGATCACACTCGAGAATGCGTCGGTCGAGATCTTCGGCAGCGAGCAGGGTGACCACGTGCATTACGGGCGCCTGGAACAAGCCGATGGCGGAACACTGTTCCTCGATGAAATTGCCGACATGGATATCGACACACAGGGCAAGCTGCTCGGCGCGCTGGATTCGGGGTCATTTTTGCGCGTTGGCGGGACTCAGCCGGTCAAAACCAACGTTCGCGTTATCGCCGCCACGCGCTACGATCTGGCAGAGGCGGTACGCGATGGACGCTTTCGCGATGATCTTTTTTACCGGCTAAACGTGGTGCCGCTATCGGTCCCGGCGCTACGAGAACACGCTGAGGACATTCCTGAGTTGCTTGAATACTATGTCGATCGATTCGTCACACAGGATCGGCTTCGAGCGCGGAGCTTCGATACAGATGCACTTCGGTATCTTTGTGAACACAACTGGCCAGGCAACGTTCCAGAACTCAAGAATCTGGTACAACGCCTGCTGATAATGGGTAAGGATGAGACCATCGGACTGGCCGAAATCCGCATAGTAGTGAGCACTGGGGTTGCCTCGAGCACTGATGGCGACGGCTTTCCATGCAACTTTGAACTGCCGTTAAGAGAGGCTCGCGAACAGTTCGAGCGATACTATCTTCAGCAAGGACTGGAAAATGCCGGTGGCAACGTCGGCCAACTCGCCAAGATTGCCGGGATGGAACGCACTCATGTGTACCGCAAGCTCAAAAGCCTCGGGATCGAGATAAAAGACAAGCGTTAGAGAACCTCTGAAACAACAATTGATTCTGGTCCCTAGCCGAGTATTATCGAGGCTGAAGATGGCCGTACAATCCAGAATAATAAAACCATGAAAATCATCATTCTCGGCGCAGGACAAGTAGGCAGTTCGCTCGCAGCCAATCTCGCTAGCGAAGCCAATGACATTGTCATCGTCGATAAAAATCAGGAAACCCTGCTCGATCTTCAGGATCGCCTCGATCTGGTGACCCTGTGCGGCCACGCCAGCTACCCTGACATCCTCGAACAGGCCGGCGCACAAGATGCTGACATGGTTATTGCGGTAACCAATAGCGATGAAACCAACATGGTTGCCTGCCAAATCGCCTATACCCAGTTTCATATCCCAACCAAAATTGCGCGTATCCGCTCGGTTGAGTACACCTCCAACCCTAAACTGTTTTCGCAAGAATGCCTGCCGATCGATGTCCTGATCAGCCCCGAGCAGATCGTCACTGATCACATCGAACGGCTGATTGAATATCCTGGCGCGCTTCAGGTTCTGGACTTTGCCGGCGGCCGCGCGCGACTGGTGGCCATGCGCGCCTACTATGGTGGCCCTCTGGTTGGGCATGACCTCAGTACGCTGCACAAACACATCCCGGATGTCGATGCTCGTGTCGCCGCGATCTATCGCAATGGCCGCGCCATTCTACCTACTGGTCATACCGTCATCGAGGCTGATGACGAAGTCTTCTTCATCGCGAACCCCAAAGATATACGCCGGGTGATGAGCGAGTTCAGCCCACTGGACAAACCCTTCAAACGCCTGATGATCGCTGGCGGTGGCAACATTGGTATGCGACTTGCGCAAGCGCTGGAGACCCGCTACAAGACCAAACTTATCGAGCAAGATCCGGAGCGCTCGCGCTACATTGCCGACCACCTGCAGAAAACCATCGTGTTGCTGGGCAATGCGGCCGATCAGGATCTGCTGATCGAAGAAAACATCGATAACATTGATATGTTTTGCGCGCTCACCAACGACGATGAGGCCAATGTGCTGGCGGGGATGCTGGCCAAACGCATGGGCGCGCGCAAGGTATTGTCCATCATCAACCGACCCGCCTATGTCGACCTAGTCGAAAGCGGCATCATCGACATCGCGGTATCACCACAGCAGGCGACCATCGGCAGCCTGCTGACCCATGTACGTCGCGGTGACGTTGCGATGGTGCATTCACTGCGCCGCGGTGCCGCCGAGGCCATGGAGGCCATCGCACATGGTGACAGCAAATCCTCCAAACTGGTGGGGCGCAGAATCGAAAAAATCCGCTTGCCGCCCGGCACCACCATCGGCGCCATCGTCCGCGGTGAAGAGGTCATCATGGCTCATCATGACACCGTGATTGAACAGGACGATCACGTGATACTGTTTCTGGTCGATAAACGACGCGCCCCCGAGGTGGAACGCTTGTTCCAGGTCGGCGTCATGTTTATGTAGCGAGGCCTGTGATCGTATAATGAGCTTTCTGGTCATTCAACGTATTGTCGGCTTGCTGCTGGCCGTGTTCAGCTTCTCAATGCTGCCACCCGCAGCCGTGTCCTGGTGGTACGACGATGGCATGATCATGCCCTTCATCACCGGCTTCATCATCGCCTTTAGCGCCGGTGTTGTACTATTTATACCGGCCCGAAACTTCAAACGTGATCTGCGTATTCGTGATGGCTTTATTGTCGTTGTGATGTTCTGGACCGTACTGGGTGCCTGTGGCGCCTTGCCCTTCATGCTCGAAAAAACGCTCGAGATGTCGATAACCGATGCCTGCTTTGAGGCCTTCTCGGCGCTAACCACAACGGGTGCCACGGTATTGGTCGGACTCGACACCATGCCACCGGCCATCCTGTACTATCGACAACAACTGCAATGGTTTGGTGGCATGGGCATCATCGTGCTCGCGGTCGCCGTACTGCCTATGCTTGGCGTCGGTGGGATGCAACTGTACCGCGCAGAAACCCCTGGGCCGATGAAGGAAAGCAAGCTGACGCCCCGAATCACCGAAACCGCCAAGGCATTGTGGTACATCTATTTGGGGTTGACCGTCGCCTGTGGTGGCGCCTACTGGGTCGCGGGAATGACACCGTTCGATGCCATTAGCCACGCATTCTCAACCGTTGCCATCGGTGGGTTTTCAACTCATGATTTAAGTATTGGCTATTTCCAGAGCCAAGCCATCGAAACCATCGCGGTCATCTTCATGCTGATCTCGGGCGCCAACTATGCATTACATTTCGTCGCTTGGCGAAAAATGAGCCTGCGACCTTACTTTGGCGATAGCGAGTTCCGCTTCTATTTTGTGGTGTTGGCGCTGGTCTCAATCGTTGTCAGTACCGTGTTACTGCTCACCGACACCTACATCGACGCGGGCTCCGCGTTGCATTACGGTATCTTTCAAGTGGTCTCCATCGGCACCACGACTGGCTTTACCACCGCCGAGTATTATTATTGGCCGGGGTTCGTCTCCATCCTGCTATTGTTAACCAGTTTTATGGGCGGGTGCGCCGGTTCGACCGCGGGCGGCATGAAGGTGATTCGCATCCTGTTGCTGCTCAAACAGGGATATCGTGAACTCTCCCGACTGGTACATCCAAGCGCGCAAATTCCAGTACGTATCGGCGGTAGATCGATTCCCCCTCGGGTAGTGGATTCGGTCTGGGGGTTTTTTGCGGTCTACGTGTTCTCCTTTACAGCCATGTATCTGGCGCTGGCCGCCACCGGTCTGGATCTGATTACGTCGTTTTCCGCGGTGGCGGCCTGCATGAACAATCTCGGCCCGGGGCTCGGAGTCGTTGGATCCAACTACGCCAGCCTCGGCGACACCGCCAAATGGATTCTGTGCTTCGCCATGGTTTTGGGGCGACTCGAGATTTTCACTCTGCTGGTATTGCTCACCCCGGCTTTTTGGCAGCGCTAGCTAATTTGAACCCTTCGCTAGGGAAGCCCCGATGATTCGCCAGCCGATGTCCAAATCCGTACAATCAGACGATTAAAGCTGAGCCCCTAATCACCCGATTCCCAAGCCATGACTGCATTTAAAGACCGAAGTGATGAACTGAAGGCACTGCTGAGCCAGCGCATGCTGTTTATCGACGGTGCCATGGGCACCATGATCCAAGACTACAAGTTGGAAGAAAAGGACTACCGCGGCGATCGCTTTGCCGACTGGCCGTCGGACCTCAAGGGTAATAATGACCTGCTGTCATTGACCCAGCCGGACATTATTAAGGCGATTCACAGGGCGTATCTCAATGCCGGGGCCGATATCCTCGAAACCAACACGTTCAATGGGACTCGCATCGCGATGGCCGATTACTCGATGGAGGATCTGGCCTATGAATTGAACGTCGAAGGCGCACGCCTGGCGCGTGAAGTGGCCACCGCGGCCACTGCTGAGAACCCTGACAAACCGCGATTTGTCGCCGGGGTGCTTGGCCCTACCAATCGTACGGCATCGATTTCACCGGATGTGAACGATCCAGGATTCCGCAATGTCAGCTTTGATGAGTTGGTTGAAGCCTATACCGAGGCTACCCGTGGATTGATTGATGGTGGCGCAGATATCATCCTGATCGAGACAATATTCGACACGTTGAACGCAAAAGCCGCCATTTTTGCGGTAGAAAAGTTTTTTGATGAGCATCAGGTCAAACGCCCCGTGATGATCTCTGGCACCATCACCGATGCCTCCGGCAGGACCCTGACCGGACAAACTACCGAGGCATTTTGGAATTCCCTAAGCCATGCCAAGCCGATTTCGATTGGCCTCAACTGCGCGCTAGGGGCCAAGGAATTACGCCAATATATTGAAGAACTCTCGCGCATCGCCAATACCCATGTGTCGGCGCATCCTAATGCTGGCCTGCCTAATGAATTTGGCGAATACGATGAAAGCCCGGAAGACATGGCCGCCGAACTCCTCGACTGGGCAGAAGCCGGCCTGCTGAATATCGTTGGCGGTTGCTGCGGCACCTCGCCGGGGCACATCAACGCAATTATCGAGTCATTGCAGTCGGTTGCACCACGCGCCATTCCAGATATCCCCGTCGAGTGTCGACTGGCCGGTCTCGAACCCTGCAACATTGGCGCCGACTCACTGTTTGTCAACGTCGGTGAGCGCACCAACGTTACCGGTTCCGCTCGCTTCAAACGCTTGATCAAGGAAGATGATTACGAAACCGCGCTTGATGTCGCCAAGGAACAGGTCGAAAACGGCGCGCAGATTATTGACGTCAATATGGACGAAGGCCTACTCGACTCCGAGGCCTGCATGGAACGGTTTTTGAAACTGGTGGCCGCCGAACCCGACATTGCCCGAGTGCCGGTGATGATTGATTCCTCGAAATGGGAAGTCATCGAGGCGGGACTCAAATGTATACAAGGTAAAGGCATCGTCAATTCCATCAGCATGAAGGAAGGCGAAGAGGCGTTTATCGAAAAGGCGCGTCTGTGTCGTCGCTATGGTGCGGCGATTATTGTGATGGCGTTTGACGAAACGGGTCAGGCCGACACCTATGAACGCAAGGTCGATATTTGTACTCGCGCCTATAAGATTCTCACCGAGACGGTAGGCTTCCCCGCCGAAGATATTATCTTTGATCCGAATATCTTCGCGGTTGCGACCGGCATCGAGGAGCACAACAACTACGCGTTAGATTTCATTCAGGCCACCGCCGAGATCAAACGCACCTTACCGCACACAATGATCTCGGGTGGCGTGTCCAATGTGTCGTTTTCCTTTCGCGGTAACAACCCGGTACGCGAGGCGATCCACGCGGTGTTCCTGTATCACGCGATAAAGGCCGGCATGGATATGGGTATTGTCAACGCCGGACAGCTGGCGATTTATGACAACATCCCCGATGAACTGCGTGAGCGTGTCGAGGATATTATCCAGAATCGCAGCGACAAAGGTACTGATAGACTGCTCGATATAGCCGAAAAATATCGTGGTGATGGCAGCACCACAGAGAAGAAAGAAGATCTGGAATGGCGTGAATGGTCGGTCGACAAACGTCTTGCCCACGCGCTGGTTAAAGGCATTACTGATTATATTGACGAAGATACCGAAGCCGCCCGACAAGAAGCCGAGCGCCCTCTACATGTAATCGAAGGTCCGCTAATGGGCGGCATGAACATCGTTGGTGACCTGTTCGGCGCCGGCAAGATGTTTTTACCTCAAGTGGTCAAATCAGCCCGCGTCATGAAAAAGGCCGTGGCCTATCTGCTGCCTTATATGGATGCAGAGAAAGACGGCTCGACTAAAAGCGCCGGGCGCATTCTAATGGCGACCGTCAAAGGTGATGTGCACGACATCGGCAAGAATATTGTCGGCGTGGTATTGCAGTGCAATGGCTACGAAGTCATCGACATTGGGGTAATGGTCGCTGCCGAAACGATTCTCAAAACGGCGCGCGAAGAAAGTTGCGATATCATCGGGCTATCGGGACTGATCACCCCATCGCTGGATGAGATGGTACATGTCGCCAAGGAAATGGAGCGCCAAGGGTTTGATATCCCACTCTTGATTGGCGGTGCAACCACCTCGCGCGTGCACACCGCAGTCAAGATTGAACAAAACTACCATGGCAGCACCATCTACGTTAAGGATGCGTCCCGCGCCGTTGGCGTTGCCTCATCGCTGCTTAGCGACGAACTCAGCGCTAAATATAAAGAAGACATTCGAGCGGAATACGCCAAGGTTCGCGAACAACACAAGGGCAGAAGGTCGAACAAGAAGTTCTTGCGTCTGCCACAGGCGAGAGCCAACAAGACGGCGGTCGAGTGGGAGGGCTATACGCCCCCAACACCCACCTTCACCGGTATCAAGGTATTCGACCAATACGATATGACTGATCTGGTTGAACGTATCGACTGGACACCGTTCTTTCACGCTTGGGAGCTGGCTGGGAGTTACCCCAAGATTCTCAACGACGAGATCGTTGGTGAACAGGCGACTGAATTATTCAAGGATGCACAGGCCCTGCTTAAGACTATCGTTGATGAGAAATTATTTCAGGCCAAGGGCGTGATTGGATTCTACCCCGCCAATCAGGTGGGGGACGATGATATCGAGCTTTACACCGATGATGCGCGCAAAGAGGTTCTCACCCAACTCCATCACCTGCGCCAACAAAACGAAAAACCCCCCGGCCGACCCAACCAGTGTCTGGCCGATTTTGTTGCACCCAAAGACAGCGGAATAAGCGATTATGTTGGTGCCTTTGCCGTGACTGCCGGCATCGGTGTCGATGAACTGGTTGCCCGTTACGACGAAGATCACGATGACTATTCCGGCATCATGGCCAAAGCCATCGCCGACCGACTCGCCGAGGCGTTTGCCGAACGCATGCACGAACAGGTCCGCAAGGAATTTTGGCCCTATGCGACCGACGAATCGTGGAGCAATGAGGAACTTATCAAGGAGCGTTACCAAGGCGTTCGTCCCGC
>DTRM01000150.1:0-1240 GCA_012965975.1 Chromatiaceae bacterium | reverse complement strand
CAATATCGGCCTGAAACTAACCGAAAGCTATGCGATGTATCCAACCGCGGCGGTGTCGGGCTTTTACTTCTCGCATCCAGACGCGCGTTATTTCGCAGTCGGCAATATCATGCGCGATCAGGTTGATGACTATGCGCAACGTAAAGGGCTGCGGGTAACGGAGACGGAACGTTGGCTGGCGCCGAATCTGGGCTACGATCCTGACGAGTAGATCAGGTCTCGAAGTGGACCCCAATGCCATCGTCGGTTTGACGTACTACGCGGGCCTTGATGATATCCGGCCGGTGGGCATCTGATGCGTCTTCAATCCGCGGGAATATAACACCGCCAATCGCCGGGGTCTCATCCTTGTGAGCCTCGAAAAACGCACTCACCTGATTCATATCACGGGCCGTCAAATACAGTGTCCCGTGGCCGGGTTGCACAATTTCTACTTGTGCGGCCATCGGAAAACGCAAATAGCGTCGTCTGTTTTTTTGCTCTCAGCCTCGGAACTAGGCATCAATATCGGGGATCAGCTGGTCTTCCAGTTTGGTAATCATGTCTTTGAGGAAAAGTTTGCGCTTTTTCAAACGCCGTAACTGCAACTGATCCAGATCCTGGCTTTCAGACAGGCGCGTGATGACGTCATCCAGATCGCGATGCTCCATCGCAAGCTCACTGATGCGCAGTTGCATCGTTTCTGTCTCGTCACTCGCCATATTATGTTCTTGTCTCACCCGGGGACAGGTGGTGGATAATCTCCATACCATAGCAGAAAAACGCAACCCTGACGGACTCTCTACACTATGGCGACGCCAACAACGATAACTTTATGAGGTTGTTTCAGGCAAAGGTGTTGATCAGGGTACCCAAGGCATCATTCGAAGCCTTCAAGGTTGCGGCCGATGCCTGAACCTGGTGCTGCCCTTCGTTCAGACCGACCATCGCGTGCAAGTTATCACTTGGTGTATCTTGCGCACGCCGGGGTGCCGCCAGCACCTGAGCGCTTTCGCTGACCTGCTGAAATCCCAAATAAATTCCGGCCTTAGCCGTATCAAACGATGATCCGATGTGCATAACGACCCCTACAATAACTGGCGTTAACACGAAGTATGAGGGCCAGACCCGCGAAAAACTGGTCAGTTGGTCACGTTTTGCACAAATTACTGAACCGAGGGGTGTCACCGATCCGGCAGCACAGAGAATCCAGAGGCTTCACGCCTCCCCGGGCCATCTCTGATTGGCGACCGCGATACAG
>DTRM01000149.1:16655-20931 GCA_012965975.1 Chromatiaceae bacterium | reverse complement strand
CCACCGATATTAAAACGGCATAACTACAAACCTGAGGACATTGATTACTGGGAGATCAACGAGGCCTTTGCGGCGCAGGTGCTGGCTTGTGTTGAGGCGTGGAAGAGTGACGATTACTGTCGCCAACATCTGGATCTCGACGGCGCGATGGGCGACATCGACACCGCGCATCTAAATATTGACGGAGGTGGTATCAGTCTGGGTCATCCCGTCGGCGCCAGTGGCGCGCGAATTGTATTGCACTTGTTACACACGCTCGCACGCAACGGCGGTACTCGTGGTATGGCAAGTCTGTGTATCGGTGGTGGTCAGGGTGGCGCCATCTTGGTCGAATCTGCAGCTTAGGAATAATCGAATGAGTCAACAACACTGGAATACTGAAATAGACGATCAGGGTATCGCGTGGCTTGCCTTTGACAAGGCAGACAGCGCGACCAACGTGCTGTCCGAGGAGGTCCTTGAGCAACTCAATACTGAACTTATTTCTATCGCTTCGCACCACCCGATTGGCATGGTTCTCTATTCCGCCAAGCGCAGTGGCTTCATTGCAGGGGCGGATGTTAAATCTTTTATCGGCATGTCGGACTCTGGCGAGGCAGAAAGCCTGATGCTAAAGGCGCACGACATCTTTAATCGAGCCGAGGCGTTGCCATTTCCAACCGTCGCCATGATCAAGGGTTTCTGTCTCGGCGGAGGCACTGAACTCGCATTGGCGTTCAACTATCGAGTGGCTTGCGACGACCCGGGTACGCGCATCGGTTTGCCCGAGGTGAAGCTGGGGATTTTTCCGGGCTTTGGCGGCACGGTACGCAGCATACGTCGCATGGGTCCCATGGCGGCCATGGGCATGATGCTTAGTGGACGAGTTTTACGTGGTCGCGCCGCGAAAAAGACCGGTTTGGTGGATGCACTGGTCCCCGAACGCCATTTGCGCCGCGCTGCCCGGCAGCTCATCATTGAGAAGCCGGCTGAATTTGCACCGCCTTGGACCGCGCGTCTTGCGGGTCACTGGTTACTGCGCCCGCTGATGAGTTATATATTAAACCGTCAGGTCAGTAAAAAGGTACGCATGGATCACTACCCTGCCCCCTTTGCGTTGATTAATCATTGGGCCGAATACGCCGCAGAGCCTGTGGAGATGTATGCCTCCGAGGCACGCGAGGTATCGCGGTTATTAACCGGAGAAACCGCGCAGAACCTGATTCGTGTGTTTACCCTTCAGGATGATCTTAAGGCCTTGGGGCGAAAATCCGAGTTTCATGCCGATCGCGTGCATGTGATTGGCGGTGGTGTGATGGGTGGCGATATTGCCGCTTGGTGTGCGCTGCGCGGGCTGACGGTCAGTTTGCAAGACATGAGTATTGAATCACTTGGTAAAGCCATCAAGCGTGCGAACACGCTGTTTAAGCGGCGCTTGCGTGATCCGCGGCTGGTACAGGCTGCGATGGATCGCCTGATTGCCGACCCGCGCGGATCCGGTCTGCGTCAGGCCGATGTGATCATCGAAGCTATCTTTGAAAATACGGAAGCCAAACAGAATCTGTATCGCGGTATCGAGCCGATTATCAAACCCAATGCGATTCTCGCCACCAATACTTCGAGTATTCCTCTGGACGAGCTATCGACCTGCTTGCAGCGCCCGGAACGCTTGATCGGTCTGCACTTCTTTAACCCGGTGCCGATGATGCAGTTGGTCGAGATTGTGACGGCGGAAAATACCGATCAAAGTATTGCCGATGATGGTGCTGCATTCATCCGTCAGATCGATCGCTTGCCCCTGCCGGTTCGCAGCACACCGGGATTTCTGGTCAATCGGATTCTGATGCCGTATCTGATAGAGGCGGTGATTCTCGAGTCCGAAGGCGTTCCCGCCATTCTTATCGATGAGGCTGCGGTGGAGTTCGGGATGCCGATGGGTCCGATCGAGCTTGCCGATACGGTGGGCTTGGATATTTGTTTGTCGGTAGCCCAGAATCTTTCCCAAACGTTGGACATCACCGTGCCCGAGCCGTTGCGCGCAATGGTTGATGCTGGCACGCTAGGCAAAAAAACTGGGAGTGGCTTTTACCAGTACAAAAAAGGTAAAGCGCAGAAACCACGAGCAGGCAGTAGCCCGGTGGACAAGGATAGCATCACTCAGCGGTTGATCTTGCGGTTGTTGAATGAATCGATTGCCTGTCTTCGCGAAGGCGTCGTGACCAGTGAGGACTTACTGGATGCCGGGATCATTTTTGGCACCGGCTTCGCCCCGTTCCGGGGTGGTCCGATGCATTATATTCATCAGGCTGGCGTGGAAGAAGTCAGTCAATCACTTAAGAGCATGAAAAATCGTTATGGCGAACGTTTTGAAGCAGACAGTGGGTGGGTTGAGTTACCGCGCACAGGATAATCCCTGGACAGATCGCTCAGGCTCGACACCTCAGGACCCCAGTCCATCACAGCTTGCCGATACACTGGGTGGGCTGTTTCTGGAACGCATACGCAGAACGCCTCATCAGGTTGCGTATCGCGAATGTGTGGGTAGCGATTCACACTGGGAAGATAGCACTTGGCAGCAGATGGGTAACGAGGTTGCGCGTTGGCAACACGCGCTGCTACGCGAGGGTCTGGTCGCGGGTGATCGTGTCGCCATCATGCTGCGCAACTGCCGCGCTTGGGTGTATCTGGATCAGGCTGCGCTGACGCTGGGTCTGGTTGTGGTGCCGCTGTATTGTAGTGACCGCGCAGATAACCTCGCCTACATTTGCAACGATGCCGAAGTTCGCCTGATTCTGATCGAAGGTGACGAGCATTGTCGTGTGCTTGAGACGGTTAAAGCAGAGTTGTCACAGGTACGGCGTTTGGTGTCGCTCAAACGTATTGACAATCCTTCTGACGATCGCCTGGTTTGCGCGGAAACCTGGCTCGGTGATGACCAGCCAGATCTACTGTTGGCGGATGTAGATCCCGAGTCGCTTGCCACGATCGTCTACACCTCTGGCACTACAGGAAAGCCCAAAGGGGTGATGTTGAGTCACCACAACGTGTTATGGAATGCTCACGCCGCACTGCAATGCGTGGAACTGGGTGATGATCCGGTTTTTCTGTCCTTTTTACCTTTGTCTCATACGTTCGAGCGGACTATTGGCTATTACCTGAGCATGATGGGTGGCGCCACCGTTGCCTACAGTCGATCGATTGCGCAATTAGGCGAAGACCTGATTCTGATTGAACCGACTGCCATGGTCTCAGTGCCGCGTATTTTCGAACGGGTGTACGCAAAAATTATTGCTGGCCTTGAAAAAAAGCCTGCGTTTGCCCGTCGCCTGTTTGAGCTGACCGTTAGCGTTGGTTGGCAACGATTCGAATATCATCAGCAACGTTGCCGCTGGAGTCCATCGCTATTGTTGTGGCCCGTATTGAAGCGCTTGGTGGCTGATAAAGTAATGGCCAGAATGGGCGGCCATATGCGTTTCGCGATCGCGGGTGGCGCGGCGTTGTCACCAGCTATTGCGCGTACTTTTATTGGACTCGGGTTACCGGTGTTGCAGGGCTATGGACTCACCGAGACCAGTCCAGTGTTGAGCGTTAACCGGAAATACAGCAACGTTCCTGCGAGCGTTGGTGAGGCGTTGCCCGATGTGGAACTCCGTATCGGTGATAACAAGGAGCTTCTGGCGCGCAGCCCGGGCGTGATGATGGGTTACTGGAATAACCGACAAGCAACGAATGACGTGATTGATGAGGACGGTTGGTTGCACACCGGTGATCAGGCCGAGATCCGGTCTGGGCATGTACACATTACCGGGCGGCTCAAGGAAATTATCGTGCTCGCTAATGGCGAGAAAGTTCCGCCCGCCGATATGGAGATCTCGATTTGTCTGGACAGTTGGTTTGAACAGGTGCTGGTAGTGGGTGAGGGAAAACCCTATCTCGGTGCGTTGCTGGTGCTTAATCCTGAGAAACTCGACGAGATCGGTGTCACCGATGTTCCTGAGAAGCTTGTGCAGCGTTTGATACCATTACTGAATTCGTTTCCGGGCTATGCCAAGATACGGCGCGTCGCGGTGGTTGACGACCCGTGGACAATCGAAAACGAACTCTTGACCCCTACCCTGAAGTTAAAGCGACAGCGGATTATCGAGCATCACCAGAGTCTGGTTGATGATCTCTATTCCGGACACTGTTAGTCAGCGCTTCGTCGTTACAAGCGGTACTGGCTGGGAAGCAGTACTGAACACGCCTCGGCAAACATCATATTTGCGTCATCAACCATACCGTTCAGTTTTTCGGGTGT
>DTRM01000149.1:0-16645 GCA_012965975.1 Chromatiaceae bacterium | reverse complement strand
AGGTTAGTCGAAATTCGAGCAACGAACTCGTCGGCTTCTAGATTCTCATCCATCACGTTAGCGGCGGTATTGGCCATGGCCACAATCGCGACATCCAGCTGATGTTCGGTGGCGCGTTCTGGCTGGTGGTGCCAGCCGATGACGGTGCTAAGGGAGTCGGGAAGACCCCACAGGGTTAGCAGTTCCCGGCCAACGTCGGCGTGGTTGAATCCCATCACTTCGTTTTCGGCCTGCCACACCATATCGGGTTCTTCAGCGGCAATCAGCAAGGCATCACGAGACAGGTCGGGTAGTTGTGAATACGTCACCAGTGCGCCGATATCGTGTAATAGACCGGTGACGAACAGGCGTTCTGCATGTAGCACATTGCATTCGCAGGCAATCATTCGCGCCAGTACCCCGGTAAAGACATTGTGTCGCCAGTAGGTTCCCATATCCACCAGCTCATTGGGGACTTTGGAGAATACATCGACCGCGGAGGTGGCCAAAACCAGGTCGCGCAGGTCACGAACTCCAATGATGGTAATCGCGCGCGATACGGTGTCGATGCGGGAAGGAAACCCATAGAACGAACTGTTGACGATGCGTAGTATGCGGGCGGTTAACGCCGCGTCGGTGCTGATCACCTCACCAATGTCTGCGGCCGCATACCGAGGGTCATCAATCATGTCGTTGATACGAATACAGGCCTCCGGCAATGACACGAGTTTCGCGGCGCGACACACCAGTTCGGGTGGCGTGAGTTCGCCCTGTTCACTGCCGGTTTGGGTCTGCGCACTCGGTTCCATTACTATTTCCCCTTAGATCTAGAATTAGTTGTTTATTTTAAGCCATTGATTAAACCGAATAATATAGGCAATACATCGCCCGACTAAACCGATCGCTACGAAGCCATACCCATGCCTAACGGTTATCGACCATTCTTGTCGAGTCTTTATGCGTTTCTCTTTGTTGGCAGGTATAATTCCGTGATATTCGCGACCGCCAGCAGAGAGATTTCATGGCCTATTACATTTTCAGTATCACCTCGGATAAAAAATTGACCTTTTTGGACGAGATCGTCAACTATCGAGAGGCTCGAACCGCCACCCGTAGCCTGCGAACCGACCAACCCGCTGATACCAGCGATGTCATCAAGATGACCTTTGCCAAATCGCAAAAAGAAGCTGAGAAACTGTTGACGATGGAGCGTGAACCCCGACCGATCGGTGAGGAATTTTAATATTCTCATTATTAACTCCCTCAGCCTAACGCTCTCCCTCAGGGCGAGGGGATTTATTTTGAGGGGGATGGCTATCGAGCTTTAAGCATCAACCGCTTCATTTCTGCGACGGCCTCCGACAATCCCGAAAACACCGCCCGCGCCACAATCGCGTGTCCAATATTCAGCTCACGAACATCCGGCAAACAGGCGACGTCCTGAACGTTATGGTAGTGAAGCCCATGCCCTGCATTAACCTGTAGCCCAATGTGGGCACCATGCTCGATCGCAGTGACGATTCGTTTAAGTTCGGTGGATGCCATCGCCGGGCTGGTAGCATCCGCAAAATGTCCCGTATGAATCTCGATCACTGGTGCCCCCACCTCTAACGCTGCATCCAGTTGCAGCGGATCGGCATCAATGAACAATGACACGCGGATTCCAGCATCGGCAAGCCGAGTACAGGCATCGCGCATTTTGTGTTTTTGCCCCGCGACATCCAGCCCACCCTCGGTCGTGAGTTCCTCACGCTTTTCCGGTACCAGACAACAGTCGGCGGGACTCACCTTCTCCGCAATTGCCAACATCTCATCGGTCACGGCCATTTCCAGATTCATGCGCGTCTGTAGGGTGTCGCGCAACGTCATCACGTCGCGCTCCTGAATGTGTCGACGATCCTCGCGGAGATGCACGGTGATCGCATCGGCCCCTGCATCTTCTGCGATGAACGCCGCCTGGATGGGGTCGGGATAACGTGTCCCTCTAGCCTGTCGCAGACTGGCAATGTGATCAATATTGACACCTAGAAGAATTGGAGATGGCATAGCAGTCTAATCCAGATTGCGAAATAATTTACGGCTTTGCAGGGGTTTGTCGCCGAGATAGAATGCAAGTACGCGGCGCATCAACTGTTTGCATTCACGCAAGCTGATTTCGTCATCAAGGCGTTCTTGTGCCAGCGACAACAAGGACGCACCGGAAATAGACCCCTCAAAGTGTCGCTCATTGTCCGCGCGAATCGGCCCACGTTCAACTTCATAGTGATAACGCGCATCGTTGTCAACCGGAAGCCCGCTGTCGACCTCCTCTGCAAGCTGTAATCCGTAGCCGAGATCGGCGAGAAGGTGTTTTTCAAACAGGCGCAAACAGCGGTTTTCGGAATCGCCGGTGGCGAGCATGCCGAGCGCATTCTGATAGTGGTCAAATACCTCGGGATGCGGGTTGTGTTGGGGAAACAGTCGAGTCAACAACTCATTGAGATACATACCGCACTTCATCATGTTGCCCTGCAGCGGTGTGTAGCTTCCATGGAGTTCGACATCGGTCAGCGTAGGAAATTCATCGTTGCCCGTCCATGACACGAGTAACGCCTGAAAACTACGCAGCAAGCCCCGTGAGGCAGATTTTGGTCGTCGTACACCCTTCGCCATGATCGAGAGACGACCGTAGTCCGGCGTGAAGGCATCAACAATCAGACTGGTTTCGCGATAGGCACGCGTATGCAGTATATACGTGGGTTGCAATGATACCCGTGCCATTTATACGTCATCAAAGCCTAGGCTGGCAAAACTTCGCTCATCATCCGACCAGCTTTTGCGCACCTTGACCCAGGTTTGAAGAAAAACCTTGCGATCGAATAGTTTCTCCATGTCCAGACGAGACTGTTCACCAATGGTTTTTAGCAGCTTGCCTTTCTCGCCGATGACAATGCCCTTTTGCCCCTTAAACAACTCGATCTCGACCGTGAGTGCGTAGGGCAGTTCTTTGGCCAAACGACGAGTGAGTTTTTCACGGATGATTTCAGCGGCCAGAAAGCGTTCGGAACGATCCGTGATCTGATCTTCTGGAAAAATCAGATCACCCTCAGGCAATAGCCGCTGGAGTACGGATTCCAGAGCCTCAAGATTAGCGCCAGTGCGGGCTGATATCGGCACGATATCAATAAAATCGTGTTTCGATCTGGCCATATCAATTAGCGGCAACAGGTGATGCTTGTCCCCGAGCTGGTCCACCTTGTTAATCACCAACACGACGGGGGCATCATTGTGTTCAAGTGATTTCAGCGAGTAGTCATCTTCCTTCGTCCAGCCACGGGCACTTATCATAAAGGCTATCGCATTGACATCACCGACCACCGAGCGCGCGGCCCGATTAAGATATCGATTCATGGCCTTTTCTTCGGAATCATGGATTCCCGGCGTATCCACAAAAATAGTCTGCGCCGAATCCGTGGTTTGAATACCCAGAACCCGATGTCGTGTGGTTTGTGGTCGGCGTGAAGTGATACTGATCTTTTGGCCGAGCAAGCGATTGAGGAGTGTCGATTTACCCACATTGGGCTGACCCAGTAACGCAATATAACCACTACGCATGGTCATGCACCTGTTGCAGACGTTCCAAGGCGATCAAGGCAGCATCCTGCTCTGCACCGCGGCGACTGTTACCGTTGCCGATTGCCGGTGCCGATAACCCCTCCGCCTGACACTCCACCTCAAAGGTTTGCTTGTGTGGCGAACCGCCTAGATGAACGACTGTGTATTGTGGCAGTGGTTTGTGTCGCCCCTGAAGATATTCTTGCAGCTGGGTCTTGGGATCTTTCTCATCACCTTCGTCGGGAAGATTCGCAAGCCGCTCAGTGAAAATCTTATGAATCACTTGAGAGGCCGCACCATAACCGCCATCGAGATAGATGGCACCCAACACGGCTTCAAAGGCATCCGCCAGTGTTGAATCGCGCGAATGCCCTCCTGACCGCTGCTCGCCAGTGCCGAGGCGAAGATAATCGCCAATCGCCAGAGCGCGAGCCACCGAGGCCAGCGTTCGCTTTTGCACGAGATTTGCGCGCAGTCGGCTTAGTCGACCCTCTTTCGCAACGGGAAAATGCGCGTATAAGAGTTCTGCGACAATAAGCCCAAGCACCGCGTCGCCCAGAAACTCAAGACGCTCGTTGTGCTCTGCTCCAAAACTTCGATGCGTTAATGCCTGACCGATCAGGCTTTGATCAGAAAACTGGTATTCCAACTGCTCACAGAGATGTTTGTGATGACGAATCAATGCGTAATAATCTCGACATCTTCATCGAACGCAACAACCACGTCGACGTTACCCACCATGTTTTTCCGCACTTCATAGGCAACCGTGACATGCAGTTTTCCCTTGGCTTTTTCAATGACGACGTCTTCACTGGTGACGCTGGCAATGTCGTTCACACGAAATCGTTTAGTCAGGAGTAACTTGATCTCACGTTTGGTTTTCTTTGTAATAAACGGCTCCTCGGTAAGCGAGTCGAGAGATCCTCGTACATTCATGGCTTCAAGGTAGATGGGGGCAAGGCGAAGTACAAGCAACACAAAAAATGCGATGAGTCCGAGTACAAACAGTAGGCCGAGCGCGGTCATGCCCTTTTGGTCACGAAGTGAGTGGCTCATAGGCCGATAACCTCCAGAAAAATAGTGCACACTTATTTGATGGACTGACCCAGGCGATCAAAGGCGATGCCGGAATCCCAACTCATCCAGACAAAGAAGGCTTTGCCTACAAGGTTCTGCTCAGGCACAAAACCCCAGTATCGACTGTCGTTACTGTTGTCACGATTGTCGCCCATAACAAAGTACTGGCCATGGGGAACCTGAAACTCTCCCTCAATGGTGGGTCGTCTCTCTTGTACCAGTATAGAGTGTTGTACGCCAAGCAGGTTTTCCCGTCGATGGCTGGCGCCATTCATCACTGCACTAGAATTTTCACCGTGATAGCGCCCCAACGCGACCTGAACCGCGGGCTCACCGTTTACGAAGACCACCTTGTTAAAATAACCAATAGTATCTCCGGGGAGGCCGACAATACGTTTAATGTAGTCGGCGGAGGGATCTTTGGGATAGCGAAATACCGCGACGTCACCACGCTCGGGGTTATTCATCTCAACCACTTTCTTGTTCAGAACCGGCAGCCGTATTCCGTAGGTGAATTTGTTCACCAGAATAAAATCCCCGACCAGCAAGGTCGGCATCATCGAACCTGAGGGAATGCGGAACGGCTCGACCAAAAATGAACGCAACAATAATACAATCAGAATGATCGGGAAGAACGATTTTGCATACTCAACCACCACGGGTTCTTGCGCGGGCGCATCGGCTGTCGCTGCTGCCGCACGTGGCTTCGCCCAGTACATTGAATCAAGCGCCCAAATGATGCCGGTCACGACCGATGCAAGTAACAAGAATGCTGCAAAATCAAAATTCATCGCTGATAAGTCCTTATTTTCTCTTGCCGGTATTTAACACCGCAAGAAAGGCCTCTTGCGGAATTTCGACGCGTCCAACCTGCTTCATTCGTTTCTTGCCCGCTTTTTGCTTTTCGAGCAGCTTGCGCTTGCGGCTGATGTCGCCACCATAGCACTTTGCGGTTACATTTTTTCGCAATGCCTTAACGTTCGCGCGTGACACAATATTCGAACCGATCGTTGCCTGAATCGCAACATCAAACATCTGTCGAGGTATCAGCTCCCGCATACGCTCGACCAAATCACGTCCCTTCGACATGCTCTGGTCTTTATGCACGATATTGGCGAGAGCGTCGACCTTATCGCCGTTGATTAATAAATCGAGTTTGACCAATGGTGCTGCCTGAAAGCGTTTGAATTCATATTCGAATGAGGCATAACCTCGGCTGACGGATTTTAGTCGATCGAAGAAATCGAGAACCACCTCATTGAGTGGCAGTTCATACGCCAGCGTGACTTGGTTGCCGAGATAATTCATCTGTTTTTGTACGCCGCGTTTTTCCACGCACAGGCCAATAACGGCGCCCAGATAATCCGATGGAACCAGAATGTGTGCCTCAATAATCGGTTCTCGAATTTCTTCGATCTCACCGGGGTCTGGCAGATGAGCTGGGTTATCGACCATGGTCACGTCACCGTTGGTCTTCTCAACTTCGTAGATCACGGTCGGTGCGGTTGAGATCAGATCAAGGTTATACTCGCGCTCCAGACGTTCCTGAACGATCTCCATGTGTAACATACCCAGAAAACCGCAGCGAAATCCAAACCCCAGTGCCTGCGATGTCTCGGGTTCATAATGGAGGGCGGAATCATTCAGGTGAAGTTTTTGCAGCGCCTCACGAAAGGCCTCGTAATCATCGGACTCAATCGGATAAAGCCCGGCGAAAACGCGTGGCTGAATCTTGGTGAAACCCGGTAGTGCTTGTTCCGCTGGATTGTTGTCGTCGGTGATGGTGTCACCGACCGGTGCACCAAAAATATCCTTGATTCCAGCAATGACGTAACCGACCTCGCCGGCTCCAAGCTGCCCAAGGTCGTTACGCTTGGGGGTAAAGATGCCCACTTTTTCGATCTGATGGGTACGGTCCGTCGACATGATGCGAATTTTTTGTTTCGGACGGATACTGCCGTTGACGACGCGGACCAGGGAGATCACGCCGACAAAGTTGTCAAACCACGAATCGATAATCAGTGCCTGCAACGGAGCGTCGGGCGAGCCTTCAGGAGGTGGCACCAATTTAACCAATGACTCGAGGACTTCCTGCACACCGATGCCGGTTTTGGCGCTGACGTGGACCGCTTCGGTGGCATCGATGCCAATAATGTCTTCAATTTCCTGTGCCACGCGGTCAGGGTCGGCTGCGGGCAGATCGATCTTGTTTAAAACCGGCACTACCTCAAGCCCCTGCTCGACTGCGGTATAGCAGTTGGCGACGCTCTGCGCCTCGACTCCCTGTGCGGCATCAACAATCAACAGGGCGCCTTCACAGGCGGCCAGCGAGCGCGATACTTCATACGAGAAATCGACATGTCCCGGGGTGTCGATAAAGTTGAGCTGATAGGTTTCGCCGTCAACCGCGGTGTAGTTCAGTGTGACGGACTGCGCCTTGATGGTGATGCCGCGTTCACGTTCGATATCCATTGAATCAAGAACCTGCGCTTCCATTTCGCGCTCGCTGAGCCCACCGCACAACTGAATGAAACGGTCTGCCAGCGTCGACTTGCCATGATCAATATGGGCGATGATGGAGAAATTTCGGATGTTGCGCATGAATACCGGCTGACTGGCGTACAGCCAGTGAGAATTATCCCTATAAATCAGATGTAACTATCTGATTTTTAGTCCAAAACTTCGATCATTAGCGAAATCTGAACGACCAGTCGGCAGTATACGCGAATCCCCCGGCGGGAGGTATGGTATCCGCGGGTACTACTTCGGGATTCTCATGGCTAGGAAGACGGGCCCTTTGCGGCGCTGCACCAGCACCGAGATCGATTGGTCACCATCGAGTCCGTCAATCATGTCCAAAAAATGGCTCGCGCTCTCAACGTCGCTGCCATCCAGCATCAGCACAACATCGCCTTTCTTCAGACCTGCATTGCCAGCAGGGCCCGTGGTGACACTGTCAATGATGACGCCGCCAGAACCGATTTCCAGATTCAGGCGTTGCTGCTCATTCAAATCCGAATACGTCAGCCCCAGTCGGCCTGGATCGATCTCCTGGATCTGACTGGCGGGAATAATGGCGCTGTCATCGCTCGGTAGTTCGCCCAATACCACTTGGACTTTGTGTTTTTTACCTTGCCGCATCACCTTGACGTGAAGTTTCACGCCGACCTCGGAACTACCCACCAAGGGGGGTAGCGAACTTGACGTGGTTACGTCGTTCCCATCGAACTTGAGAATGACATCACCGACCTTCAGGTCACTGTTCGCTGCGGGACTGTCGGGCAGTATTTTTGCCACCAGTGCGCCGCGTGGCTTGTCCAGTCCAAACGATTCAGCCAGTTCACGAGTCACATCCTGAATGAACACCCCTAACCAGCCGCGCGTCACATGGCCTTCAGATTTCAACTGCTCAACCACGTTCATTGCCAAATCAATCGGTATCGCAAACGACAGTCCCATGAAGCCCCCTGAGCGACTGTAGATTTGGGAATTCACGCCGACCACTTCGCCATCCAGATTAAACAACGGGCCACCGGAATTACCGGGATTGATCGCGACATCGGTCTGAATAAAGGGCACATAGTTGTCCTTGGGCAGACTGCGGCCCTTGGCGCTAACAATGCCTGCGGTGACGCTGTGATCAAAACCAAACGGTGAGCCGATTGCGAGCACCCACTCCCCGACTTTCAGATCGTTATCTTTGCCAAGCTTGACGGTGGGTAAATCGTCGGCATCAATCTTGAGAAGGGCAATATCACTACGCGGGTCAGTGCCAATCAGTTTTGCCTGTAACTCGCGGCGGTCGGACAGGCGCACGATGATCTCGTCGGCATTTTCGACCACGTGGTTATTGGTCACGACGTAACCATCTTTGGAGACGATAAAACCAGACCCGAGCGACTTGGAGTCACGGCGTGGGGGCACGGAGCCACCCCCTTGCCCACCTTCACCAAAGAAATGGCGGAACAGTTCACCAAAAGGGCTTCCTTCCGGGAGCTCTGGCATCTCAAGCCCCTCAGGCAATTGACGCTGACGTTTACTCTGTACGTGTTGGCTGGTACTGATGTTAACCACGGCCGCGCCATAATCCTCGACTAATTGAGTAAAATCAGGAAGGCTTGCCGCCAGTGCGGTTGAACTGAATAAAACAGCAACTGAGAGAGCCAGAAGCGACCGATACCAGTGGTTCAGATTATTGACGTACATGGTTACTCCAGAAAAAATTATGAACAGACGCACAGTTAGAGGGCAAAAGAAAAGGTTAGTTCAATCGAACTACGGTTTGCGCGACAACCGCGGTTACGTCCGTTGTCGACGCATGATGACGCACCCAAAGTAATCCACCGACAAGCCCTGCGAGTGCGCCTGCCATCGCGGGGCCATCCCCCATCGAGTAGCCGATCCATTGGGCAACCTGCTGCAAGACAAAGCTACCAGTCAGCATGGCGATTAGCGGAACACCGTAACCGATGCCGACGCCTTTCATGAATGCCTGTTCCGAAATTTGCAGCGTGACTGGATCGCCAACCGCCCAATGCGCGGTGTTGGCGACCCGAATGGATCGTCGTCTGCGCGCGAGAAAGCCCGCGATGACGGAGGTGCCACAGCTACTTTTCGACACACACTGGCCACAACCGGAGGTGGTCTGTGGCACAACCCAGGCATCGTGTCCCTCGATTCGCTCAATGATGCCGGGTTGTTCAATCAAGCTTGTTCTCTTCATTGAAAATAACTGAAGTACCCACCAGTTCGACGGTGTGGGCGGGTACCTCGCCGACCACGGTGACCTGATACTGGCCGTCCTTCGAACCAAACGCGCTGATGGAGCCGACGCTGGTGTGACCTTCGAGCGTATTGCTGACGAGGGGTTCAACATACACGGAAAAGGAGGACAAACCGTCACTGAACACTAATTGCTCCCGAATACTGCTGCGATCCGCACTCATACGCCGATGACGCGCGTCGACAGTGAAACCGACCGGCACGTTTTTAACGCGCCACGAAAACCGCAGGTCAGTCCCCGTTTCTGTCTCGTCGCTGTCGATTTTCCATGTATAAGACTCACCCTTGACCTTTGGTTCCACCCAACGAGGATCTATGGACTCCAATATATCAAGTCGTGTGAACAGGATGCGTTCAAGCAACTCACCGTTGGATTCCATAAACTCTTTTGACATCGGTAGCGCAGTGTCGGTTTCGAGAAAGAGTCGATAACCGCGGCGGTACCGATCTCTGGGGATGATCAAGACTTCCTGCACCATAAGTCCCGCGACACGACTGCGTTCACCCAGCGTCAGCTTGTAAAAGGGTGACAGCGTATCCAGATCCATAGGCAAGTCCAGTCTGAACGTGGCTTGAGGCGAGCGCCTGTCAATCCACGCCGTTTTTTTGTCTGGCATAATGAAAGTGACACTGTCATCGGTGCGGATGACTTCACGAGCGCTGCCATTCAGGGAAATCAAACGCTCACGCTCCGCTCCATCGCTCACGATGTGGATGATGCGCATGGTATCGATGACGTCATCATGCTGATAGATAAACGTACCGTCGTAATTTTTCGATCGCAATGCGTCACTCATGCGAGTGAGCCACTGTTGAACCTCTGCAGTATCATCCGCGATCGCGGGTGGGACAACGCCACCAACAACCATGAGCAACAACAGTGAGGAAAGCAACTTCATCTATTCTGATTAGGCTGAGTAACTATAATGACGTAAGGGAGCATCCCGTTCATATTGCTTACTGGCGCATGTTCAAAATGATTCAGGATATAGTGATTGGGCAACGGTGCGGAGGTGGCTTGATTGACTAGCGAAAAATCTGATGGTGGCTGCTGGATTTGAGCTACCGGCGGGGTATCCACCGGATGGGTATCATCAACGGGCAAGCTGCGCAATCCAAATACGGCGATCGCGGCAACTGAGGCGGCAACCGCCAGTCCGGCGAACGGGTTGGCAAACCGGTGTTGCGATTTTTCGATATTCCGAGGTGCCAGAATCGCGGGTTCAGCGGCAACTGCTGACGCTACCCTTGCCCTGAGATCATGCGCGATCACATCCGGCATCTCATCCCGTATCGCGTGACCAATAAGGTGGTAACGGTTCATTTGTTTCTGCGCATCATCTGACGAGGCAAGCATATTGATGGCCTGATCCAGTTCATGGCCACTTAACTCATCATCTGCCGACGCAGAAATTTGTGTGTCATTCAACTCAAGCATTATTCATCCACCTCACTCAGCAACGGTCTTATGCGCGTATCGATCGCCTCTCGGGCACGAAATATTCTTGACCGAACCGTGCCCACCGGACATTCCATCACCTCGGCAATCTGGTCATAGCTCATACCTTCGAGCTCCCGTAATAGTATGGCTGTGCGCAGGTCGTCGGGCAAACTATTGATTGCCTCGTCAATGGTTTCAGCCAGTTCTTCTCTAAGCACGAGTCGCTCGGGAGTTGCCGTTTCCCGCAGCCGTCCAGCACTACCGAACTGCTCAGCGTCCTGGTGATCGATATCATCACGTGGCGGACGTCGTGAGGCAGCGACCAGATGATTCTTGGCGGTATTGATCGCGATGCGGTACAGCCAGGTATAAAACGCACTTTCCCCCCGAAATTTCGGCAGCGCACGATAGCACTTGATAAAAGCCTCTTGGGCCACATCCAGTGCTTCATGCTGATCTGACACATAGCGGGATACCAGTTTGACAATCTTGTTTTGGTATTTCAGTACCAGAACATCGAAAGCCTTTTTGTCACCTTGCTGTACGCGAAGAATCAGTTCCTGATCAATCGTCTGTTCGCCCATCCGGGCTTACCCCTCCGAGTGTTGAGCCAGTTCCCGCGCCCATCAGAATAGACAGGCGTGCAAAGAGAAAGTTCGGCAGAAAATCAATTATTTAAAGCCATCATCGCCGGTCAGTGTGAAGAACCCATGGGCTTACCGGTCATTTGTGTGATCAAACCCAAAAAATACGGTAGCATGGAGCGAATTCAGAGCCTCGATCGAGTCGGATAAGAGTTCCTGATTTTGGCTATTATTAGTGTGAAAACAACCAGAAGCAAACAGTTTCCAGAATTATGCGTCAGCAACAATACTTTGATGTACTGATTATCGGCAGCGGCGCCGCCGGACTGAGCCTGGCCTTGCGCCTGCCAGTGACCCTCTCGATTGCTGTGGTGTCGAAAGGCCCACTCAGCGAAGGTAGCACGTTGTATGCCCAGGGCGGCATCTCAGCGGTACTGGATGCCGATGACACCCTCACCTCCCATATCACGGACACCATTAATGCAGGCGCGGGTCTGTGCAAGGAACACATTGTCGAGCAGGTGGTGTCGGAAGGTGCCGATTGCATCGAATGGTTGCGGCAGCTCGGCGTGCCGTTTACGCAAATCGACCACAGTGATGGTCGACGCTATCACTTGACCCGGGAAGGTGGCCACAGTCATCGACGTGTCGTGCATGCGGCCGATGCGACTGGACGGGTTCTGGAAACAACGCTTGAGAAGCTGGTTCGCGGGCGTGTAAATATTAGCGTGCTTGAACATCTTATTTCTATCGATCTGGTGACCGGACATAAGTTGGGCAACAAAGATAACCGTTGCCACGGAGCGTATTTACTGGATCTGAAGGATGGCTCGGTCCAGGCGATTGCGGCATCAACGGTGGTGCTGGCGACGGGCGGCGCGAGCAAGGTGTATCAGTATTCCAGTAATCCGGACGTATCGACCGGTGACGGTATCGCCATCGCATGGCGCGCCGGTTGTCGGGTCGCCAACATGGAATTCATGCAGTTCCATCCAACCTGTCTATACCACCCTCAGGCAAAATCCTTTCTGATTACCGAAGCCGTGCGCGGTGAAGGTGGCGTGTTGCGCCTGCCGACCGGTGCGGCCTTTATGAAGTTTTACGATCCGCGTGCCGAGTTGGCGCCGCGCGATGTGGTTGCCCGCGCCATCGATCATGAAATGAAACGCCTCGGTTCTGACTGTGTGTATTTGGATATCAGTCATAAATCCAAAGATTTTATCGTTGCGCACTTCCCCACCGTCTATCAACGTTGCCTCGAGTTTGGTTTCGATATGGCCAACGAGCCTATTCCAGTGGTTCCCGCCGCACATTACACCTGCGGTGGCATTGTCACCGATCATCATGGGCGCACGGATTTGCCCGGCTTGTATGCGATTGGTGAGACCGCTTGCACCGGGTTGCACGGTGCCAACCGCATGGCCAGCAACTCGATTCTAGAATGTCTGGCGTTCGCGAAAATCGCGGCGTCGGATATTGTCAGCCGCAGCGCTGAACACGTCGCTGCGCTGGACATTCCGGCGTGGGACGAGAGTCGGGTGACCGATTCAGACGAAGAGGTGGTGGTGTCACACAATTGGGATGAACTGCGCCACTTCATGTGGGATTACGTCGGCATCGTACGCACTAACAAACGTCTGGAACGTGCCAAGCGCCGCGTGGATTTACTGATGAACGAGATTGCGGAATATTATGGCAACTTTCGTATCACCAACGACTTGCTGGAGTTAAGAAATCTCGCGACCGTCGCGGATTTGATTATTCGTAGTGCGATGAAACGCAAGGAAAGTCGTGGACTGCATTACACACTGGATTATCCTCAACCCAACCCGGCGTTGGCAACAGATACGGTGCTGACGCCAAAAAGTGAAGCCGGCCGCGACGAGCTAACCGGCTCCCCATTCCGATTAATTCAATCCTGAGATGAGTTGGTTACGCCGCGCGTTTGCGGGCAAAGCCAAAGAGTGCGATCAAACTGGGTAGCCTCATAGCAGAACTAAATCATAATAAATACGATGGCTTAAAATACTGCTTCTAATGTCGTGGAAAATTGCCTGCCAAACATTCCTGTGAGCTATCTCGCGTCGTACGCAACCGCACCCGCAGTCGTCGAAGTTCATCCTCGCAGGCCGCATCCGCAAAAATCGTGGTGGAGTAATAGCGATCAAAAAGCGCTGATAAACACCCGTAAGATCGCCTTGCAGATTCGGCACAGCGTCTGGAATTGAGTACGATTAGACCCGGAACAACCAAGCTGCCGCCAATAATCTCGACCTCACGGCAACGCGCGTTACGCTGATGCAGTCGCCACTGGTTTTGTTGATTGACCGAGATAGCCGTAACGGCGAGCGGGTGAACCCGCCATGATTGACGAAGAATGCCGTCAACAAGGCTCGACGCAATGATGATGCACAGTAGTATCTCAATGGATAGCGGTAACGACACCAATGCAACCGATAAAGCCGCTACACCATGAACGACCAGCAGTGCCCACATAAGTTGGCGCGACGCCAGTAATCTAACGTGGATGGGTGGCCGCGCCCTAGTTGACAGCATGTAGATGTTCCCCTTCCGTGGGTATCAGAATTCCAGAAAACGTTATTTTTCTCGCCCTTGCTTGTATTCGGGTACCAGTCCCGCGCCGGACGAAAGCTTGGCCTCGATTTCAACCACGGTTTGCTCGATGGCCAGAAACCGCTCGGGTGTGGCTGGGTGCGACGCGGCATGATTCGTGCGAATACTGCCGGGGTGTTCGGCGGCCATGCGGCGCCAAAAATTCGCGGCTCCTTCAATGTCGAGTTCGGCCTGTGCCATAAAGTACAACGCGACGTAGTCGGCTTCGGCCTCGAAGTCCTGCGAGTACATCCCCGCGGCGATATTGCCAAACAAGCCCTGTGTATCGACGCCATACGCCGCCGCTGCGATATCGAATACCGAACCGAGTAGATAGTTGGTGGTCTTGGCGCGAATATGCCCCATCGCGTTGTGCGCCAGTTCGTGTGCAACGACGAGGGACAACTCCTGATCACCGGTCGCAAAGCGCATCATGCCTTTGGTGATGATAATTCTGTCACCATCGGCAGAGGCGTTGACCTCGTCAGCGCCGCTCAATACGACAGGATAGTTACAAGAGCGCACCGGTGTCAGGGGAAACGACTGCATCACACCCTCTCGTTTAATAGTGAGCGTGGTCACCGTTTCTGACTTGATCTCTTTTGCGATTAAATCGTGCAAGTCTTCGAGAGCATCCTCGCCAACGGGAGAGCCAATCCCATTGATACTCACTAGTACATCACCAGGTTGCAAGCCCGACACATCAGCCGCCGAATCGGGGGCGATCAATAGCAGTTGAATGGGATCACCCAAGTCGTATTTACGCTGGGCGGCGTCCTGTAAATCATCGGGGATACTGTATTTGTTTGAGAACTGAACACCGATCGAGGCACGGGTGTCGTCCTCGCAATAGGGTTGGGCAGTGACCAATAGCGGATAGCTGATTCGAAGAAGTCGATCGTGATGGTGGATCAGGGACTGCAGCGCGATGTCGCTTTGTTTTTGAGCCTCGACCTCGATCAGGGCCTCATTGATCTGTACGCGCTTGGTGGCAGGCGAACAGGCGGTGAGCCCGACGAGCACAAACATCAGGACCAAGGTGTACGCAGAGCGGTCCATGGGATTTCCTTGTGTACGGGAACGACAGTGCCGTCACGGTAGCACGAATGCGCTTAATGCCAGGCAGCAGTCCGAATTTTTCGGATGACGCTGACCATCTGTTTCTCGGTTGGTACCACGTCCCCCAGCAGCCAGCCCTGCAGTACTTGGTCCGACATTTCCAGCAGGCGTTCAAATACCGGGGGTTCGTCTTGGTCAAGCGTATCCAAGCCATTTTCAACAAAACCCAACAGCAACAGATCAAGCTCCAACATGCCGCGCCGACATTTCCAGCGCAGTCGATTCAGGGTTTCAACATCGCTCAAGGTTACACCGATTGCTTGACCATCAGCTGTCGGATTTTACCGATCGCAGCGGTAGGATTTAGTCCTTTCGGACAGGCATCGACGCAATTCATGATGGTGTGACAACGAAACAGTTTGTACGGGCCTTCGAGGTCATCCAGTCGTTCTTCAGTGGCTTGGTCACGGCTGTCGGCGAGAAATCGCCAAGCCTGCAACAGGGCGGCAGGACCCAGAAACTTGTCCGGGTTCCACCAGAACGACGGACAAGCCGTTGAGCAACAGCCGCACAGAATACATTCATACAAGCCATCCAACTGCTCACGCTCTTGCGGAGATTGCAGAACTTCAATCTCCGGTTCCGGATCCTTGCGAATTAAATACGGTTTGACGGCGCGATATTGTTGAAAAAACAGGTCCATATCAACAATCAAATCGCGAATCACGGGTAAGCCCGGTACCGGGCGAATCTCTACCGGCTCGGACAACGACGACAGGGGCGTGACGCAGGCCAGTCCATTCTTGCCATTGATGTTCATTGAATCGGACCCACACACACCCTCACCACAGGAGCGGCGAAAACTCAGGGTCTCATCCTGGGACTTAATCTCGAGCAACGCGGCCAATAACATCATGCCGGGGGCTACGTCGTTAAGTTCGTAGTCCTGCATATAAGGTTTCTTGTCCTTATCGGGATCGTAGCGGTAGATTAAAAACTTCATGGCGATCTCTCAGTAGACGCGTGGTTTGGGCGGAAAGGAATCGACCGTCATCGGTTTCATCCGCACGGGTTTGTAGTCTACCGTTCTATCGTTGCTATACAGGCTATGCTTTAGCCAAGCCGCATCGTCGCGATCGGGATAATCCACCCGCGAATGCGCGCCACGGCTTTCCTGTCGCGGTAACGCGGAAATAATGGTGGCAAGCGCGAGATCGAACAGGTTCTCGAGTTCGAGCGCCTCAATTCTTGCGGTATTGAACACCTTGCTCTGATCGGCCAGTTGGACATCGTCGAGTTCGTCAGCCAACGCCTTGATCTTATCGATTCCTGCCGCGAGAACGTCCTCGGTTCGATACACGCCGCAGTGTTCTTCCATGGTCTGTTTCATGTCGGCTTTGAGTTCGGCAACTGGGCGACCGCTGCGTTTTTTCTGCCAACGATCTAGGCGCTCAAGTGCACGATCGACCGAGTCTTGTGCCAATGGCCGGTGATGACCATTTTCACCCAGAAACTC
>DTRM01000148.1:4881-6705 GCA_012965975.1 Chromatiaceae bacterium | reverse complement strand
TTTTTTTATGAATCATACTGCGGCATTCTCGTCGATCGAGATGGTATCATCATGAAATTAAGCTTGTTTTTTTGTTGTGGATCGTTATATGAGTAAACCCACCAACGATTGCGGATGCGACCGAGACTCGGGCGACCTTATTTCGGTCGATCGGGCCATGGAGTTATTGCTTGGCGCGGCGCGCCCGCTAAGGGTAACGGAGGCGGTTGATACCATTTCCAGCCTGAATCGCGTACTAGCAGCTTCCTGTATATCCGCGGTTAACGTCCCACCAATGGACAATAGTGCGATGGATGGTTACGCGCTTAGGGTGAGTGACGTAGGCGATGCCGATGCCGGATTACCAGTTTCGCAACGGATTTGTGCGGGCGATACCGCAGATCCTCTGCAACCCGGTACGGTTGCGCGGATTTTCACTGGCGCTCCAGTTCCCGCCGGTGCGGATGCCGTGATCATGCAGGAGCAAGCCGAAGTCACTGACGACAAGGTTTGTTTTACCAACCCAGCAACCATTGGCCAAAACATCCGCCGATCCGGCGAAGACGTCGCCGTGGGGGACGAGATCCTTACCGTGGGTACGCGTCTTCGCGGGCAGGAAATGGGGCTGGCCGCCTCCATTGGCCTTCTTGGTCTCGAGGTATATAGAAAGCTCAAGGTTGGTATTTTTTTTACCGGCGATGAACTTAGCGAACCGGGACAGGAGCTGGCGCCGGGTAAAATATACGACTCCAATCGCTTTACCCTGCACGGGCTTCTCTCGGCTCTCGGCTGTGAGATCATTGATCTCGGTATCGTCGAAGACACGCTTGATGCAACCCGAACGGGCTTACAGGCTGCCTCCGATCAAGCGGATTTAGTGGTCACCAGCGGCGGTGTGTCGGTCGGCGAGGAGGATTACGTTCGCATTGCGTTGGAGGAACTCGGCGAACTGACTATGTGGCGAATCGCGATGAAGCCCGGTAAGCCACTGGCCTTTGGCCATGTAGGCGAAACACCGTTCATCGGGCTACCGGGTAATCCCGTCTCGGTGTTCGCCACGTTTAATCTGTTCGCGACACCTTTTATAAAGAAGATGCAGGGCATGGCAAACTACCTGACTGCCCCGATTCCCGTGATTGCCGGATTCGATTGGCCAAGAGAGGGAAATCGCCAGGAATATCTACGCGTAAAACTGGAGATCACAACCGATGGACAGCGCCGCGCGCAGGCCTATCCGCATCAAGGGTCGGGGGTTTTGACCTCAACCAGTTGGGCCGATGGTTTCATCGTTGTCTCTATTGGTGAGACGTTTAAGCAAGGCGACCTCGTCAACTACCTGCCGTTCTCGGAGTTTCGTTAAGCGTTCGCTGCGTTTAGATACCCATCCCCCCGTTCCGCGATGACGGATCATTCCACGCACACCAGAAGTTTCGGAATCGCGTCAAGCCCAATGCCAACGACAGCATTTTGGGAGAACTGATGAGCAAGCCGCTGGCCGCCATCACCATCCAAGCCAAGGACGAGAAGACTCGCTTCCCCCGGCCATTCCCCATCCGGGTTCGTGCCAAACCCGGGGATCCAAACCAGACCCATTGCCTCAACGGTTTGGTTAAGCTTATTTTCCGCCTCTGCGTTTTCGGCCGATGAACATTGCCGGCTAAAGGGATTCCACGCAGTAATATAAACCGAGTGCTCAACATCATAGCGCGCGTGACAACTTGCAAGGTCTGGGCTATACACACCGATTCGCAGGACAAAAGACCCGGCAGGATCATCAACCCGGTAATGTGTCGCTTGATACGCCTCGATCAATTCAGGCGCGAGCTTTCCTGATTCAAACAATTG
>DTRM01000148.1:0-4848 GCA_012965975.1 Chromatiaceae bacterium | reverse complement strand
AACGGGCTCAGGTAGAAGACCTGCCCCATCCGTGGCCTCACAAGCCAGATATCACGACTGACTGTTCCGTTACTGGAATTATCCGCTATTATTGATATAGCGCCACAGAACAAATAGGGAGGGACTCTAAATGCTGCCTGGCCCCGATCAAATTATCGCCTGCCCGAACTGTCAGGGGTTGGCGAAACACGGGACGCTGCGCTCCGGCTACATCTTCGGTGCACGCACATGGACTGATGGCAAACGGGATCTACCCATGCTCCCCCAACCCTCCTCGGTTGTGAAATGTCTCCATTGCAATGAGTTTTATTGGCGAAAGAACGCTGAAAAAATCGGTTTGTTACCCGTTGCCGAGGAACATGATGACGTTGATCCCGACTGGAAACAGGCCGTTGATGTCAGTGAACCCAGTGAAGACGAGTACTACCAGGCCATTGAGCGTGGGCTGGCGACCACAACCGAAGAGGAGAAAAACCTGCGGATCCTTGCGTGGTGGCGACGAAATGATGCGCATCGGGAACAGATGGAGTATCTCGTTGAGGATGAACCGGAGACCCCGAGTCTCTGGATAAAAGGACTGCAGCACCTAACCAATTTACTGGGTTCAGACAAGAATCGTGACATCCAGTTATCTCAACCACCAACCACGCCTGAAACGCCTATCGATGACGGCAGCGATGATTTATCCGATGCGCCCGGACCTTGGCAGGATAATCTGCGGGCACTGGCCGAGATCCTGGTCCCCGAAGATGATAGTGACCGTTTGATGAAAGCGGAGTTGTTTCGTCAGCTCGGCGATTTTGAATCCGCCATGGCGATGCTGGATGGCGTTGAATCCGACGAGGTTGAAAGGATTGTTGGCCAGCTTCAGTCCTTGTGTGATGCCCAGAATACTCGGGTAAAGCAACTGAACCTTGATGGATGAGTCTTGAGCGAGCCTCTCACACGGAGTCCCTTCACACTAGGCTATGGTTCATCATCTCGGGGTAGAACCAGCCACAGAACAACGCTAGTTGATACGTTTAAATCAGTCATCCTCGTCATCCAATTCCTCGCGACTTGGCGTAACCATACTCACCTTGTCACGACACGCCTTCGTCTGCTCTGAACCGAAATAAGCTTTATCAACAATTGGCTTTGAGAACGGAATCACTTTGGTCGGGTCCTTTATCCATAAATCAAGCATTACCTCATCAGGCAATGGTACAAAGCACTTCATGGGAGCACCTCACCTAGGGTTACGAAGGGAAGAGATGTTTCCTCGGGAATGACAATCTCTATTCGAACTCGTCGATCATATCCATAGCTAGCGCCATCTCCGATCTTGGTTACCGGCTCCGACTCCCCTAACGAGACAGTAGTAATTTGGCTGTCTTCGATACCTAGACCAACCAGCTTTTGACGAACCGCTTTAATACGATCCCCTGCAAGGGCGACATTCTCGACGACCGAACCTCGTCGATCAGCATATCCTTTTAGATGAACCCCAAATCCGGGTTGGTTTATCAGAAAACCAGCCAGTTCAGTCAGGCGTTCCTGATAATATTCGGGAACATCCGACTCACCCATCCCAAAATAGACCGCTGTTGAGAGATGCCCCGTGATCGCCTGCTTGAGATCTTCAATTTCTGAATTTTGGTGTAGGTTTGGTAACGTCGCCGTCCGTCCTACTTGTACGACCTGGATCGCATTCGATTGCCCAAGTCGGGCTAGATTTTTCTTGAGACGAACGATTTCCTCGTCGCTCACTGCAAGCTTATGCGTCAATGACTGGCCGTGTGTGAAGGCACCTCCTATTGTCATGCCCACCACGACGCCTAATGGACCGCCCACTGCTCCACCCAACACCGAGCCAATTCCAATGCCCCACATCATCGGATCCGAGACATTGGATTGATTTACCGTATCGTCCGCATGGACGACCTGTGTCAGACTCATTGCTGATATAACCAATAGTAACGTTCGTATTTTCATGACTATCTCCGTTAATACTCCAGTGTCACCGTCCCTGATGACGACGCTTCGCACGATGCGTAAGCGTTCCCTATCGCACTGGATTGATCGTGGTTGTATTTAACTCCGTCAGATGCCATCACGTAATGAAGCTTGTGTGGATCGGAATGGAGGAAATATGAAAATGATTCATCACTCATCAGATGTAGTCCGGCAAGCCACCCGGTGTTAATCGATTGACCGCTTCTGCGTAAACTACAAAACGCTGATGGCCTCCCGACTGGAGTGCGTCAAACGGGTAACAGGTCACTAGTAATAGCGTTTGAACTGATCGATCGTTGGCAATCGTCAACTGGGGTTGATCCGATACACTGATAGAGCGAACTCGATACTCGGTTGCGCCTTCGGCAACTGATAGACGGATCAGATCACCAGGCACGACAAACTGCAGGAACTCAAAATGTGTATCTCGATGACCGCCAAGAATCGTAATACGCGCTGCTGGGGACGAATACGCCGATTTCCCGGGTCCAAATGCCAACACCCGCCCACTGTCGCCCTCAAGGACGACTTGTTTAATCCTCTGCCCTGGCACTTCCAGCAACCCTACGATTGAGGTGTCGGCCCACGGCCAGGGCCGCACCCGCTGCTCGCCATCCAGAGTCCGTTCCCATGCAGATAACAGTAATTCCTGCGCGACCAGCGCCTTGGCGTGTATCCATCCCGCCTGACCAAACTCAACCAGAGAAAGTACAGCGAGCAAGGCCGCCGAGAATTTTAGTCCCAATCGGCGCATGACAACCCCCTCCGTGAAATACGAACAAGCAATAGAGCAAGTGTCATCAACACCAATCCGTATAAGGTTCGTAGAGGGGCGCTGGTGGCGGTCTGTGGCAAGTTGATCCCATAGCCCTGAGTGGACTTGAGGCCTGCCAGAAACTTGGGGTTCAGGTCCTCACTTTTGTTGTGGTGTTCCATCATGCCGCCGGCTCGACGGGGGGTAATATCAACCGCAACGAAGCTGGTGTAGGCACTCATCAACTGATGCCGAATCGCGAGTTCTGTCATGTCGGCTTCAAGTTGTTTCCAATCAGATTCGACATTGGCTTCGCGATGGATCTCTTCGAGTTGATCGAGTTTTATTCTGGCCCATGTTTTGGCAATCCCCTCACGGGAACTCGCAGCATCGATATCGATACTCTGCTCCCAGGCGATGCCATCAATCACGCCAGACAATCTCAGTGGCTGATCGAACGCCTCCCCTGACCACACCGCCACCAACGGGTCGCCCAAATAGAGGTCCGGTAATGGGTTCGGCAATATCTCGATTGTTCCGTGGCTGGATTCAAGCGTTAGATCGGTCACTACGGGCGATGAGAGCCGATCAAGTAATGCGGACATTTTGGCTTCAACCTCAGAGGTGTCCGAGATAAAGGTAAAGGTCCCACGTCCGGCCCTCGCGGCCTTTCTCATGAAATAGGCATTCGGCGCAGGCCCGATTCCGACGGTAAACAGTCGTCGATCATTCAGGCCATCCTGTATTGCGGAGAACAGTGACTCTTCGTCCCCTACACCACCGTCTGTCAGAAACACGACCTGACGCAGATAGTCACCATGCGCGGGATTCTTGAATGCCATTTTGATCGCAGGCAGCATATTGGTGCCGCCTTCCGACTTTATTCGGCTAACAGTCCCGATGGCTTCTTCAACATTACTGGGCGTCACAGCAATCGGTGTCGATGATAACCAATGCGCACGATCGCTGAAGGTAATCACATTGAACGTATCACTTGGGCGTAGTGCCTGAATGGCCATCACCACCGCATCTTTCGCATTTTCCAGCGATTCGCCCTGCATTGACCCCGACACGTCGATCACCAGCGTCAAATCCCTTGGAACGGAGTCAAAGGCACTGATCTCAACCCTGGGCGGCATGATCATTAGCAACCCGTAGTCCTCACCGTCAACGGACTCACGATAGACCGCAACGTCTGGGGTTGAGCCAACGGCGCCACTCCATCGCAAAGAGAAGTCCCGCCATTGCGCAACGGCCTCCGAGGTCATGGTCACGCGATATCGTTGCCCCGCTTCCTCAATGTCAATATCGTGAGATGGACTGAGCAATGAGGCCAGACCAAATCCCGGATCCAGATCGATCGAGACTGTAACGGGCCGATCGGCGGAACCATCGCAACTATTGTTGGCCGAGCATTCATCACCAAATCGAGGAGAGATCGATAAGGGAAACAGTAACGAATACGAATCATCTCGGTACTGCAGCGTTTCAATATAGTCGATCTCAACAACGATCCGCTCGCCAGGACCAACATTGGCGATGGCCACCGAAAAGACGTTTGGCCGGTACTGCTCAACTAGGCCGGCGGTCTTACCATCGACGCGGGCCTGCTCATAGGTTTTCTTGGCCTTTTTGCGTTCCTGAATCTGACCCTCAATCACGCGCCCATCGACATAAAGAGTCAGGTGGTCGACCGCCGCATTATCCGGCAACGGAAACACGTAAACCGCCTCAGCCCATAACTGTGTATTGTTCAAAAAGGACTGCCGTACATGCACACGATTGACCAACCCGCTAATCTGCATATCCACAGCCGTCCCTAGAGGCATTGTCTCTGAGTAACCCCCACCATCGGCCATCTTGATCCAGATCGAACCGTGGTTGGCATCATGGGGGCCTTGCGCAGCGGCAAACCCAACTACCGGGATGAGTAAAATCACTAGAAACAACACCGCCGGAACCAGAAACGACTTCGTGCCATAGGCTGTCCACAATCCCAACCGTCTGGCTAGATGAACCTGGTTCGCATGCGACAGAAAAGCTATCGAATCTCGATGGGTTGTAGGCGTGTGTAGTGTGCGCATTATTAGCTCCATTCA
>DTRM01000147.1 GCA_012965975.1 Chromatiaceae bacterium | reverse complement strand
CGAGGTGATATCGAAGTTGGCGTTGAAGCCACCGAAAGGACCGTCGATCATGGGTGAACCACCAATACCGTCATCGCCAGCGATAACGAAAGGTTCTGAACTTGGGTTCAGACCGAGACAGTTACCTTCAGCAAGACCGTTAGACACGTCAGCTGCACAAGCAGCAGATGCGGTGCTGATCAGTGCGGTGTCCAGTGAGGTAGACGCCATGGGTACTGGACCGATTGGGAACTTGCCCTTGTTCATGCCGTCAGAAGCAGGCACTGCACCGTAGCCTGCAACGGTTGTTTGGTCGATAACGGTAGAAGTCGCAAAACCGCTTTGGAGCGCGCCGAAGAAACCACGTGCGTCCATGATCAAGCTAACAGGAATACCAACATTACCATTCCAGTTGAAGCCCATGTTGGCCTGAACCAGACCATTATTAGGATCAATAACCTGCATGGTGATGGTAGTCGCCTCAGCAAGCCCAGCCTGGAAGAAGTCAAAGTCGTTGACCGTGGCAGAACCAGAACCGGTGGCCAGATCAAAGGTCATGGTGCCGGAAAGCTGTGTGCGGAAGCCGTAGCCCCAAGTAGGATCGCCATAGTAAGGGTAGCTGTTGTTCTGCAGACCAGTACCGCCATTCGTTAGGATGGTGAACAGACCAGTCCAGTCAGCAGACATGATAGGAGCGGCCTGCGCTTCGATTGCGGTCGCGCCCATTGCGGTTGTTACGGCCGTAGCCAGTAAAGTTTTCTTAATGCTCATTTCTAAAATTCCTCACAAGTACATACATTAGGGGGGTTAAAAATTTCCAAGGTCCCTGTTTTGTTTGTCATACCAAGGTTTTCTTGATATTCATGCGGATACTTCGCCTTAAATTGCCGAACTGGCGTTGACAAAAAAAACCGGTTGCAAGCAACCGGTTTTTTAAGAGCCTAACGGCGTCTAACGTTTAACGCTGTTTCTTTTAAGGCTTATATCCGACGGCGGCTGACGCCAATCAGACCAAGCAAGCCGCTACCGAGTAGCCAGATTGCACTAGGGACTGGAACCGGGTTAGCAGCGAAAAAGAAGTCAGCCGTGTAAGGCGTAGGAAAAGTTGAGAAGTTCTGGTCACTACCACACCAGCCAACCTTGCCATTCTGGCCATCACAGTCGCCGTTGACATCAACCTCTGGATTGCCGAACTCATCAAGGTGCAACCAGTCGAGCCAGCCTGCGCCGCCCAGCAAATTGAGGCCGTCGTCACCATCACCAAAGTAGAAGGAAACGCCGACGGAATCCGCGTGGTCACGCATGATGTAGTCGCCATAAATCGATGAACTCAGCGTACCGCTGTTTGCGTGAGTGCTTCCCGGTGTGTTCAGATCATCAAATCCGCCATTAACGGTTTGAGTGACACCAACATCGTAGAGAAAGTCGATATCCCAAATGTCTTCGGTCGGATCCCACAGGATATTGCCGTTGAGATCGGTACAACCGAGATCACAGATGCCAGTATTCGCATCAACGCCACCAATAGCTTGCCCGTAAATATGTATCGTCATGGCGACGTCATCATAATCCATAAACATCGCACCTAAGGTGCTGAAATCGAAGACGTAGAGTTCGTCGGCGCTGTTTGTGGTGAGACCATCGAGACGCAAACCCCAGATCGGTGGTGCTACACCACTGTTGGAGCCCGCATTAGGTTGGTTGCTTAATTGGTAGGTGGTAACAGCCGCTTGTGCAACTGATGCGCCTAATATACCCGCGATAGTGGCTGCGACGGCTAAAGCGGACGCGCGCGGAACCATGTTCTTTGAATTAAACATCTTCAAGACTCCTCCCAAGAGTAAATTCAATGTTTGGTCTGAGGTACATTAAGATCGGTATTCATCAAGTTGGGGTTTATACCCTCTGTACCTGATGCGCCTGTCTCAGTCCCAAACATTCTTGAGCAATCCCAGCGACTGCTCATTGAACTATATCGATACCCAGAGTCAGGGGTATCTGAGCGTTTTTAATGCAGGATCCGTACCAATATTAATTTATACTTAAAAAACAATGATTTATGAGGATAATTTGCAAGTAATAGGCGAAAGCCTAGGGGCTATTGTAAAGAAACCTGACAACTCGAAGAGGGCTTGGCGGCGACAGAACATAATGGTCTCCTTATTTACTAGCAATAACAAGTATTTACCGATATGTGGTCACGGATTTCCCGATATGGGACATCGTCTGTCAGCAACGAGCAAAAGGTATATCGACTTGGGGTATCGGCAAAAAAACTATTAAAACAATATGTTAGGGTCCGGGTGGCAGGTGTAAAGGATTCTGACCATAATGCGCAAAAACACGGAGCTTCACCTATACTATGGGGCAAATAACCCCATCCTCTGGAATAGAACCGTGTCCGACCACGAAGTCCCCTCCTTAACGCCTGCCGAAGCGCATCAGTTACTTTCGGACCAGCCGGCCGCCGTATTGATTGACGTGCGCTCGAATATGGAATTTCTGTTTGTCGGTCATCCGCAGGGGGCCTTACACGTGCCGTGGATCGATGAACCGGATTGGAATATCAATCCTGATTTTGTCCGTGACGTACGCAAGGTCGTGTTGGGTGGCAGCGGACCAGCCAGCAGTTTCGAGAGTGTGGCTGTGGTGTTGATTTGCCGTAGTGGCAAGCGTTCTCTGGAGGCCGGAAAACAGTTGGTGCTGGAAGGCTTTACCAATGTATATAACGTGAGTGAAGGCTTTGAAGGGGGCCTCGATGGCAATCACCATCGCAGTGCTGAAGGCGGTTGGCGATATCACAATCTGCCGTGGGAGCAGTGTTGACCCCGACTCATCAGTGATGGCCCTGAGTTGTCAGTAAAATTTACAAACTGGCGTTGTTCTGGCGTTGGGTTTTTTTAGCGCTTTAGCTAAGTGCTTGTTCCGATATGGCTAAAGTCTAGTTGGCACGACTCATGCTTATCTCTCGGGTGAGACGAATCCTGGATTCGTTTCATCGGGGCGCTGGGATTTTGCGTCAATGCTCAAGTTGTGAGGTAGCCAAGGTGTTCTGCTCGGCACAGACCCTTGGTTGCGCCTGACTTTCCAGCGTCCCGCTTTAATAACAACTTATAATTAGTGCGTAAACCCGTTCAGGCGGCCGTAAGGCCGCCTTTTTATTGGGGTCAACACAGGACAGAGTTGCTGAATTCCATGGGGTTGGTACTATGTGCCTCATCGGAGCGTGTCGCGCTCTCGCCATTTATATCCCAGAGAATTTATCCTCAATGAATGACACCTTTGTTCCCGCGAACGATCTAGAAGAGAAGTTATTGGCGGCGCAGTCAGGTCAGAGTGAGGGCGCTGAATTTATCGATTTCCTGCTTGATTCGAGTGTCTTTATTCCCGTCAAAGACAATCAGATCGTCGGTGCAATGCAAATGTCCGACACAGTCGTTCCACTGACGGTGACAGTGGCGGATGCCGAATAGTCGACTGGTATTGCTGATCGCTGTTAGCGGCAGTGTCGCCCTGTTTTTCTGGCTCGATCTCAGCCGATTTCTCAATTTAGACTATCTTCTTGCGCAGCGAGAGCTGATTGGGGGCTATGCCGAGGCCAATCCGCTGACAACCGCAGGCCTCTATTTTTCCGGTTATGTCCTGGTTGCAGGATTGTCGTTGCCCGGCGCCACCATCATGACGCTGGCCGGCGGCGCTATGTTCGGCTTGTGGTGGGGGGTGCTGATTATCTCTTTTGCCTCGACCATTGGCGCCACGGTGGCCTGTCTGGTGTCGCGGTTTTTGCTGCGCGATTTTGTGCAGAGCCGGTTTGGTTCGCGCCTGCAGGCCATTAATGACGGGTTTGAGAGACAGGGGGCCTACTACCTGTTTACCTTGAGATTAGTACCGCTGTTCCCATTTTTTGCTGTGAATCTATTGATGGGTTTAGTGCCAATCAAGATTCGTACCTACGCGTGGGTGAGCCAGATCGGTATGTTGCCCGCCACGTTTGTGTATGTGAATGCGGGTACTCAGTTGGGCCAACTCACTGGCCTGAGCGGCATCCTCGCCCCTGAGTTATTGCTGTCGTTTGCATTGCTGGGGGTGTTCCCTCTGGCCGCGCGCAAGATCCTCGACTGGATGAGCGCCCGGCGCACGCTGGCCGCTTGGTCCAAGCCAAAACGATTTGACCGCAATTTGATTGTGATCGGCGCGGGCGCGGGCGGTCTGGTCGCCAGTTACATCGCTGCCGCGGTTCGCGCCAAGGTTACTTTGATCGAAGAACACAGAATGGGGGGGGATTGTCTCAACACCGGTTGTGTCCCCTCCAAGGCACTGATTCGTACCGCACGATTTTTGGCTGATGCGCGGTCGTCCGAGCGATTGGGGTTAGGGCAGGTCGACGTCGAGTTTGATTTTGCGAAGGTGATGGCGCGAGTGCGTCGTGTGATTCAACAGGTTGAGCCGCATGACTCGGTCGAGCGATACACCGAGCTTGGGGTCGAGGTGCTGCAGGCGCGCGCAGAGATTGTGTCGCCGTGGCAGATTAAGGTCGGTGATACGACCTTGAGTGCGCCCAATATTGTGGTAGCGACCGGTGGTCGACCCGCCGTACCGTCGGTCGAGGGCTTACAAGATATTAACTATCTAACCTCCGACACCATTTGGGATTTGACGGCGTTACCCGTGCGCCTGTTGGTGTTGGGTGGCGGTCCCATCGGTTGCGAACTGGCACAGTGTTTTGCCCGGTTCGGGAGTCACGTCACCATCGTTGTTCGTTCGGCGCGTTTGTTGTCGCGGGAAGATGATGCGGTATCGACGCTGCTCGCCAAACAGTTACGCGAGGACGGCATCGATTTACGTTTTGAGCATCAGATGACCGGTTTTCGCAGTGCTGCCGACGGCCAGTTTTTGGATTGTGACACCGCGGAGGGTTCAATCAGCATCGGATTTGATGAGGTGTTGGTCGCCGTTGGTCGTGTTGCTAACACCGCCGGGTTTGGCCTTGAGGCTCTGGGTGTCGATCTGAATACGGATGGGACACTGCAATGTGACGCCTATATGCGCAGCTCCGTTCCGACCATTATGGCCTGCGGTGATGTTGCCGGCCCCTATCAATTTACCCATGCGGCGGCTCATCAGGCCTGGTATGCCGCGGTGAATGCATTGTTCGGTCGGTTGCGCAAGTTTGCGGTGGATTATTCCGCACTGCCGCATTGCACGTTTACCGAGCCAGAAGTGGCGCGAGTCGGACTAAACTGCCGCGAGGCTGATGCGCAGTCGATTGAGTATGAAATTACGGAGTTTCCGTTGCACGAACTTGATCGTGCGATCGCCGACGATGCGACGCAGGGCTTTGTTCGGGTGCTGACCGTGCCGGGTAAAGATCGCATACTGGGCGCCACCATTGTTGCCAGTCATGCCGGCGATATGATTACCGAATACGTCACCGCGATGCGACACGGACTTGGCTTGAATAAAATTCTGTCCACGGTGCACGCCTATCCGACCTTTTCCGAGGCCAATAAGTATGCTGCAGGCGAATGGAAGCGTCAGCATGCACCGAAAAAACTACTAAACTGGGTTAAACGCTATCACGCTTGGCGCCGCGGGTGAGTGCATGCAAAAGTGGGTACAAGGTCGGGTAGTGGAACTCCACTGCTGGACGGATCGATTGTATTCGATTCGGGTTGAAGCAGAGATTGAACCGTTTGAGGCGGGGCAGTTGGGCCGCCTTGCGTTGGATATTGACGGCAAGCGTCATAGCCGGCCTTATTCGTTTGTCAACGCTCCGCACGAACCCATTCTCGAATTTTATTTCATCACCGTTCCCGATGGTCCCTTGTCGGCCCGACTCGCGCGGATGAAGGCAGGCGATTGCGTTTGGGTGGCACCGCGACCGGCAGGCGTTTTTACCTTATCCCACGTGCCTGATGCATCCACTTTGTGGCTGTTGTCGACCGGTACCGCACTGGGCCCGTTCCTGTCCATGATGAACACCGAGTTACCGTGGCAGCGCTTTGACAAGGTCGTGTTTGTGCATGCCGTGCGTCACGATGTCGAGCGCAGTTATGGTGAGGTGATTGCGCGACTGTGTGAGCAACATGCCGATCAGCTGATATCGATTCCATTTGTTAGTCGTGAAACGATTGAGGGCACCATCCATGGTCGTGTACCCGCGGCGATTGAATCGGGTGAGTTGGAGACGTGCGCCGGTTTAAAGATTGATGTACACACATCGCAGGTCATGATCTGTGGTAACCCGGCGATGGTGAAGGATACGGCTGCGGTGCTGGTGGCGCGTGGTATGCACAAGAACAGTCGTCAGGAAGCCGGCCACTACACCGTTGAGAATTATTGGTAGAAGCTCATGCAATTGAACGCACAATTCACCAATGCATTAGCGTATACCAGCGCGATAGTGGCGTTGGGGTGGGGTGTGATGAGTAGCATGGACAGTGGTGACTGGGGCTGGTTTGCGCGTTCAGGTTCGGTCGTGGTGGTTATTGGCGTGCTGCTGACATCAAGCCAGATATTCGAACACAATCGAAAATTACGTCATCGCCGCAGCAATTTTGATCACGAAATCAAGCACGGTAGACCGCATCGCTCGGATCACGATTGGGCCGGCGACGACGGCATGAAGTCACTCGCACGCTCGCGTTCACTTGAAGAAGATACTTGGGACATCGAGGCCCACGGCTTATATCTTCTGATCGCCGGCACCCTGATCTGGGGTGGCAGCAATGGTATTCCTGTTA
>DTRM01000146.1:7036-21309 GCA_012965975.1 Chromatiaceae bacterium | reverse complement strand
GCGGCCTTCTTGATGACTTTTTTGCTCGCCTTTTTCGCAACCACTTTTTTAGCCGTCTTTTTGACGACCTTATTGCTGGTCTTTTTCTTCGCTACTTTCTTGGCTACCTTGACCACCTTTTTGGCAACCTTCTTGACGACCTTCTTGACCACCTTTTTGGCAACCTTCTTGACGACCTTCTTGACGACCTTCTTGACGACCTTTTTGACGACCTTGTTGCTAGTCTTTTTCTTCGCTACTTTCTTGGCTACCTTGACAACCTTTTTGGCAACCTTTTTGGCAACCTTTTTGACGACCTTCTTGACGACCTTCTTGACGACCTTCTTGACGACCTTGTTGCTAGTCTTTTTCTTCGCTACTTTCTTGACCGCCTTCTTCACCGCCTTCTTACTGACCTTTTTCCCGACACTCTTATTCGATACGTTTGCTTGCGCTGGGGCCTCGGCTGCAGAAGAGGCCGACTCATTGTCGCTGCCCAGTTCCTGATCCGGACGATTAATTTTGCCTGCCGCCCGCTTCTTCGCTTTCGCCTTGGCGGCTACCCGGTTCGCTGCCGTCGCAACATGAGCAAGTCGACCCTGAGTCGACTGCTGCTTAAATAATCCTCGCTTCTTCATCTGCTCAAGCGCAACCTTGATCGCCGTCGCAACATCTTCGGGGGCACCCACGCCTTGAATAACATCCGCGATTTCGAGTTCCTTGAGCAAATCAATCATCGGGAGAATCTGCGATTCGTAAACCCTCAAACGGCTGTGTACTGTCGCCTCGCGATCGTCGGCCCGATGTTTAAGGCTGCCACCACACTCGTCACAGCGATCATCCATACGCGGGGGATTATCAAAGAAGTTGTATTCGGTTCCACAGGAACGACAGATACGCCGACCGGTCAGGCGTCGCATCAACACTTCAAGGTCGACGTCGACGATGATTCCTGCCTGAATAGAGCGCCCGGATTTTGACAAGAGTTGGTTGAGCGCTTGCAACTGACCGACGTTGCGCGGATAGCCTTCAAGTAAAAAACCCTTGTTCGCATCTTTGCGCGACACCCGATCAACCACCAGCGAACAGATCAACTCATCCGTCACCAACTGGCCAACCCCGATCGCAAGTTTGGCCTTGCGGCCCAGCTCAGTATCGGCCTCGGCCTCAGTACGGATCAGCTCACCCACCGATACATGAGGAATACCCGAACGCTTGGCTATCCTTTTGGCCTGAATGGTTTTACCGCTACCTGGCGGACCTAATAATAATAATCGCATAATGATTTCCCAGCGACGCCAACCCCGGAGTGGAAATTCCGGTAACCCCGGTGATCACCACCAGTCGCAAGCGCCCAATCGCCGCATTTAAACGATGTTAGTCCTTCATTGCAAGCACCTGTCCCATGAATCGCATCGCGATTTAGGGTATGCTTCGGCGCTGCGCCCAACCTTTAAGCATACGGACAACAATACATAATACTTCATCTTATCAATCGGTTACGCTCTTCTGATATAGAGTAAAGCATGGCCTCGATTTAATCTTACGGAGAACAACATGGCGAAAAAGAATGCGTTTTACGCACAATCTGGCGGTGTGACTGCGGTCATCAATGCCTCTGCCTGCGGCGTAATCGAAACCGCGCGCAAGAACAAAGACCAGATCGGCAAGGTCTACGCGGGTCGCAACGGAATCATTGGTGCGCTGACCGAAGATCTGATTGATACCAGCAAGGAGTCGGCACGCACCATCGCAGCGCTGCGCCACACACCATCTGGCGCCTTTGGCTCCTGCCGTTACAAGATGAAGAGCCTGGTCGACAACCGCCGCGAGTACGAACGCCTGATCGAGGTCTTTGCCGCACACAATATTGGTTACTTTTTCTATAACGGTGGTGGTGATTCCGCGGATACCTGCCTCAAGGTATCGCAACTATCCAAGGCCACGGGTTACCCGATTCAGGCGATCCATGTACCAAAAACGGTCGACAACGACCTACCGATTACCGATAACTGCCCGGGTTTTGGCTCGGTTGCCAAATACATCGCGCTGTCCACCAAGGAAGCGAGCTTTGATGTGGCCTCTATGTGCAAGACCTCCACCAAGGTATTTGTACTTGAGGTGATGGGGCGTCACGCCGGCTGGATCGCAGCGGCGGGTGGCTTGGCCTCGACCGAAGATTGTGACCTGCCAGTCATCATTCTGTTCCCGGAAGTGAACTTCAACCAGACCAAGTTTCTGGCTCAAGTTAAGGCCAAGGTCAAGAAATACGGTTATGTATCCATTGTTGTGTCTGAAGGTGTGCACGATCGCAGCGGCAAGTTCCTCGCCGATGCGGGCACCACCGATTCCTTTGGTCACGCGCAATTGGGCGGCGTCGCGCCGGTGATTGCCAACATGGTCCGCGCCAAATTGGGTTACAAGTACCACTGGGCGGTGGCCGATTACTTACAGCGCGCAGCCCGTCACATCTCTTCCAAGTCCGATGTCGAGCAGGCCTATGCGGTGGGCGAGGCGGCAGTGAAACTGGCCCTGCAGGGTAAAAACTCGGTTATGCCGACGATTGTGCGCACCTCCAACAGCCCCTACCGCTGGAAAATCGGCGAGGCCAAGCTGTCAAAGGTCGCCAACGTCGAGAAGATGATGCCGAAGAACTTCATCAGCAAGAATGGCTTTGGCATCACCAAGAAGTGTCGCGAATATCTTGAGCCGCTGATCCGGGGAGAGGATTACCCTCCCTACGGCAAGGACGGTCTGCCTAAATACGTGCAGCCGAAAAACGTTGGTGTGAAAAAGAAGCTCAAGGATTTCAAGGTCAAGCTGTAACGACCCTGGATCGTGCGTACATTTGCTGGCTGTCCATGTTGATATGGGCAGCCATTACAACCCGTAACGCGGTCGTATGGCCGTCGATCAGTTGATTCGGTCCCTCGATCAGGAGGCGAAATTTGACCTCCATCCGGGGACCGGTTTTAGCTCGGCCACCCCATAACCGCGTTCTAACGCTCTATAGCCCTTAATCTGGCGTCAAAAGACGGACGACCATAAAGATTCCTGTATAGGGTCATAACCTGCCCGCCCTACCGAAGTTCGGTCATTTTCGGTAGAGTTCGTACCCAGTCAGAAGGCTCAGAACCGCAGTACTGAAATGGGTTTACGCCTTGCCGTCAAAATTCAACGATTTTTAATAAAAGGGGTTTTCCATGTCTGATGGTTTAATGCTCGCACTCGGGTGCGCGGTTCTGGCGCTGGTCTATGGCGCTGTTTCGGTTAAATGGATTCTGGGTCAGCCGACTGGCACAGATAAAATGTTGGAGATATCAAAAGCTATCCAGGAGGGTGCGAAGGCCTATCTGAATCGTCAATACCTGACCATCTCGGTCGTGGGTGTTGCCCTGCTCATCGCAATCGCGATGTTTATCGACATGTATACCGCCATCGGTTTTTTGATCGGTGCCGTACTCTCTGGTGCCGCCGGCTACATTGGCATGAACATCTCTGTGCAAGCGAATGTGCGCACCGCTCAAGCCGCGTATCAAGGACTCAACCCAGCCATGCAGGTTGCCTTCCGCGGTGGTGCCATCACCGGCATGCTGGTGGTCGGACTGGGTCTGCTGGGTGTGGCAGGCTACTACGGATATCTGCTTTCCATTGGCCACGATGATCCCGTTCAACCGTTGATTGGACTAGCCTTTGGTGGCTCCCTGATTTCGATTTTTGCCCGACTTGGCGGCGGCATCTTCACTAAGGGTGCCGATGTAGGTGCGGATATCGTGGGTAAGGTCGAAGCCGGCATTCCCGAGGACGACCCACGCAACCCTGCGGTTATCGCCGACAACGTGGGTGACAACGTAGGTGACTGTGCCGGTATGGCCGCTGACTTGTTCGAGACCTATGCCGTAACCATCATCGCCACCATGTTGCTGGGTGGCTTACTGCTACCCACGATGGCAGAACAGGCCGCACTGTATCCGCTAGTACTGGGTGGCGTATCGATTATCGCATCCATCATTGGCGTTTATTTCGTCAAGGCCCGCGAGGGTGGCAAGATCATGAACGCGCTGTATCGAGGCCTCGCCGTCTCTGGTGTACTTGCCGCGGCAGCTTTCTATCCGGTAACAACCTGGATGCTAGGTGAAACCATCGCCATCGACGGCGCCAGCATGGACACGATTAACTTGTACTACTGTGGTCTGATCGGTTTAGCGCTGACTGCAGCCATGGTTGTGATCACCGAGTATTACACCGCGACTGAGTACAGCCCAGTGCGTCATATTGCCGAAGCCTCCACCACCGGTGATGGCACCAATGTCATCGCGGGGCTAGGTGTATCGATGAAATCGACCGCCGCACCAGTCATCGTAATCTGTGCCAGTATCTGGGGCTCCCATGAGCTTGCCGGACTGTATGGCGTGGCCATCGCAGCGACCTCGATGCTGTCAATGACGGGCATTATCGTGGCACTGGACGCCTACGGGCCAATCACCGACAACGCCGGCGGTATCGCCGAAATGGCCGATTTACCGGAAGAAATTCGCAACATTACCGATCCTCTGGATGCCGTGGGTAATACCACCAAAGCAGTCACCAAGGGTTATGCCATTGGCTCCGCCGCACTGGCCGCACTGGTACTGTTCGCCGATTTTACCCACGCCCTGAACCATCACGGCATCAACGTCACCTTTGACCTGTCCAACCACATGGTCATCATCGGCTTGTTCATCGGCGGTATGATCCCGTTTCTGTTCGGCGCGATGGCAATGGAGGCCGTGGGTCGTGCGGCTAGCGGTATCGTTAACGAGGTTCGTCGCCAGTTCAGAGAAATGCCTGGCATCATGGATTACACGCAGAAGCCTGACTATTCCAAGGCCGTCGATATGCTGACCCGTTCAGCCATTAAAGAAATGATCGTGCCTTCCTTGCTGCCGGTTGTGGTCCCCGTCATTGTTGGACTGGTACTCGGTCCGCAGGCACTGGGTGGCATGCTGATGGGTACCATCATCACCGGGCTATTTCTGGCGATCTCAATGACCACCGGTGGCGGTGCGTGGGATAACGCGAAGAAATACATCGAGGACGGCAACTTCGGCGGCAAGGGTTCCGATGCCCACAAGGCGGCGGTGACCGGCGATACCGTTGGCGACCCGTACAAGGATACCGCGGGCCCCGCGATTAACCCGTTGATCAAAATCATTAACATCGTGGCACTGATGATCGTGCCAATACTGTAACGGCGTTATACTGAGGCGGTGGAGAGAACTCCACCGCCTTTTTTATTGGCCGAAGAAAGTCTCCAACAGGGAGCTTGGTCACGTTATCCCGAGCATAGAATGAAGATTTGTGTTTTATCCGATAGCCACGATAACCTGCCCCTGCTGGAGGCCGCTGCACGCGATGCGAAAGCCGCAGGCGCGGAGGCAATACTGCACTGTGGTGATGTTGTTGCACCGAGCACCCTGAAAGTGTTGTTCCCTCTAAAGCTTCCTGTGCATGTTATTCATGGCAACAACAGTGGCGATCCTTGGGCCATGGGCCGGATCGTGAAACGATCGGAGGGGATGATCCAATATCATGGACAGGATGCGGAACTCGAACTCGCTGGACACAAGATTTTCGTCGTTCACTACCCCCACTATGCCCGCGCACTGGCGACCACGGGGGACTACAAAATTATCTGTTGCGGACACAGCCACAAACCTGCCATCCAGCAAGTCGCCAATATGAAAGGCGGCATGAGCTGGGTAGTCAACCCTGGCACAGTTGGGGGAGTCGGCAACGAGCCAGCGACCTATATCTTTGCCGACCTGAAGACCATGGAGTTTGAAGTAAAAACTCTAGACAAGAATAGTCATACCGTTGTCAGCAAGGTAGCCGACGACCTGTATGTATAGTCGTTACAATCAAGAAACCTAGCCCCCCGTGACGGGTGGGAAAAAAGCCACTTCATCACCATCGTTTACGATAGCCGAAGGGTTCGCATAATCGTGATTGATCGCACACATAATGCGGCTTGGCTCGATATCCTCAGCACCCACCTGATGCCACAAGTCAGCCACGGTTAATGGCGTACCGACAGACACGGTGTCTCCATCGCGCCCCAACCGCTCTCTAAGACTGGCAAAATATTTCACTGTGACCATAGCTCAATACTAACCCCCTCGGCAGCATGAATGCGACTTGAGATGCGCCTGACATTCGCTGTATGGTCACCGTATGAGCAAACTCACACACTTGAACAAACAGGGTGAAGTACACATGGTCGATGTCGGCAACAAGGCAGACAGCCATCGGATCGCTATCGCTGAGGGCCGCATTCACCTGCAGACAGAAACCCTGTCGCTGATCCGCGATGGCGCCAATCAAAAAGGCGACATTTTAGCCAATGCCCGCATCGCGGGCATTATGGCCGCCAAACGCACCGCCGATCTGATCCCCCTGTGCCACCCCCTCAGCCTGAGTCGGGTCGATATCGACATCTCGTTAACGGAGAACGAACCCGCTGTCCGCATCCGGGCGCGCACCGAGACCACCGGGCCTACCGGGGTTGAAATGGAGGCCTTAACGGCCGTACAAGTGGCCCTGCTGACCATTTACGACATGTGTAAGGCCGTCGACCGCGGTATGACCATTGACGGCGTTCGTTTGCTGGAGAAATCGGGGGGGCAATCCGGCACCTGGCGCCGTCCAGAATAGACCGGAGGTTCCTTAAGGAACCGTATCAATAGCCGACAAACCAAGAGTTACCCAATATCTTGGAGTAGGTCATGAGTCAGCACAGTTACGACTTCATCGTCATCGGTAGCGGTCCCGCGGGACAACGCGCGGCGATTCAGGCCGCCAAGCTACACAAATCGGTTGCCCTGATCGAGCGAAAATCCGTGGTCGGCGGCGTATCTCTGCATACCGGCACCATCCCCAGCAAGACCCTTCGCGAGACGGTTTTGTATCTCTCTGGCTGGCGTCAGCGTGGATTCTACGGACGCAGTTACCGGGTCAAACAGAATATTACCGCCGAAGATCTGCTGCAACGACTGGAAATCACCATCCGCCATGAAGTCGAAGTCATCCAGCACCAACTGTTTCGTAATGGGGTGTGCGTCATCGATGGTTCGGCATCGTTTCAGGATCCTCACACCATTTTGGTTCAGGAGCACGATGGCCTAGAACATACGATCCATGCTGACAAAATTTTAATCGCAACGGGTACGTCACCACATCGTCCCAATGACATTCCATTCGACGGTAGTAGCGTCATCGATAGCGATGACATTCTTAATCTACATAATATACCGCGTTCACTGACCGTCATTGGCGCCGGCGTTATTGGTGTCGAGTATGCGTCAATCTTCAACGCCCTCGACACCGAAGTCACCTTGGTGGATGGACGCGAAACCATGCTTGATTTCGTCGATGGCGAACTGGTCGATGAGTTTATTCATCACCTGCGCGATCGAGGCGTCAACCTACGCATGGGCGAGAGTGTCTCCCGGGTAGAAAAAGACGACCGTGGCCGAGTAATCACCTATCTTGAGAGCGGCCGACGAATCTGCTCGGAACAAGTTATGTTTGCGGCCGGACGCACCGGTGCCACCGCAACACTGGGGCTCGATAAGGCCGGCCTTGAAGCCGACAGTCGCGGCCGCATAAAGGTCAACGAAAACTATCAAACCGATGTGGCGCATATTTATGCCGCGGGTGACGTCATCGGTTTCCCCAGTCTCGCATCAACTTCGATGGAGCAGGGTCGGATTTCCGCCTGTCACGCCTTTGGTCTGGCGGCTCACAGTTGCCCCGAGAATTTTCCATTTGGCATCTACGGCGTACCGGAAATCAGTCTGGTCGGATTGACCGAACAAGACGCCAGGGCCAAAGGCATCGCCTATGAAACCGGTACCGCTCAGTTCCGCGAGATTTCTCGCGGCCAGATACTGGGCCTGCGCGAAGGCATGTTAAAGATGTTGTTTTCTCTAGAGGACCAACGCGTGCTCGGCGTTCATATCGTCGGTGAGGGCGCAACTGAACTGATCCATATTGGTCAGGCCGTCATGGCGCTGGGTGGAACACTCAGCTACTTTGTCGAAAATGTATTCAACTACCCAACGCTGGCAGAGGCCTACAAAGTGGCCGCACTCGACGCCTACAATAAAATGGCCGACTGGCCCGTCATATCTGATGAAGAATTGATGGATAAGTCGGGTTAAGTCCCAGACAACAGAACCCTCACCCTAACCCTGAGGGACAGCGGGTCTACCGGATGACAACTGTCTGTTCTAGAGTTTTATTTAGCGTCCATCCAGCCAATTCAACAGTTCGTCTTCGGTCAGCGCGGCGGCTATCAGGGTACCCTGAGCGATATCACATCCATAGCTTGCGAGCATATCCATCGCCTGCTGCGACTCTACTCCCTCAGCGACCACACTTAACCCGAGACTATGAGCAAGTTCGATACTTGAACGAATGATCGCCGCATCGCGCTTGTCGCCAACCATATTCATAGCGAATGACTTGTCCAGTTTCAGCTCGTTGACAGGAAGGTTCTTCAGATAGAACAACGACGAATACCCAACACCAAAATCATCGATACTAAGACCGACACCAATGCTGCGCAGACGTCGAAGCACCGCCAACGGATCAGCATTGGTCGCAAGTTCCAGGTTTTCGGTTATCTCAAACTGCAGTAATTCCGGTGGTAAATCCCAATCCTGAAGCAAGGCCACCACATCGACAGGAAACTCTGGATCCTCAAGAATTCGGGCAGACAGGTTAACCGCGAGCTTAATCCGATAGCCACGGCGCAAAAGCAGCGCAAGAAACCGCAACGCCTGCTCCAGTACATGGATGGTCAAGAGCTGAATCACACTGCTTTGCTCGGCGAGCGGTAGAAATTCATCCGGGAAAATAATACCGTGGGTCGGGTGATTCCATCGGACCAGCGCCTCAACTCCGTACACACTGCGGTCTTCAATATTAACCTTCGGCTGATACCAAAGCTCCAACTCGTCCTGCGCGATCGCCTCTCGTAGACGCCCCAGCAAGGCCAGACGATCAGGTCTTTTCTGCGCATCAACGGCATCGTATATGGAAAAGGAAACACGCGACTTCTTGGCAACATACATTGCGGCATCTGCCCTCTCCAGCAATGTTGCCGCATCTCGTCCGTGTTGAGGGAACATTGCCACACCGATATGCGCGGAAATATTCAGGGTGCTGATACCAATCTCAAACGGCGCATCAAATTGATCAAATACTTTTGCCAACACGGAATCGACCTGACCACTGGTCTCAATCCGTGCCAAAATCGCAAACTCATCTCCCCCCATACGCGCCACGGTATCGGTCTCACGCAATAACAACTTCAAACGCACACCGAGTTGGCGCAACAACTCATCACCCACGGCATGTCCCAATGCATCATTGACAGCCTTGAAACGATTAAGGTCGATCACCAGCAGTGCAAACAGCTCGCCTGTACGCTGACCGTTAAGAATCGCCTGTTCAAGACGCTCCGCCAACAATATCCGGTTGGCATTACCCGTCAGCGGGTCATGCAAGCTAGTGTGCTGCAACGACGCATTTGACTTGTTAAGCGAATCGATATGTTTGTGCGCCGACCACAAATCGCGACGCTGCAACCACATCGGCACACCACCAATTACCATGACGATAAAAAATATCGCCGCGTTCTCCAATACTATCGAACGTAGCTTGGTAACCAGATAACGCCGATCAGGCATCGCCAAATCAATCTCCGACCCGTCACCGGGCAATCCACGCATGGCCTCCGCCCTCTGCTCCTCCTGCTCAACAAAGGCCTGATAACGGAGATTTCCCTCCGCAATCAAAAGCACCGCAAACAGTAGCAAAAACACCATGAATACCTGCCAACCACGCTGCTTAAATATCGATGTCATTGATTGTTTCAAACTCACCTCAAACGTACCTGATTCGATCTTCGGGGGACTCTCTCGCCTTATCGGCAAAATCCTGGATCAATGTTATCATTCTGAACAGTCTAGTATTTTTTCATCGAGCCATCTGTGACCACCGCTGCCATCGCGTCGCTCAGTACCGCCCACATCCTCGTCGCCGGCGATATCATGCTGGATCGATACTGGCACGGGCAGACCTCCCGCATTTCACCCGAGGCTCCGGTGCCGGTTGTGCATATCACCCAGATTGAAGAGCGGCCCGGTGGCGCCGGTAATGTCGCGCTGAATATTGTTGCCCTCGGCGCCAGCGCTACGGTTCTGGCATTAACCGGAGAAGACCAGGCCGCAGACTCACTAAAACAGTTGTTGGACCAATCCTCGGTCCGCTACGAATTACAATCCCGATCGGAATCGGCAACCATTACCAAACTGCGGGTAATCTCCAAACAACAGCAACTCATCCGTCTGGACTTTGAAGATCAGTTCGTCGCCGCGCGCGACGATCAGTTTCTAAATGCTTACTCTCGCTTGCTTGGAGACTGTACCGCAGTCGTCTTGTCTGACTATGCCAAAGGGTCGCTACGCGACATTCAACCGCTGATCTCGGCGGCGCACCAGGCCGGCAAGCCCGTGCTTGTTGACCCTAAAGGTAACGACTTCTCGATGTATCGTGGTGCTGACCTGATCACTCCCAACATGGGGGAGTTTCAAGCCGTTGCCGGAACCTGTGACAATGACGACCAGCTGGTCGAAAAAGGCTTGAACCTGTTGCGGGATCTCGACATCGGTGCCCTGTTAGTCACTCGGGGTGAACACGGTATGAGCCTGCTGCAAAGCGGGCAAGCACCCATCCACATGCCCACGTCGGCACGTGAAGTCTACGACGTTACCGGTGCGGGAGACACGGTAATCGCGGTGCTCGCAGCCGCCATGGGGGCATCTGTCAACCTGAAACTGGCCATGGAACTGGCCAATACCGCAGCGGGCATTGTGGTTAGCAAACTCGGAACGGCAACGGCCTCCGCGCGCGAAATCGAAGACGTTCTGCAACCCCCGGCTACCGAGGAGCAAATCTGTACCGACCTGCCACAACTTCTGACACGGGTCGACAAGGCGCGTGGCCGAGGTGAGCGCGTTGTGATGACCAATGGATGCTTCGACCTGCTGCATGCGGGTCATGTTCACTATCTGCAAAGTTCCCGTCAACTCGGCGATCATCTCATCGTTGCCATCAATACAGACGCTTCAGTACGTCGACTAAAGGGTGATTCACGTCCGATTAACCCACTCGCCTCACGCACCGACGTGTTGGCTGCATTGGCCTGTGTTGACTCGGTCATTGAGTTCGACGATGACACGCCATTGGCCCTCATCACTGCCGTATCACCCGATGTTCTGGTAAAGGGTGGCGATTATCGAGTAGAGGATATCGTCGGTTATGAACATGTCCGGGAATATGGCGGTGAAACTGTTGTACTGGATTTCATCGAAGGTGAGTCTAGCAGTGCCATCATCAAACGCATTATCGAAACCGAGCAGCACTGACAGCAGAATCTGTCGTGTTTCATTCCATCCCCAGACATCTCTACACCCTTGTCCTTTACCTGTTGTTGCCCGTCGTCTTATTGCGACTGCTGTGGCGCGGTCTCAAGAGCCGACGCTATTGGACACGTTGGCCTGAACGTTTTGGCTTCCTCAATCAAACACCGCCACCCGCCGGTATCTGGCTGCATGCCGTCTCGGTCGGCGAGGTTCAGGCTGCGCTGCCATTAATCGCCGCTCTGGCCAACAAATACCCCAACGATACCATCACACTGACCACCACCACACCGACGGGTTCACAACGCGCCACCGACGCACTGAATGACAGCGTATTTCACTGTTACTTGCCCTATGACCTGCCAACGGGTATCAATCGATTTCTTAATGCGGTTCAGCCACGCATCGCCCTTATCATGGAAACTGAACTGTGGCCAAACCTGTACGCCCAGTGTCGAACCCGCGGCATCCCCCTGCTGATGGCCAACGCCCGATTGTCTGCGCGCTCGGCTCAAGGCTATCGGCGCATCGCGCCCCTGACACGGCAAACACTGGAACGAGTAACCACTATTTGCGCGCAGGGTCACGAGGATGCCGACCGATTTATTCACCTCGGTGCGAGCCCATCGACTGTGCTGACGACTGGCAGCATCAAGTTTGACCTCAAGGTGCAGCCCAGTCTGTACGAATCGGCCGCTGCACTACGTCGCCAATGGGGCAATGATCGCTTGATCTGGATTGCTGCCAGCACGCACGACGGCGAGGATAAACCCGTGCTTGAGGCGCACCGATTAATACTGAAGGCCTTGCCCGACACGCTGCTGATTCTGGTACCGAGGCACCCTGAACGCTTCGACAAGGTCGCGCAATTGTGTCGTCAAGGTGACTTTAGCGTGGCTCGAAGAAGCTCGGGTGAAACCTGCGACCAGCAGACACAGATCATGCTCGGTGACACCATGGGCGAGCTGATGTTGCTGTATGCCGCCAGTGATGTGGCCTTCATTGGCGGCAGCTTGGTGGATGTTGGCGGACACAACCTGATCGAACCCGCGGCACTGGGACTGGCCACCATAACCGGTCCGTACACACATAATTTCAAAGAGATAACGAACCTGCTGATCGAACGTGGCGCCACCACCGAGGTTAATGACGCGCAAACACTGGCAACAACGGCTCAACGTTTGCTCGCCGATCCGGCGCTACGGTCAGAGGCAGGCGAAAAGGGGCAGGTATTTGTTCAGGAAAATCGCGGTGCGCTGGAGCGACTGCTCGAGGTCATTGCCCGGTTCGACCGTTAACGCAACGACTTTGATATTGTTTTAAACTCTGGGTGCGCTGCATCTCGCAACCACTCAAACAATACCGATTCGGTATTGCTTACCACAATCCCCGCTTTATCCAGTCGTTGCATCGCGTTTGCATGATTGTCGGGAGAGCGTGATAGCGTCGCATCCGCAACAACAAACACAGTCAACCCCTGACCGAGCAACTCGATTGCCGTCTGCAACACGCACACATGCGACTCGATTCCCACGACAATGGCCTGTCCACACCCTGAATCAATCAGTGCACCGCCAAAACCGTCGGCGCCACAGCAAGAAAAACTGGTTTTTTCCAACGAGGTACAACTATCGGGCAAGCATGAGTTAATCGGTTCAAGCGTAGCGCCCAAACCTTGCGGGTACTGCTCGGTTTTGATCACCGGGATATCAAGTGATGATGCGGCTTGGGATAACCGGTTAATGTTTCGGCAAAGTGCCTCAACGGCGGATGGATCCATCGCCGCGGTCAGGCGTTGTTGTACGTCGACTACCAGTAGAAAACTGTCTGCGGCATCCGCCAGAAGGCCACCCGAGAACATCGGATGATCTACTCTAACCAGCTCGACACGATCTCGAGATCGGTCGCTGACAAGGTACCCGCGGCCTCTTTCAGGCGCAGATGTTCGAGTACATAGCTGTAACGCTCCGCCGAATGAGCGCGGCGCGCGCGATACAAGGCCCGCTCTGCATTAAGAACATCAACAATGGTTCGGGTACCCACCTTGAAACCCGATTCGATGGCATTAAAAGCGATCTCACTCGATTTCTCTGCCTGCTGCAATGCATACACCCGACTAATACTTGAGAGCACACCGCGATAGGCACTGCGCGCCTCCTGCAAGACACGGCGTCGCTCCTGCTCCTCTAACTCAGTCGCCTCATCTAGACGGGCAAGGGCTTCGCGTATCTGTGAACTGGTACGCCCACCAGAATAAATCGGGATCTCCAACTGCACGCCAACCGAGGTCGTCTGCGTCGCCGAACTACCAAAACGCCCTCCGCTCTCGGCATCGACGTACGAGACCACCGCGTCCAGCGTCGGATAGTGGCCCGAACGCTTGGCATCGACCTCATAGCGGGCAATATCGGTGTTGCTGCGCATCACCATCAGCGAAAGATTGTTGTCCTCGGCAGCGTGGGCCCAAAAATCGACTTCGGCGGGTTCAGGCGACTGTAGCAATATCCCCGATGCCAAGCCCTGCAACTCAATCACCGGGGTCGATGTGATTTGGTGCAGCGCCTCGCGTTGATCCTGCAAATCACTCTGTGCCTTCAACTCACTGGCGACCGCAAGATCGTATACCGCCTTGGCTTCGTACATGTCCGTAATCGCGGTCAGGCCCACATCAAAACGTTGTTTCGCCTGATCGTGCTGGCGACTCGCGGCACTCTGCTCCGCACGCGCAAACTCCAGACTGTCTTCTGAACCGAGCACGGCAAAATACTGCTCCGCTACGCGCCGCATCAACGCCTGTTGTGCAGCCGCCAGATCGGCTTCGGCACT
>DTRM01000146.1:0-7001 GCA_012965975.1 Chromatiaceae bacterium | reverse complement strand
CAAGATGGCGTAGGAATCGTGATGATAGAGGGGTTGGGTAACCGTTAATCCAATACGATTACTATTATAGTGAGGCGCGGTATCGCCTTCAATAATCTTACTGGTGGTGTCAATTTTCTGGTGATTACCGGTGCTGCTTGCATCGAAGACCGCCGTCGGCAGGTACAGCCCAAACGCTTGGTCATCCGCCTCTTGCTCGGCACGATAGTCCGCCTCGGCCGCACGCATCACTGGATCGTTATCCAGCGCCAGACGATACACCTCCATCAGACCCGCTGCCGACACCGTTTGCGCCAGACACAAACAGGGCAAGGCGAGCTTAATTAATCGGCAGTGGAACATCGAACCTCCGGGGCATCGATCAAAAAACGAAACCTTGAGGCTCTGCGGCACCCCTCAAGCGAGACAATTCGGTCTCGAACAAGGCGGTCCGGCTAAAGCTGTCTTCACCGACGCGCGTAATCAGCATCGCTGCCATCGCCGGGGCATCCCCGACGACGATAAACAGGCGCCCGTTAACCCGCAGCGCTTGCTCCAGCTGTGAAGGGATCGCGTGGACAGAACCCGTCACTGCGATGGCATCAAACTGCCGCGAACCAGGCCAGACATCAAAAATATTACGGTGTTCAACGTGTACATTGGCGACCTGCTGCGCGGCCAGGGTATCGCGTGCGGTCTGAGCCAGGCCAGCGTCCGCCTCGCAACTGGTGACGTGATGCCCCATCGCGCCCAGACAGGCGGCAAGAAACCCGCTGCCGGTACCGATTTCAAGCACCGTATCGTCGGCTTGTATGTCCAGAGCCTGTAACAACCGGGCCTCGACTCGAGGCGTCATCATGCTCTGGCCATCCGCCAATGGAATCTCAGTATCGGCGTAGGCGAGACCACTGTAGGCATCAGGCACATAGACATCCCGAGACAAGCCAGACAAAAGCTGCAGCACACCAGGATGAATCACATCCCAAGGGCGAATTTGCTGCTCGACCATGTTAAATCTGGCCGGCCCAAAATCCATATCACTCATAAGCGGTTAACCACGGCAGAAATTAGTCAAAAAGTCAGGCCAAGAGGTATCAATAGAATTCTCTCGTCGTTCCGGCGAATGCCGGTGCTTAGGGCATAAATAAGTGCCATTCGGCTAAGAATACGGGCTTTGCCGAGCCAAGGCAATTGGCGTTTCCCGTCAGGATGTCCGGTTCGACTGATCGCCCAACTTCTTCCATTTGTACCAGATGATTTCATTGCTGCCTTGGGGGTAAATCAGTCGTTTCAGGCGCCGAAACGGTCCTCCGAGAAAACGATTATAACGCCGACCAAAGCGGCTTCGGGTAGCCAAACTGGCCTCTGCCTCGCTCAGCGCTTCTGCCTGAAAGCGACGCTTATGCTTATACAGATGGTATATGTCCTCGCGAATCATCTTGTAAAACACGCGCGCACCGAGTCGACCCCACAGACTATTGGTCAACCTGAATGACTGACAAATCTGGAAATCAATCAGCCATGGCTGCTGATCATCGCCAACAATCACATTTCCCTGTTTGTTCAGGTCCATGTAATAAATCCCGCGCTGGTGAAGTTGCGACAAAATAACACCAAGACGATCAAAAAAATCCGCTGGCAACGGCTTGTCCCGAGGCCACTCATGCAGGGTTTTACCCTCTATATATTCGTGAAAGTAACCCCGTCGGCCCAATCTGGGACCCAGCGCGGGAACACCCTCGACGTCCTTGATCATCGAATAGATACGGTACTCATGACTCGACATCCATGCCGCAAACGGCCGGAACAGCAACCCGAACACAAAACGGAAATCGCTTAACTTGAGAACAAAACGCCGACCGCTGTCACTGCGATAGAGAATGTTAATCGAAAAGAAATCGTCTTTGAGAATGCACTGATAATGATAGATATCACCCTCTATCACCGTATTCTCTGGATACGCTCGCAACAACTTCACGGAAGGACAGGCCCAAAAATTAACTGGAACCGGATTTTGAGGTCAAGACAACCCTAATTGCAAGTCAAACAAACCTCGGTTGTGCGGACGTCTACGGGAACCCGTTTCAGGATTCCTTCGGATTCAACCGAGGCAGACTGTCTGGACGATGGCGACGCTGACGGGTATTGCTGTTGCCACAAAACATCATGCCAACCCCACCCGGCACCGCCCGAGCAACGATCGCTGATACCCTGTGCAAGCGAACCACATTCGATGACTTGTTGCCGAGCGCAAAAAACAGGTCCAGCGGTGTATGTTTGGGGAGATCCATTCCAGCCGTCTGCAGAAATACGCCGCCACTACTCAAATTAATCGCGCCACAGCGGCCCACGCGCTGGCCTGCATACGATAGGTAGACACTCACATCTACGGGTTTCCGGGGGCGTAATCTGCGTTCCATGACGGCTCCTGACTTAACAGTCTCAATACTTTCTCACCTAAGTTATTACAACTTTCGTGCCAATATATGTTTTTTGTTAACTTTCAATTACTTAAGATACTGCAATTACGATTCAATAAGGATTCCTGTAAAAAATCATGACACTAGAACCGCACTTAGGCCGCATTTATTCCATGAGACAACACCGCATTGTTCCACATCTATAGAACCCACCGATCACAGCCGGTATGATTCGATGATCCCCTGAACGCATGCAGAAGCGGTACGTATATGAGCGCAATTCCCGAGCAATTCATCAAAAAAACCGACGCCTTACTGGAGTCCGCACGCAAGCCGTTTCCCGGCTCTACCAAGGTGTATATCCATGGCAGTCGCGACGACATCAAGGTTCCACTGCGCAAAATCGAACTCACCGATACCCCCACCGCAAACGGCAGCGAATCAAACCCCCCGGTGTACGTGTACGACACCTCGGGGCCATTCACAGACCCCGATATCCGTATTGATCTGCGCAAGGGACTCGGGCCGGTGCGAAACGGGTGGGTTGGGGAACGGAATGATACCGAATCGACGCATGGACTTTCGTCAGAATACGCCCGAGTACGCGCCAACGACCCATCACTTGATGATCTGCGTTTCGAGCATGTACGCCAACCGCTTCGAGCCAAATACGGGAACAACGTCACCCAGATGCACTATGCGCGTCAGGGGATCATCACGCCGGAAATGGAATTTATTGCGCTGCGTGAAAACCAGCGTATCGAACAACTGCATGGGGATACGATTGGTCAGCACCCTGGACAGAGCTTCGGTGCTTCGATTCCAAAACTGATCACAGCAGAATTTGTTCGCGCCGAAGTCGCCCGCGGCCGCGCGGTCATTCCGGCCAACATCAATCACCCTGAACTCGAACCGATGATTATCGGACGCAATTTTCTGGTCAAGATCAATGGCAACCTTGGCAACTCGGCGCTGTCGTCTTCGATTGAAGAGGAAGTCGATAAAATGATCTGGGGTATTCGCTGGGGCGCGGATACGATTATGGATTTGTCGACGGGCAAGAATATTCACGAGACCCGCGAATGGATCATACGCAATGCGCCGGTACCGATTGGCACCGTGCCCATCTATCAGGCACTGGAAAAGGTCAACGGTGTTGCTGAAGATCTCACGTGGGAAATCTTTCGTGACACGTTGATCGAACAAGCGGAACAAGGTGTGGATTACTTCACCATTCATGCCGGAGTACGTTTGGCTTATGTACCGATGACCGCAAAACGCGTAACCGGCATTGTCTCACGCGGTGGTTCTATCATGGCCAAGTGGTGTCTGTCTCACCACGAGGAAAACTTTCTCTACACCCGCTTCGAAGAAATCTGTGAAATCATGAAGGCCTACGATGTCACCTTCTCGCTGGGTGATGGCCTGCGTCCAGGCTGTATCGCGGATGCCAACGATGAGGCACAGTTTGCCGAACTGGAAACCCTCGGTGAGCTAACCCAGATCGCGTGGCGACATGATGTTCAGACCTTTATTGAGGGTCCCGGGCATGTGCCAATGCACATGATCAAAGAAAATATGGACAAGCAATTGCAGGATTGTGATGAGGCACCGTTCTACACCTTGGGCCCATTAACGACGGATATTGCACCGGGTTATGACCACATCACGTCTGCCATTGGTGCTGCGCAAATCGCTTGGTATGGCACCGCGATGCTGTGTTACGTGACGCCCAAAGAACATCTGGGACTGCCCAACCGGGATGACGTTCGCGAAGGCATTATCGCCTACAAGATTGCGGCCCATGCCGCCGATCTCGCCAAGGGACACCCGGGCGCACAAGTGCGTGACAATGCCTTGTCCAAGGCACGCTTTGAGTTTCGCTGGGAAGACCAGTTCAATCTTGGCCTTGATCCCGAACGCGCCCGTGAATACCACGATGCAACCATGCCCAAAGAGGCACACAAGGTCGCTCACTTTTGTTCCATGTGTGGGCCGAAGTTTTGTTCGATGAAAATCAGTCAGGAAGTTCGCGAGTTCGCGGCGACCCAGGGCATCGATGGTGGAGATCAGGCCATTGAGGTTGGACTGAAGGAAAAATCAGCCGAATTTAAATCTCAAGGTGCCGATTTATACAAAGAGGTCTGAGCCTTCGGCGAAATCCGGGGTGCCTCAGTCTGCCTGCGCTGCGGCGATAGGCGGGTGATGGATAATCTGGACGGTTGTACCGTCCGGGTCCAGACAGTAAAAACTGCGCGCGCCATCGCGATGGGTGCGCGGTTGGGTTTTCATTGTTACCTCGTGTCCCTGCAAGAATTCATACCATTGGTCCACATCCTCCTGCCGGGAGAGAAAAAAACCGATGTGATCAAGCCGCTGAACACCCGCCCGGTCATGGCCTGACGGCGACTGATGCAGGGCCAAATTATCCGAGCCACCGGTTAGATAGACATTCTGTTCATCCGGACGCCATTCCACCTGCATACCCATCAACTCACAGTAGAAAACCTCACAGGCCACCATGTCGTCAACCAATAAGGCAACGTGACGCATGCCGAGGGTCTTTGGCGGTTGCTTCATGTAGTGGCTTCCGGGTCGCTGACGATCTCGAAATCGTGCGTAATCGTCGCGGTCTTGCCCAACATGATGGATGCGGAGCAGTATTTCTCGGCCGACAGCTCGACCGCTCGTTCGACCACCTTGGGTTTCAGGTCACCGGTCACCACGAAGTGGGCATGAATCGCGGTAAATACCTTGGGTTCGGTTTCCGAGCGCTCGGCACTCAGTTCAACAACGCAATCTTTCACCGGATGCCGGCCGCGCTGCAGGATCATGGTGACGTCAAACGCGGTACAACCACCCAGACCGAGCAACAACATCTCCATCGGGCGCACCCCCATGTTGCGGCCACCATGGTCCTCGGGGCCATCCATAACCACGCTGTGGCCACTGCCAGACTCCCCGATAAACATCGCATCGCCCACCCACTTCACTCGTGCTTTCATCCGAAATTCAACCTTATTCTATTAATTATCAACAACTTGATGCATGCTAAATATTGCGACGATGCTAGCGTGCTAAGCGCTGCAACACGCGGAAACCCAGCCTACCACATCGACGTTTAGCCTCAAGTTTCCACTATTTTTGCCGCTAGCTTGGCAGGACTGGGGAATACCATCAGGGGGGTCACCAGCCATCTGACACCACCCTTAATACTCTGATGTCGATCGCATGCAATGGCGATACGTGAGGCAAACCATGGCTCTTAACGCACTAAAACACACTGACCATCCGTTTTTGGAGCAGTTTCTGTCGCATTGTCACAAGCGACGTTACAAATCGAAAAACGAGATCATTCGCCCAGGCGATCCAGCCGATACCCTGTACTACATTGTCGAGGGTTCGGTCGCGGTGGTGATCGACGACTCTGAGGGTCGGGAAATGGTTCTCACCTATCTCAACGCCGGTGAGTATATTGGTGAAATCGGTCTGTTCTTTGATATGGAAAATGAGAACCGTGGCGTCTCCGTGCGCACCCGTACCGAGTGTACCCTCGCCGAAATCAGTTACCAGCGTCTGCAGCAGATGTTCGATGGCCCACTCAAGTACCAGCAAGCCGATATATTGTACGCACTCGGCGCGCAGCTAGGCCGGCGTCTAATGCAAACCAGCCGCAAGGTCGCCAACCTCGCGTTTCTGGATGTCACCGGTCGTATCGCCGGGGCCTTGCTCGATCTAGCCAAGGAACCCGACGCAATGACGCATCCCGATGGGATGCAGATTCGCATCACACGCCAGGAGATCGGCCGGATTGTCGGCTGTTCACGAGAGATGGCGGGGCGCGTACTGAAAACGTTGGAGCAGGAAGAATTGATCTGGGTAAAAGGCAAGACCATCGTGGTCTTTGGTACCCGCTAATCAGGCAAACAATTCAGCCAGTTTCGCACCGGGGTCCGGCGCACGCATAAATGCCTCGCCAACCAAGAAGGCATTGACACGATGCTCACGCATCAACGCCACATCAGTCGCTTCATGAATGCCGCTTTCGGTAACCACCGTACACTCTTTCGGGATCTGATCAAGCATCCGCAGCGTCGTGTCCAGTGAGGTTTCAAACGTTCGCAGATTACGATTGTTGACTCCGATCAAGCGATTATTTAAACGCAACGCGCGCTCCAGCTCCGCCTCGTCGTGAACCTCGACCAGCACATCCATCCCCAATTCGTGCGCTAGGGTATTAAGCGCGAGCATCTGTTCATCCTCCAGTGCTGACACAATTAACAGGATACAATCCGCCGCAATCGCCCGCGCCTCATAGACCTGGTATGGATCAACGATGAAGTCTTTACGAATAACCGGCAAGTCACAGGCGGCACGCGCCTGACGCAAATAGTCTTCTGACCCCTGAAAGAAGTCCCTGTCGGTCAACACCGACACGCAACTGGCGCCACCCGCCTGATAGCTGGCAGCGATTGCAGCTGGGTTAAAGTCCTCGCGTAACAAACCCTTGCTTGGAGATGCACGTTTTATCTCTGCGATAACGCCTGATTTTCCAGCCGCTATCGAATCATTCAACGCATCAACAAAACCACGTGGCGCCGA
>DTRM01000145.1 GCA_012965975.1 Chromatiaceae bacterium | reverse complement strand
CGGGTGTGAACTGTACGCGGTGGAAACTCCCATCAAGCCCCTCACTCAGGGTTTTGATCGCGCGGGTCTTGGCCAGTCCGGGTGCGCCTTCCACCAGCAAATGCCCATCGGCCAGCAAGGCGACCAGCAATCGGTCAACCAGATATTTCTGGCCAATGATCTGGCTGGAGATAAAGCGATGAAGTAATGCAAAGGCGGATTGTATCGAGGGGTTGGTATGGGTCACTGCGTCGATCTTTGTGGTTAATGGACAGGTTTCGATTATATCAGTGAACTATGATCAATGGGCTATGTGAAAGTTCCCCTTTCCCGGGGGGAGAGGAACCCTCATCCTGATCTTTTCCCTGAGGGAGAAGGGACAGAGCGGGGCATTGGTTCAGGAAGGCGGTAACTGTCGCGAATCAGGCTTATCCGATTTCGGCGCGAGATCGGCCAGCGTTGGTTCGGGATACGGATCCGGTTCACGACCAAAAAACTCGCCGAGCCGGTGCAACACTTTGACGATGAAACGCCAAAGCTTGGGCAGCAGCCACACCAGCAGCAGCACGAACGCGGCAATGAACACCGAAAACAAGATCGGGTAGTTGAGCGCGGCCCACATACCGCCAATGACAGCGATATCTTCCGCTATCGATGCCGTCCAGTTGCTGAATGGTTCGGGCGAGGTATTGATGACCATGCGACTGCCGGCCTTGGCCGCGTGTGAGCCGGCGGCAAGACTGCCACCGATCAGGAAGGCAGCCACCTCTGCGGCGACGCCGAGTTCACCGACGGCGCCGGCGGCAAGTACTGCGCCGGCCGGGATTCGGATCAGGGTATGTATCGAGTCCCATGCGGTATCCACACCAGGCACCTTGTCGGCAAAGAACTCGACCATGTACATGAAGCCGGCTGCCGCCATTACCATTGGATCGGCGACCACCATCAGGTCCGGTGGTAATACCAGCTGACCGGTATTGGAGAGGAAGCCGAGCATCAGAACCGCAGCGTACAGATTGATGCCGCTGGCCCAGCCGACGCCCAAGGTTAATGCGATGGTCGTTGCGATATCCATAACGCCATTCAACCGTAGTGGTTGGCGGGGGTCAAACGCCGGCGGCGTTCATTACCAGGCCGACGACACCCCAGACGGCAAAGACGAAGGCCACCGAAAACAGGCCCCCGATGATCGCGTATTGCGAGAACGTACCATACTGAAAATCGCGTTCCAGGTTTTTTTTGCTTTGTACACCAAACATCGCGCCCAGCACGCTCATAAAGACTTGGCCGAGGGTAGGTTTCAATTTATCGTTCATCAGGACAGTTTCCCAATCGCGCCATTGATAAAAGATTTGGCCTTGGCCGCTGCCGAGCCAATGCCGGAAACGCTGTTGTGTTCGGGGTAACCCATGCCCGACAAGACCGCAGCGAGTGCATCACGAGACAGGTTGGTGGCTTCTATTGATACGGCACCGGCCTCAAGATCGATGTCGACGCGGGTGACGCCATCAAGTCTCAACAGTCCGTTCTCGATGGTTTTCATGCAGCCACCGCAGTTAATGTTATCGACTTCAATTCGGGTAATCGTCATGGCTCACTCCGCGGCTGAATCCAATATACTAAATATTAGAGAATTCTAATATATGGTGGGTGATTCGTCAATACGGTGGCCCTCAGTCGGTAATGGTGGGGTGTCGGAATGTTGGATCCCGCGTGCGCACCAAAATTTCCTGATGCGAATCGCCGGGCGTGGGGTTAACCGCGGGGCGTATTTCCTGAGTGTACAAACAAAACTGATCATTCTCGAGCGCCTGTTGAATGATATTGACCCAGTTCTCTGGCTTTACTGACGTCGCGAAATACTCTTCATAGCCAATAGCCTGATCGTCACGATGTCGAATGGGTGCGACCGACTCCTGGATAGAATGCTTCAAGCCTGCCGCGTCGATCAGTACCGCCTTGCATCATTTACCGACAGGAGGACCTCGTCGCCGACCATGCTACTGAGCGCCGCAGCGGTCGACCCGATTCCGATGTTCAGCAACTCGCCAATGGCGTCGCGCTGAATCTATGATAATAGCGGTTCCGTGGATCCCTCCTTAAGCTACATAACTAATAATTTTGTATTCCGTTATCGGTTTGCCGATAAATTCAATACCCAGTGCCTCTGCCTTTTTACGGGTCGCGTCCTGAACATGGGCAGTCAGCAGGGAAATGTGGGCATCGGGGAATTTGCTCTTGAGCTTTTCGGCCAACTCCATTCCATCCATACCCGGCATATTAAAATCGATGGTCATCCAGTCGATCTCTGCGTCTTCCACTTTTTTTAGGGCATCCTCGCCATCCACGGCCTCGATGATCTGCCAGTCGGGCTGCACACTGGTCACGAAATTTCTCACCATCATGCGGGTCAGGCGGCTGTCATCGACAATGAGCATGGTTTGATTTGACATTATTAAACCTCGTAATACGTCAGTATTGTTGCGGGGGCGCGTTGGCGCCCAAGTCATCCGTAATGGCGTCACGCTGTGAGGTCAAACGGCATCGCGGGTTGGTTTCTTTAGCCAGATCTGGGGTTGTCTGGCCGCCTTCGGTTTCTGGTGACAGCTTTTTTTACAGTTTGGGAGATGAATACTAATGTTATTTAAAGGAAAGTTATTTAACCTATTGAAATATAATTAATTAATATAATAGGCACAATCTTTGCTTTGTATTCAGGTGAGAGGGCTGGGTGATCGCGACGTGAGTAACAAGGACAACCGAATGAACGACACAGTGTCTGTTTTGGAAACCGTACCCTGGTTGGATGCCTCGGATAGACGGGAATACTGTGATCGCCGTGAGGGTGACGCGTTGGCCGGCCTGAGATATACCCTGTTTGGGGGACGTCGTAGCGGTTACCGCAGGGCGGTGGATGGCCAAGCAGGTTATGTCGATCGGTATGATCCGTCGGTGTATCTGGTGGCGCTGGGTGTGTTGGTATTGAGTTGTCTCGACGCGTTGATGACTCTGAAGCTGATTTCCCATGGTGCAGTGGAGGCCAATCCGATTATGAATTATTTCCTCAATCAGGACGTCCAGCTATTTATCGAAGTGAAAATTCTGTCAACCGCCTTTTGTCTGGTGCTATTGGTCGTTCACGCCCAGTTTCATATTTTTCGTACCGTCAAGGTAACACGCATTTTGCATGGCTTTTTCATGATGTACTTAAGTCTGTTCATCTACGAGATATTTTTGCTCGACGGGATCAGCTGATCCCGTATTGCCGCTTCGTGTATAATCCCGGGTCTTAACCGGAGTTACACTATGTCTGAACAAACCTTATCCACCGAGCGCCGAATTCTGGTGGTGATGCGCCAAGTACTCACCTCCGTAATCAAGGACACCACGACCTCGCCGGGGCTGAAACATCCGCTTTCGGATTCCACCATTGACGATATTCGCCACTGCCTCAGTTTGTTGAGTGCCCGCGACATGGAGTTGGCGAAAGAAGCGGGGGAGGATCGTTCAGCGCGCCCGCATTTTATCGACGAGCCATCGACCTCGACGGTGGTGACGCTAGACACCAGCGGTCTGGACAAAAAGTAATCATCCCGTTTACTTCTCATCACCCAGAATAAGTTCCCTCTCCCTGAGGGCCATGAACGTTAGGGTGAGGGTGGCTAACGCTACGGTGCCGACGCCTTAATACTGAGCGCATGAATATCCGTCTGCATCGCATCCCCCAGCGCGTCGTAAACCATACGATGGCACTGAATCGGTGATTTACCCGCGAACGAATCTGAGGTGATGGTGACATTGAAATGTCCACCGCCACTTTCTTTGGCACCGGCATGCCCGGCGTGCAAGTGACTCTCATCCACGATATCCAATTGATCTGGATGCAAGGCCTCGGTAAGGCGCTGTCGAATCATCTCGATGCGTTCCGCGGTCATGGTAGTACCTTCTTGAAGGGTTTGACGACGACGCGTTGGTAGACGCCAGCGCCGATGTAAGGATCGTCATCGGCCCAGGCTTGCGCGGCCGCAAGATCGGCAAACTCGGCGACGATGAGGCTGCCGGTGAATCCAGCGGGGCCGGGTTCGTCGGAATCAATGGCCGGGTGAGGGCCTGCCAACAACAATCGGCCCAGATCTCTTAACTGTTTCAGGCGATCGATGTGCGCCGAACGAACGCTACGGCGTTTCTCTAGGCTGTCGGCGACGTCTTCGCTGATGATTGCGTAATACACTAGCTATTTTCTCCATCTGTTTCTTCTTCATCTTCAATGTAACGCGACATATATATAGCCTGTGCGAACACAAACACCAGCGTCGCGCCGAGCATGCCAAATAGCTTGAAATTGACCCAGTCCTGCTCCCGGGTTTCGGCGATACTGCACAAGCTCTGTGCCTGGCTACTCGCCAGTTCAGCGCAGGCAAATACATGGACCGGAGTGTCTGCACTGATGCCGGCGGCCTCACGCCACGCCGCATCGGCGATAAAAAACAGATTTGCCACGTACAGATTAATGCAGCCCATCAATAGAAAGAACAATATCCACATGATATTTAGACGCAGCCACACCGAGTCCGGCAGGCTGACGTTGGCCCCCATCATGCGTTTGACCAGTGGTTTCTCGCCGATGAACTGACTGGCGAGAAACACAATGCCGAACATCCAGTTAAGAATGCTGGGTTTCCACATAATGAAGGTACGATCCTGCAATAATAACGTCGCGCCACCAAACACCACGATGATGCCCAAGGTGACCAGATGCATGGTCTCAAAGCGGCGATGCTTCCACCAAAAACCACCGACCTGAACGAATGACGCAATGATCGCAACCGCAGTGGCGGCAAAGATGCCGTAGATTTTATAGGTAATAAAAAACAGCAGAATGGGGAAAAAGTCGTACAGTAGTTTCATAATGATCCAGAAGGTATTTCAGTGAAGAATTTTGGGTGATTTACACCACTCTGTGTAATAGCGTTCCATGACGTCGCGCACCGGCGCAGGGTAATCCAGTGCCTCCATCTGCTCCATGCCTTCGCGAAAGAAACTCGCGGCATCGTCAGGGATGTTATCTACCAAGGTACGAAAGGCGGCATCCATGGTTTGTGGGTTGTGGCTGCGGGTCGCAACGATGGCACGATTGAGGTTCAGAATACGCCAGGGTCGACCCGGATTAGTCGAGTCCAGATCGTTGCGTATGTCCGGTGTTACCGCATCCAGCAGCTCGCCCAACACCACGTACAGATCGGCGAGCAGTAAATGGTCAGACACATGATTGGCCAGATGCGCGGCGGTATTGACCACCGTATTCAGTTCGCTGAGTTCACCATCGTGGCGCGCAATCCACAACGCGAACGGGAAATACAAGCTGTTCAGGCTTTGGCTAGCCGCTGGCATGGATGCTGCCGTCGCGATCGCTAACATGTCATTAAAGATCTGGAACCCCCAATTGCCCAGACGAGTAATATCCAGGAGCTTCAGCGTGTCGCTGGAATCTGCGTCGTTCTCAGTTGGCTCATTTTCAGCGTCCTCATCTATTCTGAGCAGAACATCAGCCAACTGGTTCATCGCATCCAGCAACAACTCGGGACTGGGATCCATGTCCTGAGTATTATCGATCTGCTCGGTCAACTCGTCGGCGACCGATGCAAATGTTCTAAAGATGTCGCCCAGTTCGGCGATGGGTAGTTTCATGAGCGATATAAATTTTAAAGGTAAGACCTGTTTCGTAGTCAATTCTACTGTAACCTTGGTCGAAGAACAGAATTTAGTTTATAACGAGAATCTGCGCACAGGCCCGACTCATCAGCGGTTCGGGTAGACGTCAGGCACGGTTGGTGAGTATTTATGGCTCAGTATTTTGAGATCCACCCGGAAAATCCGCAACGACGACTGATCCATCAATCGGTAGATATTATCCGCCAGGGCGGCGTGATCGCGTATCCCACCGACTCCAGCTATGCCTTGGGTTGTCATATTGGCGATAAACGGGCGATGGAGCGTATCCGCGACATCCGGCGTGTGGACCACCACCATCACTTTACGCTGGTTTGCCGCAACCTCGCCGAAATATCGACCTACACCAAGATCGATAATACCGTGTTTCGACTGTTAAAATCTCACACCCCTGGCCCGTATACCTTTTTGCTTGACGCGACCCACGAAGTCCCACGCCGCTTGCAACACCCCAAGCGCCGCACCATTGGCATCCGCATTCCCGACAATGCCATCGTCTCGTTATTGCTTGAAGAGCTTGGCGAGCCACTGATGAGCTCAACATTGATCCTGCCCGACGAAGACCTGCCCATGTCCGATCCCTACGCGATGCGCGAACAACTCGGGCACCAACTCGATCTGGTCATTGATGGCGGTGCCTGTGGCTTCGAACCCACCACGGTGGTGGATATGACCGGCGGTACACCGATAGTCGCACGTCACGGCAAGGGCGACAGCGCGGTGTTTGATTAGGGCAACTATTCTGGGATGACCCGCTGGCTTCTCCTCTAGTTCAGCGCCAAACCCGAGCCCAAAGCCCGTACTGCCAAAGTCTGCTTTTGTCCCACCGGTTCGTTATACTGCGCCGATGAATCAACTCACCCTGGTGCAGCAAATCGCGGTATGGGCGTTGCCCGTTATTTTTGCCATCACCGTGCATGAAGTGGCACATGGATGGATGGCCAAACGCCTCGGTGATCCGACGGCCATGATGCTGGGCCGCTTGACATTGAATCCCGTGCGCCACATCGACCCCGTGGGCACCTTGCTGCTGCCTGTTATTCTGGTGGTGATGCAGGCCGGCTTTATTTTTGGTTGGGCCAAACCCGTGCCCGTTACCTGGGAAAATCTGCGCCACCCCAAACGCGACATGATCTGGGTTGCGGTGGCCGGTCCTGCGGCCAATTTGATCATGGCACTCG
>DTRM01000144.1 GCA_012965975.1 Chromatiaceae bacterium | reverse complement strand
CCTCAACCCGCTCATCCCTAATGCCCTCGGTGCTTGGCATCGCTGCCACAGGTGCGGGTTCAGGCGTGAATTCGGCCGCAGGCATCTCCATCACAGGCATATCCAGCGGGGATTCATCGGAAGACTGGAATTCATCGGTGCCTGCAACAGGGGACATCAGCAGATCCAGACCGCCCGATGTGGTTTCCATCTTCCGCCACCCGCCGATCAAAAAAGCGGCTTCAATGCCTGCCTCAGCCAGACGAAAACACGCCGCCGCACTTTGCGTACCGTCGTCACAATACGCGATATAGCGTGCGCCGAGATCCAGCGAGGCAAAATCAAAGTCTGCCTCGGCGAACGGCAGGTTGATGGATTCATCCTGATGACCGGCGCCGTATAACTCAGGCGACCTTACGTCTAGCCAGAGCCAACCGGATTCAACTCGGGAACGAGCGACATTCAAGTTGATTCCAGAGGCGGCCTCCTTGCAAATCAGATCATCAAAATCTTTCCGTCCAAGGCGTAACAATACCCCGGAGGAACACATCACATAGTTACGCTGATAAGCCTGCGCCAGAATCAAAGCCTCAGATCCAAACGTATCGCCTATACAGTAATCCGCATTGGAAAGATTGGGCGGCACATCGGAATCCGGATCTACGCTGGCGCACACACCGTTCTTGATCAGATAAAAATATTCTGCCTCATCACCCGCACGAAGCACACACTGGCCTTCGCTTACCGCCACCGCCTCCATCCGCATCATCACCTGTTGCAGACTGGCGGCCGGCAGCAACTGAAACAACTGTGACTGCAGCATGCGGGTCATCCAGTCGGCACTATCGTCCTCTTGATCAAGTGCGATTTCGTCCACCTGATACTCATTGTCGGGATTCGACTGGGTTCCGAATTCGATCAGTGCCGGAGGAATTCGAATAATGGTCACTGCGGACTTGGCGCGAGCACCTAGTGTACGAGGGAAATGATGGGCCAAGGCGTAGCGGGCGGCATCGCTGCCACCGAGGACGGTGTCAACGTCGCGATGCTGGTCATAAATCTCAATTTTGCCTGACAACACGTAAACCGCGGCATTGTCGGTATCGCCTTCACTGAAAATCACTCCGCCCTTGGCGATATCTTCCGGGGCCACTTTCTGCGCAAGTTCTTGCACCCGGGCTCCATCGAAGCCGCTGATCGGGATCAATTCATGAAGCTGATCAATCCAGTTGAGTTTTCTTGCTGCAAACATACAATTTACGCCGAGTTATCCCCCCTCACTCTTTGATCGGCCAAAGCACAGGATTATTGACAGTAAATTGATAAAAAATCAGGTATTTTAGCGCCGCGGGGAAAAGTGCTGCGGCTGACACACCGAGAATTCGGTTAATTACGAATAAACTGAGTTATTTCAAATACTAACAGAGGTTATTTCAGGTATAACAACAGCTCTATCATTGGCCAGATCCTGGCGCATCGACACGCTCTGAATGTTTTGATCAGAGACCAAATCCGACAACGTAATACTTTGTAAATACCCCTGAATTTGCGAACTCAGATCACACCAAAGCGCGTGAGTCAGACACTCTTGTCCGCCATCGCAGTCGGATCGACCTGCGCAACGCATAAAATCAAGCTGTTCCTCAACCGCGGATACGATATCGAAAACCGAGATTTCAGCCGGCTCCTGACCGAGTCGATAACCACCGCCGGGCCCGCGAACCCCCCTTACCAACCCATTTTTACGCAGTTTTGCGAACAATTGTTCCAGATAGGACAGGGAGATTTTTTGGCAGCGTGAAATGTCAGCCAGTGATACCGGGCTCTTGCCCTCGTGCATCGCCAAATCAAGCATGGCGGTCACCGCATAGCGGCCCTTGGTCGACAACTTCATGGAATGGAACCTGTTTTTACATACCGGGGTTAAACGCTGGTACAAGATATACCATTAACCTAGTATTTTGGTCAACTATTACCCGGGGTTATCAGGTCTGCCGAAATAGAATGGGGTTGTTCAGCCGGGAATCGATGGCCGTTTTCGAGACAATAGCCCAGCCATTTTTTGAGAAAGATATTGACCTGCCATTTCCAGTCAAGGGTCGACAATACGTGACAAGCCATAGGCCTGTGCGTATTGCCCTGCACCACCACACCACCACCCGCCTGAAAGGAAATAACCTCAAGCAAGCTGGCATCGTGCGAGGCACGCAACCGAAAATCCGGCTCAGGACAACGTCGATTATTCCAGTCGAAATACCAGGTCAACGAAAACTGACTGGTATAAGGACTCTGTTCAATAATCTGTAGATGTAAATCCGGTGTGTCTGCGGACAGAGAGACGCTGCTCCCGGTAAAGCCGTGAAGCCCGGGCACCAGCTGCCGCAGCAACCGGAAATTACCTTCGTATAAATCGACGAGCTGGTCGAGACACGGGCGTTCCGCGATCTCAAAAGTCGGAGGTGGTTTACGAATACTAGTATAAATATTTGGTTTCATTATTTGCCGCATGTCATCTGTGAAAAAACACAATAACACCCCCAGCTATCACAGGAATAGATACCCGATGGCTTACATTATTGGTCGGCCGAACAACATGGAACTGTAATATCCCTTAGGTTGAAATTCCAGTGACTACGTTGCACAAACCCACGTGTTCCCTTGGGCCGAGTGCCGCGATATAGTTAACCGAACCGATTTGCTAGCGCCGAGCTTACCGAATAGAGAACGATTTTGACACAGGCTCGGCCTAACTGACTAGACCCATGTATGCGGGGCATAATACAGACAATGAGCAAAACACCGACTTTTCACTGGCTTCTGCTGTTGCTATTGGTTTGCCCGGTAGCACAGGGCGACTGTCAGGATCCGCCAGCACCTGGCGTGATCTGGCGCGGATGTGATCTATCGACACGGAATCTGGATGGTGTTGACTTGCGCGATGCTATTCTCAATGGGGCTCAACTGGTCAACACCAGCCTTGAGAGAGCCAATCTGAACGGTGCTGACCTGACACAGGCCAATCTTCGGGGTGCTAATTTACACTCGGCAACGCTACGTGAGGCGCGTCTGGTCGGCGCAACACTGGTGGCGGCAAACCTCAGACAGGCCAACCTGCAAGATGCGCGCATGGATCGCTGTAATCTTAATAGGGCCAATCTGGCATCAGCCAAGCTGATGGGAGCGTCGCTGTATAAGGCCCAGCTGAAACAGGCAATATTGACTGACGCAATTCTGGATGGCGCCAATCTGGATCGCGCCAACCTATCATCGGCCGACCTCAGAGGCGCCCACCTGACACTCACAACCCTGAAGCGTGCCGAGCTGACAGATGCCAATCTTAGTGGTGCTCATCTGAATGGTGCTCGTCTGGAGAAGGCCTCCCTCGAATCTGCAAACCTTCGACACGCCGATCTAACCGGGGCAAGCTTGGTGAACGCTTATATCAACGGCGCAAACTTTGAAGGCGCAACTCTGGGCAATGCAACATGGGTAAACCGTCGTCGGTGTAAACCGGGGTCGGTTGAGACCTGCCGATAATTCGGGCTAGGCTGCCAGCGTACGCGCCATAGCATCTAGCTGCTGACACTCGTCAATGACGCGTTCAGCTATTTGAATCGCCTTGGTAGGATCTAGCTGTAACGCCTGAAAAATAGACTCCGGTAATTCACTGGAGTCGGCGTCACCGACATGAAAACGTTTCAACAAATGATCCGTCGCCAACGTGAGATTGGCATAGACAGCGTGTTCGTCACGATAGTGAGGATTATGGTGTTCACGCATCGCAACCACCACTTCGCCCGGCATCGACCATGCCTCCATCAACCACGCGCCCATATCCGCGTGCCCGCGATCAAATCGTTCCTTGAGTTTGCTAGCCCCCAACACTTGGGCCTCTAGCGTGGTTACCGGGATATTGGGATTCGACTCGACCAGCTTGTTGAGTACAAAAAACTGCGGTTGGAACATATGTCCGAGCAATAAATAGCCAAAGTTATGCAACAAGCCGGTTAAATAGGCGAGACCGGGCTTGGGTGGGTCATCGGCACCAATATGAGGTACCAAGGCCTGCGACAGGGCCGCACTGTAGGTGGCGTGACGCCAAAACTGAACTAGGCCCAACGGACCGTCGGGGGGATTGCGAAAGGCCTGCCCCGCAGCAATGCCCAACGCCATATGCATTACCATATCAAAACCCAATACGCGCGTAATCGCGTCGTGAATAGTTTCGATTTTGCCGCGAAACCCAAAGAACGGAGAACGGGCATACCGCACAACCTGTGCCGCGAGACTCGGATCAAGCTCAACAACCCTTGCCAGCTCGCTAATTTCTGCGTCGGGATTAGATTGTAGTTTTAGCAACGACTGCGCCATCTGCGGCATCACCGGCAAATCGTAAATCTGTTGGACCTCGTCCTTGACGTCGGCAAGTGGCGCAAGCGTGCCGACGTCATCGAGACCGTCAGGAACGACCATCTCGCCCGTGTTATCGAGGCTGACTTCTGAAACCAGCTGCTCCTGCGCTTGGGCAAATGGCATCCAGCGCGCAGCCGAGCCTTGCAACTGCACAAAGCCATCGCCATGAACTCGCAACAGAATATCGTGGCTACCCGGTTCGAAATAGACGGTACTAAAGTCGCGCAGAGAGTCTTCAATGATGACTTCGTAGTTATAACCGATGGCAATCGGCGGCACCGAGCGTGGCTCTCGATCATAAAAACTACTGTTGGCTGATTTGGCTGATCCCGGCTTGAGGTCGCGACCCAACGTTTGTTTGAGCTGACCAAAATCAATCAGATGAGTAAGCGGAAGAATGGCCAACACCACCCCACGGTCATCATTCAGAACAACCGCGCGGGCGACACGGCTCATCGGGATCCCGGCACTTTTCGCTGCCTGTTCCAGACTGCCAGTCAATTCGTGAGGCACCGCCCAGTACTTGACGCCCTCTCTCTGTAGTAGCTCTTCAACGCTGTTTATTAACGGCACCCGCTTTCCCTCGTGTGAGCAGTTGTCAATATCTGCTATGAACCGACGGTTACACCCAACCTTGAAACCGTACACGCAGGCTATCGTCCAACCTTGGACGGAACTTTAAACAGGAACACTGGTAGCGGCGGGCCCACCCGCGAACTAATAACGGTAGCCATGGCCCGCCGCTTCGCGAGCGAGCTCGCTCCTCCATAAGCATGGATTTTATTCTTTTTAATTCAACAAATTATCGACTATTTCTAATCACTCATCTGAATAATGAGATCATTCAATCGATGCACAAAACTCGCCGGGTCATCTAGCTGACCACCCTCACTCAGCAACGCTTGGTCAAACAACACCAACGCAAGGTCAGAAAATCGCTGATCCCCCTGCTCGACCTGCAGGCGATCAATCAATGGATGCTTGGGGTTGATCTCAAACACCGGCTTGGCACCCTGAATCTCTTGCCCAGACGCGCGCAATATACGTTCGAGGTTGCCTCCCATATCCGCATCGCCGCTCACCAGACAGGCCGGTGACTGGGTCAGGCGATGACTGACGCGGATCTCTTTGACGCGATCGTCCAGAACCGCTTTGAGGCGATCAATCAAGCCTGCATAGGAGGACTCATCGACCTCTTCTTCATCGGATTCCTGATCCGCGTTGGCTACGTCGCTCAAATCGAGCTCGCCGCGTGCCACCGATAGCAGTGGCTTGTCATCAAAATCCGCCAGATTGGATACCAGCCACTCATCAACACGGTCGGTCAGCAACACGACCTCAATACCCTTCTTGCGAAAGATCTCCAAATGAGGGCTGTTCTTCGCTGCGGCGAAACTGTCTGCGGTAATGAAGTAGATCGATTTCTGGCCATCGACCATGCGGTCAACATACTCGGCCAGCGATACGCTTTGATCTTCACTGTCCGAATGGGTCGTCGCAAAACGCAACAAACCGGCGATGCGAGCCTTGTTGGAAAAATCCTCAGCAGGACCTTCCTTCAAGACCTTGCCAAAGGCATTCCAAAATGTGGTGTACTTGTCGGCATCGTTCTTTGCCAGCCCTTCAAGCAAACCCAGCACTTTCTTTACCGATGCCCCGCGAATCTTGTCAATCACGCGATTCTGCTGCAGAATTTCGCGCGAGACGTTCAGTGGCAGGTCGTCAGAATCGATAATACCGCGCACGAAACGCAAATAACGCGGCATCAACTGATCGGCATCGTCCATGATGAACACACGCTTCACATACAACTTGATGCCGTGGCGTGCGTTGGGGTCCCACAAGTCAAATGGGGCTTTCGCAGGGATATACAGCAGCGAGGTATATTCATTGTTGCCTTCCACTCGAGAATGCACATGCGCCAACGGATCTTCAAAGTCGTGAGAGACATGCTTATATAACTCGCTGTACTCATCCTCGGTGATCTCGTTGCGTGGACGCACCCACATGGCCGAGGCGCTATTTATGGTTTCCCATTCGCGCTCGGCAGATGCCTCTTCCGCCTCGTCATCCGACTCAGGCGCGGGCTTGTCTTGCAGCATCTGAATCGGGATCTCAATATGATCCGAAAACTTACGTACCGTACCGCGCACGCCATACTCGTTGAGAAATTCATCCTCTTCCTCACGCAGATGCACAATGATATCCGTGCCTCGCCCCGGTTTGTCAGCCGCCTCCAATGTATAACTACTCTTGCCATCCGACTGCCAGCGCACCGCTTCATCGCTACCCGCACGTCGCGAAATCACCGTCACGCGATCTGACACAATAAACGCCGAGTAAAAACCCACACCAAACTGGCCGATAAGTTGACTGTCCTTGGCCTCGTCCCCAGACAAGGCGCTGAAAAAATCCTTGGTACCGGATTTTGCGATGGTACCAATATTGGTTGCCACCTCATCCCGAGTCATTCCAATACCGTTGTCGGAAATCGTCACCGTGCGGGCATCCTTGTCGATGGAGATACGGATGTGAAGGTCGGGATTACCTTCGTACAGACTCTCGTCTGCCAATGCCTCAAAACGTAGCTTGTCCGCCGCATCCGATGCATTGGAGATCAGTTCACGAAGAAATATCTCCTTGTTGCTGTACATCGAGTGAATCATCAGACTCAGAAGCTGATTGACCTCGGCCTGAAATTCTCTTGTCTCCTGTTGTTCCGCACCCATACTGTGTTGTCCTCTATCTAGTGATACAAAAAGTTTCCGGATTCGAATGTGTTATTAGCAACACATTCGGGTTAAATTGTCCGAATGACAACGCGCATTGTACAAACCCAGCCGTTTCCCGACCAGCGTCCCGGTACTTCGGGCCTTCGAAAGAAGGTGACGGTGTTTCAGCAGGCCAATTATCTGGAGAATTTCGTCCAGGCAATCTTCGATTCTCAGTCTGACTATCAGGGGAAAACCCTAGTTCTCGGTGGCGATGGGCGGTATTTCAATCAAACCGCGATCCAGATCATCCTGAAAATTGCCGCCGCCAATGGCGTCGGCCACGTCATCGTCGGCCGTGACGGCCTGTTGTCCACTCCAGCAGCCGCTTTGCTGATTCATCGTAATCAGGCCTTTGGCGGTATTATTCTTTCCGCCAGCCACAACCCCGGTGGGCCCAATGGAGATTTTGGCATCAAGTTCAACGCCCGTAACGGTGGCCCCGCACCGGAATCGGTGACCGAGGCCATCTTCAAGCTGACGACCGCTATTTCGGAATACCGGATCGATGAGGGTGACGATATCGACCTCGCCCAACTCGGTTCCGCCTCGGTGGGCGCCCTGTCGGTTGATGTCATTGATCCGGTCACAGACTACGCCGATCTGATGGAGCACTTGTTTGATTTTGATCGTATCCGGCAATTGTTCACCAGTGGCAGTTTCCAGATCTGTTTTGATGCGATGCATGCCATCACCGGTCCTTACGCCCACGAAATTCTTGAACACCGACTGGAGGCGGGTCACAACAGTGTGATGAATGGCACCCCGTTACCCGATTTTGGCGGCGGTCATCCCGATCCCAATCTGGCGCATGCGGCAACTCTGGTCGAACGCGTCAACGGCAATCATGGCTTGTCTTTCGGTGCCGCCTCCGATGGTGACGGCGATCGCAATATGATTCTCGGCCACAATATTTTTGTCACACCAAGTGACAGTCTCGCGATCATGGCCGCCAACGCTCACCTGTTGCCGGGTTACAAACACGGGCTTGCCGGGGTCGCACGTTCCATGCCGACCAGTCGCGCGGTCGATGTGGTTGCGGCCGAACTCGGCATTCCCTGCTACGAAACACCGACCGGCTGGAAGTTTTTTGGCAATTTGCTCGACGCCGGGAAAATCACCCTCTGCGGCGAGGAAAGCTTTGGCACCGGCTCCGACCATGTGCGTGAAAAAGACGGGTTGTGGGCGGTGTTATTCTGGCTCAATCTGCTCGCGGTTCGACGCGAATCGGTGCGTCAGATCGTGCAAGCACATTGGCAACGTTACGGCCGTCATTATTATGTACGTCATGATTATGAAGGGATTGACAGTGATGCCGCCACCACCCTGATACAACATCTGCGCGACGGCCTCGCCGAACTCGCAGGCCGTACCGTGAATGGATTGAAGATTGAATCCGCAGATGACTTTCGTTATCAGGATCCCATCGACAACAGCATCAGCGAACAGCAGGGAATTCGAATCTTTTTCGCTACTGGTTCACGCATTGTATATCGCCTGTCCGGCACCGGCACCGAGGGAGCCACGTTGCGGGTATACATTGAATCGTTTGAACCGGACAGCGACAAGCATGATCTGGACACCGGTGACGCAACGCAACAACTGGCGGTCGCCGCGGTTGAGATTGCACGCATCCAGGAATTGACTGGGCGAGATCGACCGTCGGTTATTACCTGATGAAACAACGCCTGATATCCGCACTGAAGGGCATCATCGCTGGTGACAGTCTACTGACGACTACGGAACAGATGCGACCGTATGAGTGTGATGGCTTGTCGGCCTATCGAGAACTGCCGATGGCGATCGCCCTGCCCAAATCGATCGATCAAGTGAAGGCAATTCTAAAAACCTGTTGCGACCTCGACATACCCGTGGTCGCGCGCGGCGCGGGCACCGGACTGTCTGCCGGTGCATTGCCGTTGAGTAACGGATTGTTGTTGAGTCTGGCGCGGTTCAATCAGATTCTTGAGGTCGACCCCGTCAACCGTACCGCACGCGTTCAACCGGGGGTGCGCAATCTTGCCATCTCTGAGGCGGTTGCCTGTCATAACCTCTACTACGCCCCCGATCCCTCTTCGCAGATTGCTTGCTCCATCGGCGGTAACGTCGCGGAAAACTCCGGCGGTGTGCATTGCCTTAAATACGGTCTTACGGTACACAACATCCAGCAGCTTACCTTTCTGACCATGCAAGGAGAGGAAATCACTGTCGGTGGTAGCGGTCTGGACGGCCCCGGCTACGATCTGCTCGCGGTAATGACCGGGTCCGAGGGTCTGCTCGGCATCATTATGGATATCACGGTAAAGCTGTTACCCAAACCCGATGTCGCCGAAGTTATTCTGGCTGGATTTGACGATGTCGCACTCGCCGGTTCAGCGGTCGGACTGATCATTGGTGCCGGAATCATTCCCGCCGGACTGGAAATGATGGACAACACCGCCATTCGTGCCGCCGAGGCGTTTGCACACGCTGGTTATCCCACGGATGCTGCGGCTATCCTGCTGTGCGAACTGGATGGTAGTCGCGAAGATGTGGCGGCGCAGACGGCACGCGTTTGCGAACTGCTGAACACCAACGGCGCGACCAGCTTGCAACGTGCAACCGACCCCGCCCAACGACAACGCCTTTGGGCGGGACGCAAAGCCGCATTCCCCGCGGTGGGTCGGCTTGCGCCTGACTACTACTGCATGGATGGCACCATCCCTCGTCGTCATCTTCCACAGGTACTCAGCAAGATTGACGAGCTGTCAAAAGAATACGGCTTGGCCGTCGCCAACGTGTTTCACGCCGGCGACGGCAATCTGCATCCGCTGATTCTTTATGATGCCAACAAGCCTGGCGAACTTGAGCAAACAGAGGCCTTCGGTGCGCAAATTCTGGAGACCTGTATCGCGGTTGGCGGCACCATTACCGGTGAGCATGGGGTGGGCATCGAAAAAATTAACCAGATGTGCAGTCAGTTTCGAGCTGCTGAACTGACCCAGTTCCACGCGGTCAAACACGCCTTTGATCCAACTGGCTTGCTTAACCCCGGCAAGGCCGTACCCACCTTGCATCGTTGTGCCGAACTCGGCGGCATGCATGTCCACAACGGCGAACTGCCGTTTCCCGAACTCGACCGCTTTTAATCGAACATGTCCACCGACATCGAACTCAGCGAACAAGTAACTCTGGCGCATACGCAAGCACAACCGCTGCGCATCGTCGGCGGTAACAGCAAGTCGTTTCTCGGCAATGCGACTGACGGAGACTCACTCGATGTCCGCACACACACCGGTATCATCAGTTATGAGCCCAGCGAGTTGGTGATCACCGCCAAGGCGGGCACACCGCTACGCGAAATCGAAGCCGCACTACACGAACACAGTCAATGGCTGGCGTTTGAGCCTCCCCACTTTGGCGCCGACGCAACCTTGGGTGGCACCATCGCCGCAGGACTGTCTGGCCCAGCTCGGCCATGGAGCGGGTCGGCGCGTGATTTTGTGTTGGGGGTGCGCTGCATCAACGGCAAGGGCGAGATACTTAAATTTGGCGGACAGGTAATGAAGAACGTCGCCGGCTATGACGTGTCACGTCTGATGGTCGGTGCGATGGGAACGCTCGGTGTGCTTCTGGATATCTCGCTCAAGGTGTTACCCACCGTTGAGCAATCGTTAACCCTGCAATTCGAACTCGCTGAAAATGATCTGTCGGCCTGGCTCAGGCAATGGTCAAGCACTGCACTGCCACTCACTGCGGCATGCCACCATCAGGATACGCTGCGCCTGCGTTTGTCCGGCACCCCAAGTTCGCTGGATGCAGCACATGCCCTGCTCGGCGCTGATGCGCGCGTTTCAGATGATCAGTTTTGGAACGACCTACGCGAACATCGCTTGTCCTTTTTCGAGTCAGAGAAACCGCTATGGCGTGTATCACTGCAAGGTGGAGCCCAACCGCTACCCCTGCATGGCGACTGTCTCTATGACTGGGGTGGTGCCCAACGCTGGCTGTTAAGCGATGAGCGGGCAACCGTTGTCCGCGCCGCCGTCGAAGCCTGTGGTGGCCACGCCACTTTGTTCCGTCAAGCTGACCTTGACGCACCGGTGTTTCACCCATTACCCACCGGACTCCGTGATCTGCAGCGCCGGGTCAAACAAGCGTTTGATCCAGCCGGCATTCTTAACCCACGACGATTCTCCCCAGACTGGTAATCACCCATGCAAACCAATCTGACACAGGCAATGCGCAACAGTCGCGAGGGCATCGAGGCAGAAAATATCCTGCGCAAATGTGTTCACTGCGGTTTTTGTACGGCGACTTGCCCAACCTACCAAGTATTGGGGGATGAACTTGATGGGCCGCGTGGGCGGATCTATCTGATCAAACAGGTGCTCGAAGGCGTCGAACCGGGAACCGATACCCAGCAGCATCTCGACCGTTGTCTGACCTGCCGCAACTGCGAGACAACCTGTCCGTCGGGAGTAGAATATGGCCGCCTGCTCGATATTGGCCGCCAGATGGTGGACCAGAGGGTGCAGCGTCCCGCGAGTCAACGGCTGGCTCGATTGGTTCTGCGCAAGGTGCTGGCCAGCGCAACGGTGTTCACACCATTGCTGCGCATCGGGCAACTGTTTCGACCACTGCTACCGCCGATGCTTAAGCAAAAGATCCCGCCTCATCAAGCACAACGCGCGTGGCCCGACAGCCAACATCCACGTCGCATGCTGGTACTTGATGGTTGCGTTCAACCCGGGTTGGCTCCCAGCACCAATACGGCCGCTGCCCGGATTCTGGATCGACTCGGAATCCGCCTGTTGCGAATCCGCGAATCGGGCTGTTGCGGTTCCTTGAGCCAACACCTGTCGGCGCCGGATGAAGCGCTCGACTTTGCGCGCGCCAATATCGATGCCTGGTGGCCACACATCGAGACCGGTGCCGAAGCCATCGTCATCACTGCCAGCGGCTGCGGTGTCTTCGTCAAGGAGTACGGCCAGTTACTCGCGCTTGACCCGGACTACGCCGACAAGGCCGCCACGGTATCCCGCCTGACTCGGGATATTGCAGAAATTCTCAGCGACGAAGACCTCAGTTCACTACCGCGCCCCAGCGCCCGCCGAGTCGCTTGGCATCCCCCCTGTACACTGCAACACGGACAGAAAGTGGTGGGTAACGTCGAGTCTATTCTTGGCGCGATGGGGCTGACCCTAACCACCGTCGAGAACAGTCATCTGTGCTGTGGATCGGCCGGGGTGTACTCGGTATTACACCCTGAAATGGGGCAAACACTCGGCCAAAATAAGTTGGCCGCGCTCGAATCGGACCAACCTGACGTCATCGTCACGGCCAATATCGGCTGTCAGATGCACCTCAGCCAGAATGCCTCGCAGCCGGTTCGACACTGGATCGAACTACTCGCCGACGGCATTAGTTAGCGCCAACTCCACGATCTCTCGCCCCTACCGAAGCGACCTTGGCCGCGAACAGGCCCCTCCGGATGAATAGGTTCGTGGCCAACGCCGCTCCTACACACGGATAATTCGTTAAAGCAATCCCCTGGATTGGTCGCTAGTCAGGCAACGGATGATGGCTTCGCACCATCACCAATACTTGTCTCAGGGGGACACGATTGTGAACTTTTTGCTAAACACCACGATACGACAGCGGTTTTTATGGGCCTTTGCCATTCTTGGCGTCATCGCAGTGGGTAGCGTGTTACTGGTGGCCTCCTCACTGAACGAGGATCAGATAATACCGGTATTGGGCGTCATGATTGTGGCCATATCAATGGCTGGCGTCGTGGGCCTTATTATCGCCGCGTCGATACTGCAACCTCTCAATCAAGTGGCCATCAATCTCGAAGAGATCGCCAATGGCGACGGTGACCTTAGCCGACGTATTGAGGTTCAGGGCAGTGATGAACTCGCAGCGCTTGCAACCTCCTTCAACCAATTTACCGACAAAATCCAGTCCGTTATCTCGCAAGTTACCTCCAGCAGCAACCAGTTGGCAGCGGCGGCAACCGAGACGTCGAACACCACGCGTGAAGCCAGCATGGGTATGCAGTCACAGCAAAGTGAAACCGAACAGGTCGCCACCGCGATTGAAGAAGTGTCTGCCACGGGAACCGAAATCAACCAGAATGCCGTCCATTCAGTTGAGGCGGCAGCCGATGCGTTCAACGAAGCCAAAACTGGACAAACCGTTGTCGTTCAGGTGATCAGCAGTATCAACAATCTCGCGTCTGATGTGTCGCGTGCCGCCGACGTTATTCAACGATTGGAGCAGGACAGTGAATCGATTGGCACCGTGCTCGAGGTGATTCGAGGTATTGCCGAACAAACCAACCTGCTCGCATTGAACGCAGCGATTGAAGCAGCGCGCGCAGGCGAACAGGGACGCGGGTTTGCGGTCGTTGCCGATGAGGTTCGTACGCTTGCAAGCCGCACCCAGGAATCAACCCAGGAAATTCAGGAAATTATTGAGCGGCTACAGGGCGGCACCGCCAATGCGGTAAAAGTCATGGCCAACAGTCAGGAACTTGCCAATGCCAGTGTTGAAGAGGCCGAAAAGGCCGGCAGTTCACTCGAAGCCATCACCCAGTCGGTCGACAAGATTAAAGGTATCAACCAGAGCATTGCCCAGTCGATCAGCGAACAGAACCAGATGACCAACGCGGTTCGAGCCAATATCACCAATATCAATACGGTGACCGAACGCACCGCCGGCGGCGCCCAGCAAACCGCCACTGCCAGCGAGAATGTCGCGGAACTCGCGCGCGGACTGCAGCAGATCGTCGGTAGCTTCAAGGGTTGATTCGCGGCCCCCAGTCTCACCTTACGTAAACTGGAATCATACCGGCGCAAGCCGGTATCCAGAGAATGTAGCCAATCGCCAGAAGCCGCTGGATTGCGGATCTCCACTTCGCTACGTCCGGAAGAACGACCGTTCAGGTCAAGCATAACGTTATATCCGGACACCAGTGGGCATTCGCCGGCATGACGAATCTCACTGCGGCCTGATACCCCACCCCCAGATTATTGTTGCTTGCCCCCAGACCGCCCACGTATACTGGGCGGTTTACAGAATGCAAGATTTGAGGCAGGCGCATGGCAATCAGTTTTAACCCCCCTACTCGTACCCTGATGGGTCCCGGTCCATCGGACGTTCACCCGCGGATTCTGGAAGCGCTGTCGCGCCCCACCATCGGCCATCTAGACCCCGCGTTTGTCGGCATGATGGAAGAATGCAAGACCTTGCTCCAGTACGCATTCCAGACCAAAAATGCCCTGACCTTCCCAGTCTCTGCCCCGGGTTCTGCTGGCATGGAAACCTGCTTTACCAACCTGATCGAGCCCGGCGACAAAGTCGTTGTTTGTCAAAATGGCGTGTTTGGCGGACGCATGAAAGAAAACGTCGAGCGTTGCGGTGCCACGGCAGTGATGGTTGAAGACGCCTGGGGTGAAGTGGTTGATCCACAGAAGCTGGAGGATGCGCTGAAGGCCAATCCTGATGCTCGTTTTGTTGCGTTTGTACATGCTGAAACATCAACGGGCGCACAATCCGATGCCAAAACTCTGGTTGAAATCGCCCACAAGCACGACTGTCTGACCATTGTTGATGCAGTCACCTCACTCGCTGGCACGCCATTGATGGTAGACGACTGGAACATTGACTCTATTTATTCCGGCACCCAAAAGTGTCTTGGTTGTGTGCCAGGCATTTCACCCGTTAGCTTTAACGAAGCCGCTCAGGACGTGATCAAAAACCGCAAGACCAAGGTGCAGAGCTGGTTTCTGGACCTGAATCTGGTCATGGGTTACTGGGGCGATGGCGGTGGTGGCGCCCGTTCTTACCATCACACTGCGCCAATCAACGCCCTCTATGCGCTGCATGAATCTTTGGTCATGCTCGAAGAAGAAGGAATCGAGAACGCATGGGCACGACACGAGAAGATGCATCAGGCCCTGCGTGCGGGACTTGAAGCCATGGGCTTGTCGTTCATCGTAAAAGAAGGTGATCGTCTTCCACAGCTCAACTCGGTAACCCTGCCTGAAGGTGCTGAAGATGCGGTCGTGCGCAAACGTCTGTTAGAAGAGTTTAATCTGGAAATCGGTGCAGGCCTTGGCGCCCTCGCCGGCAAGGTATGGCGCATTGGCTTGATGGGCAGCGGTGCCAACAGCAAGAACATCCTTGTGTGTCTGGGCGCGTTGGAATCGGTGCTCTCCGACATGGGCGCCAACATCAACGGCGGCAAGGCTCTGCCGGCCGCGATGACGGTTCTCAGCAAATAATCACCTCGATCCCGGTGCGGCAGTTTCATGCCTCACCGGGTATCGCATAAAGCTGCCATGTTAGCCCGCCTGTTTGTTTCTCTGCAGTATCTGCTACCCCATCATCGCATTACTGCTCTGACGCACTGGCTCACCCGTATCGAGTGGTCACCGTTCAAAGATTTCATTATTCGACGTTTCGTACAGGCCTTCCAGGTGGACATGTCATCCGCCGTTGAACAAAACCCCACTGCCTATCCAAGTTTCAATCAATTTTTTACTCGTGCACTGACACCGTCGGCAAGACCAATAACCGATAAGAACGGCGCTCTGGCCTGTCCAGTCGATGGCACGGTCAGCGAAGTAGGCACAATCGAAGCGGATCGACTCTATCAAGCCAAGGGCCATGACTTCTCTCTAACCGCCCTGCTTGGCAATCGAGATCAATGTGCCGCGCAATTTAGCAACGGACTCTTCGCGACACTGTATCTAGCCCCCAGCGACTATCACCGCATACACATCCCCTGCGACGCCCGCCTGCGCGAAACCCTGTACATCCCCGGCCGCCTGTTTAGCGTGAATGCCGCCACCGTGGCCAGAGTCCCGGGCCTATTCGCACGCAATGAACGGTTGGTAGCGATCTTTGACACCGACCACGGACCCATGGCGATGGTCATGGTGGGTGCAATGAATGTCGGTAGTGTTGAAACCGTATGGTCCGGAGTGGAGATGCCGCCCAGTCGACGGTGGCAACGCTATCGAAAATTTGCCGGACAGACCCCACCCGAGTTTGTGCGCGGCGATGAAATCGCCCGCTTCAACATGGGGTCCACCGTGATCCTGCTGTTCCCCGAAAACACCCTGCAATGGGACACGTTTTTGAGCGCAGGCGCCTCTGTCCGCATGGGTCAGTCAATCGGAAAGCTGATTACCTGAGTGATGTCGTCAACACCGACGAGCAACATCATCAAACGATCAAGCCCCAACGCCACACCTGAACATTCCGGTAAACCGTGTCGCAATGCGGCAAGAAAAGCCTCATCGATCGGCATCGCGGGTAAACCCTGCAGTAACCGCCGCTGATTATCGGTTTCAAATCGATGCCGCTGCTCGATAGCATCCGTTAACTCCCGATAACCATTGCCTAGCTCAACGCCATCAACAAACACCTCGAAACGTTCCGCCACCGGCTCGGAACCCGCGCGCACAAATGCCAACGATGCCTGATCGACGGGATAGTCATACACCAACGTAATATCGTCACGCCCCAGCTGCGGCTGTACCACATGGCTGAACAACAGATCCACCAACACCCGATGATCTAATTCATCCGCCACAAACTGAATGTCGTGAGACGCCAGCGCAGACGCTAAATCCGCAACCGCAGCCGATCCCACATCAATGCCAACATAACGGCGAAAAACGTCCGCATACGTCATCTTTAACGCCGCACGCGGACCCAACAGCTCGGGCACCAGTAACTGCAATAGCTCAACCACCTCAGCCATCAACTGATGATAATCAAAGCCCACGCGATACCACTCGAGCAGTGAAAACTCCGGCTGATGAAACCGCCCCCGCTCACCCGCACGGTAGACCCGAGCAATCTGAAATATCGACCCACTACCCGCGACAAGAAGTCGCTTCATCGCATGTTCGGGAGATGTGTGTAGATAGAACTGCTTTTTAGAGTCATCTGACGTCAACGACAGGCTATGCAACACGGGATCCGTGTTAGCGGCAGATGAAAGCGTAGGCGTTTCAATCTCGAGTACGTCGCGATCCGCAAAAAAACGCCGGACGTCGGCCAGCATTTGAGCACGGCGACGAAGTACCTCAATGCTGGCTGTGGGCTTCCAGTTCATGACCTCGGGACGTTCCATCACTCCACAGCGCCATAATTTGGCAAGTGAGTAGCCTAATCCTTCGACCGCCCAACATACTCACCACTGCGAGTATCGACCTTGAGCACCTCACCGATATCAATAAACAACGGCACACGCACCACCGCGCCCGTCTCCAGAGTCGCTGGTTTACCACCGCCACCGGACGTATCGCCACGCACCCCCGGATCCGTATCGGCAACCGCCAGAAATACAAAGTTGGGTGGCTCGACCAAAATCGGATCGTTGTTCCACAACGTTACCGTGCAGGTATTCTGCTCTTTCAGCCACTGTTTCGCCTCACCCAGCGCCGCCTCGCTGGCCGCGAACTGTTCGAACGTCTTGGGCTCCATAAAATGCCAGAATTCACCATCCGAATAGAGATATTCCATATCCAATTCGATCACGTCGGCGCCTTCGACGGACTCATTGGATTTGAACGTGCGCTCGATCACCCGCCCGGTCTTAAGATTGCGGATCTTGACCCGGTTAAACGCCTGCCCTTTGCCCGGCTTTACAAACTCGTTCTCGATAATGCTACATGGGTCACCATCGAGCATGATTTTGAGCCCGCCTTTAAATTCGTTGGTGCTATAAGTTGCCATGATTATCTCAATTCACTACGGTAGAGCGCATGATAACCCAAAGCGCCGAATTTCGGCAGATCTCCACTACGAATAAGGCGAATTCGGCGCATAGCTGGCAATCGGAACTGCGCCAGTGCATCACCGATCCGACCGAGCTTTTGTCACTACTGAATCTGGATGTGGCACTACTCGATGGAGCCAAACGCGCCGCGCACTGTTTCCCCCTCAAAGTCACGCGCAGCTTTGTTCGACGCATGCAAAAGGGCGATCCCAACGACCCACTGCTGCGTCAGGTTCTGCCACTCGATGCCGAAGTGCAAGATCAACCCGGATACATCGCAGACCCCACAGGTGATATCGACGCGATGACCGTGCCTGGCGTACTACACAAGTATCATGGTCGCACGTTATTGATCACAACCCCCGCGTGCGCGATTAACTGCCGCTATTGCTTTCGACGTGAGTATCCGTATTCCGATGGCCAGGCCGGCAAAGATCAATGGCAACAAGCGCTCGAATACATTGCGAATGATTCATCTGTAGCGGAGGTTATTCTGAGCGGCGGTGACCCATTGATGCTCAGCGATGCACGTTTGGGTCAACTGATCGATGCGCTGGGAGCCATCCCGCATGTACGGCGCCTGCGATTTCACACGCGACTGCCCATCGTGTTACCACGGCGTATCTGTACTGAGTTTCTACAGATGCTGCTGCACACACGACTGCAGTGTGTCATGGTCGTGCACTGTAATCACGCCGCCGAACTTGACGATGAGGTGCGCCTTGCTCTGCAACAAATCGACGGCACTCAAACGATGTTACTCAATCAAAGTGTGTTGCTACGCGGTGTCAATGATTCGGTCGATACCCTGTCAACACTCAGCGAGTCCTTGGTCGACGCGCGGGTACACCCCTATTATCTACACATTCTGGACAAGGTTCGCGGCGCCTCCCACTTCGATGTTGATCTGGAGGTAGCCAAATCCATCCATACCCGACTGCGCCAACAACTGCCGGGATACATGGTTCCGAGACTGGTTAGAGAAGATAGATTAAGTCCCTCAAAAACAATTGTTTGACGTTACATATCAATCTGCCCCATCCTCCACAAAACCCCTAATTCGCCGCTAAACTTCTTGATGGAGCGCGCGCCGTATTGGCATGGGTTACCAATACGCGTGCCAGAAATTATTTGTTCTGAAATGATGATATGAAAGCAGACAAACTGACAACCGGTGTACTTGGGCTAACTGTTCCATTCCAGAACGAAGCGTCCAAGATGTCGTTCGGTGTTGGCTAACTTAGCCTGTTCTTACGACTGGTTAACAATGCCTGAGGGCACATGGCCGGTGGCCACATGCTGACGGGCTGACTCACAGTGACCACGCTGATCATCAAAGAAAATATCTGCGCCAAACGCGCGCAAAAATTCACCTTTGTCACGACCACCGAGAAATAGTGCCTCATCAATGCGGATATTCCATTCGCGCAGGGTTCGAATAACACGCTCGTGCGCCGGCGCTGCTCTGGCCGTAATCAGCGCGGTGCGAATCGGTGAATCATCGGCTGGAAACTCCGACTGAATCTGTTGCAACGCCATGAGAAAGGACTTGAACGGGCCAGTCGACAATGGCCGCCGAGCCGCTGCCTTTTCACTTTCGGTAAACGCTTCAAGCCCGCCCTGTTGGTATATCTGTTCCGCTTCGTCAGAAAACAACACCGCATCACCATCGAAGGCAATCCTCAGTTGATCGGATTCTTTGAGGCCACTGTTGGATGGCAGAATGGTGGCCGCCGCCACGCCTGCTTGCAGCGCCATCGAGACATCCTCCCGATTAGATGACAGAAACAGATGTGCTCCAAATGCGGACACATAGCTGTAAGGCGATTGCCCATTGGTGAACGCCGCACGGGTAATATCCAGCCCATGGTGCTGGATGGAGTTAAACACCCGTAGTCCGGTATCGGCGCTGTTGCGTGACAACAAAATAACCTCAACCCGCGAACGTCCTTCGGTACGCTCATTCACCGCCAACAGCTTGCGTACCATGTGGAACGCGACCCCGGGTTGCAGAAAATCATCTTCGTGATCTATCTGATACTTGTGATAGGCATCGACACCTTGGCTCTCGTACACTTGATGGCTTTCGTCCAGATCAAACAAGGCTCGTGACGAGATCGCAACAACCAAACTCTGGGGGGGATTATCAGACATTCTCTCGATCCTCATTATCGCTACTATATGACCACTCGCGCCAACCTGCCATGGCAGGAAAATACAGCGCCAAACGGATAGGTCTGGACTCCATCTTACTCATCAATCGAGCATAACGCTCTAGTTGAGGTCGATAACGTTGCTGCTCACGATCCAGATGGATATCCAGCTCTGAACCAGAATGCTTACCGCTCTTGTAATCGATTATCCAGCGAATCCCATCTGCGTCAACAAAGGTGCGGTCGATCACGACATGCGCAAGTTGGCCATCCACCATGCCGGTCAAAGACAACTCGCTGGCACTCGATTCATGCAGGTTATCCAGAATCCATGCGGCGCGTGTATCGCCAAGGGTTTTACGCAAGGCCTCATCTACCTGATCGACGGCCGGGGCAAGCTGCTCATCCGGAACTCCAGACGCCGCAAGCCAATCCTGTACCTGTCCCCGAATCCGTTCTGCATCATAGCCATCGACGCCGCTCTGGCTAAAGTGCTGAAGATAGCGATGCACCGCGGTTCCGACGTGCCGGGCAACATCGCCTGCCCAAGAAAACTCAACCGGCTCTATCGGCAACCTTGCACGGCCTGATGACACAATAGAGGGCAAGCTAATCGATGTCGGCGGCGCTGGCAGTTGCCAATCAGCCGGTAAACGCTGCAAACCCGCTTTCGACTCCTCGATTGCTGCCGCTTGCCCGGTATCGGAGCGCGCGATTTTCTGTGCCAACGCCTGTGTGAATTCCGGTTCGGCGATAGGCCATAATGGCTCCAACAGGGTACCCTTTACCGGTGCGAGCAGCCGCGGGGGCTGGGATGACGCCTTCAACCCCAGACAAGCCAACAGATGCACACCCTTGCGCGCTCGGGTCGCCGCAACATACAGTAAGCGGCTGGTTTCGTTCATGCCTCGCGCCGACTCGATCTGCTGTAACCAGCGGTAAATCGGCGAATCATCCTGCTCGGCTGCCTTGACCGGTGCCACCGCCAGATCGGTCACCCCACCCATCTGGGTGCGTTCCTCCCACAGCAACAGGCGGCTGTCGGAACCACGTGCACGACGAGCCAAGCCCGGAAGAATCACATAATCGAATTCGAGACCTTTGGACTTGTGGATGGTCATCACTTGCACAGCGCCCTCGGACTCCGTCCGAGCTGAGGCGTAGAGCTTGACCAGTCGCTCATCCAACACCTCCAGATCCAGTAGCCAGCCATCCTGATCACACTCGCGCAACAAGCAGAAAAAGGCGTCGGCATCCTCCAGATCGGATGCCTCGGTGACACAGGCAGGCCCTCCGAGCAAACGCCACACCTCCTCCAGCCACAGACTGAGCGCTCCTCTGCCCTGTTGCTC
>DTRM01000143.1 GCA_012965975.1 Chromatiaceae bacterium | reverse complement strand
GTGTCATTCATGCAACTCGAATTGAGGTCGAGGTTGATAGCGGATCGTACGAATTAACGGGCACCATTTCCAGTCATAATGGAGCATCGATGATGTTTGACATCATCGGTCAGCCGATCGATTACAATGACGTGGTCATCGGTCAGTCGATCGATTACAGTGCCGTGCTCATGCCAGAGGTTCCTGGTGGCGTACTGGTTGACGGACTCTTTGTTCGCGTTGAGGGCACGCGCGATGATGGGGCGGACACCCCGATGTGGGCAGTTTCTGTACAGGCCGATGACTTATCTCCGGAGGCAGAGATTGGTGAGGAACTTGAAGTCGAGGGATTTACCTCGGCCTTTCCATTCTCGGACTTTTCAAGTAGCCAGTTTCTAGTGTCCGGGCAGCCCGTTCGAACTTCTGCTCAAACCCAGTACGAGCATGGCGTGATTTCTGATCTGGCGAACGATGTTCATATCGAGGCGGAGGGTTATGTTGCCAGTGATGGGGTATTGGATGCGAATGAAATCTCATTCAAAGGCAAGACCTCGCTGCGCGGTGAGTTGGGTGAATATGAAATTTACGCCAATATCGAGGCAGTTTATGAATCGGTAGGCACCATCACCGTCTTCGGTGAAAGCATCGTTATCAATGCGTCGACCCAACTTGAGGACGAGCGGGATGAGTTGGTGTTTTTCGATATAACAGATTTGGCGGTAACGGATCGTATTGATCTCAAGGTCTTTCGCGATACGTCGAACGGTGAGCTGATAGCCGAGTCGCTGCATCGTAAGGATACACCGGTGGATGCTAACGGTCAGTCAGATCCAAGCTTAGTCTCATTGGAGGGGCCAGCAGATGCGGTTGATGTGGGATTAAAAGAAGTCGTTGTGCTGGGTGTCCTGATAACCACAAGTCCGGAAACGGATTATCCGGGTTCGGACGCGGGAGCGTTCTTCACCGCCGCCGCACAGTTAGCGGATGCATCAATCGAAGCCAAGGGCACATTGGTCGGCGTCGGCGCCACGATTCTGGCTTCAGAGTTAAAACTCGACGATTAGGCCTGTTTCTTAACGTTAAGTTTTCATCAGTTCCGAGTTACAGAGTTGGCAGGTTGCCTCAACCAGATTATGGTTGGTCGCGTGCCTTGTATTTTCAGGCATGTTGGCGGCTATCGTGCTGTCTTTGATTGAAAAGGGCGTTTATTCTTCTTCGTATAGACGCCCCCATGTCAACTTGAATCGCGTTACTCACCGAGCACTCATCGAAAACACTGGCGGGCTTTGCGCCGGAGGCTATGGAATTTCTGGTCAAAGCGTTCTGGCTGGGCAATGGCCGCCAATTACTGAACATCACCAACTGGATCCTCAACACGCTCGCGGTAGTTAAGGCACAACCTCAAAGTTCATCATCATGGCATAGTCTTCATGCTCAAGATTATGGCAATGCATCATATAAATACCGGTGAAGTCGGTAAACTGACCAATCACTTTGGCCGTCGCCAAAGGTGGTAGATTGAAGGTATCTTTCCAGCCAATGAGTTCGGGGTAATGCGTCGCACTGGGGGCAGCGCCAACGCCGTACTTTGCCGTGCCGATTTGTACGACGATGTCGCAAGCTCCCTCGAGGTGGTAGCGGGATACCCCACCTTCCCCGGTATTAAGCCAAATACCGGCTTCTCGGGCGCCGTTGGACAAGGCCTGAACCGCGGGTTTGGAAATCGCGAAATTGACGAACAGCACGGCGCCACGGGAGCGAAGATCTTTGGCGGCACGATAGACCCACGACCTTTGGGTTCGGTTAAATGGCATTTCCTCTCGATCCATCGCGAAGAAATATTGGCGAGGCAGTGTCTCTACAGTTCGTCAGATTT
>DTRM01000142.1 GCA_012965975.1 Chromatiaceae bacterium | reverse complement strand
ATCAATACGATAACGCGGCAAACCGGGTTAGCCCGAACCAGCAAGACTCCCGGGCGTACCCAACATATCGTGTTTTTTGAACTCGATGCCTCGCGACGCCTGGTCGACTTGCCTGGTTATGGCTATGCCTCAGCACCCAAGGCACTGCAGCGGGAGTGGGCCAAGGCGCTCGAGGACTACATGGAAAACCGTGCGTGCCTGCGCGGCATTGTGATGATGATGGATATCCGACGCCCGTTTACCGATCTCGACATGGGTATGTTGGAGTGGTGCGAGTTTATCCGGCGACCGGTCCACATCCTTTTGACCAAAGCGGATAAACTGAAGCCAAATCCTGGCCGTCAAACCTTCCGCGACGTCTGCGACACCGTTGACGAGTTCGAAATGGATGTCAGCGTGCAGTTATTTTCTTCGCTGAAGAAAATCGGTGTAAAAGAGGCTCACAGGGCCCTCGATAGCTGGTTTTGTGGGGAAACTGAGGGCGTTGCAGCAGAAAAATAAAAAATGCCCCGGTCTCAAGAGGGGAGAGGAACCGGGGCACCCAAAATTCCGGCTTGGGGAAACCGAAATTTCACCCATTCAGGGGAATGAACGGGACACACCAAAGCAGGTATGTACAGACTAAGACAGGGGCTTAGAGGAAAAGTTCCATCAACCGTGAGCCTGCCCCCACGTGTCGCCAACATCCGCATCCACCACCAATGGAACATCCAGACTAGCTGCCGCGGCCATGCGCTCACACAGGCCTCGACTCACCTGCTCCACCGCCGACGCCTCAACTTCCAACACCAATTCGTCGTGTACCTGCATGATCATTGTCGCCGGCACTTGATCACCGCATAACCATTCATCCACCACAATCATTGCGCGCTTGATGATGTCCGCGGCAGTACCCTGCATCGGCGCATTGATCGCCGTGCGCTCGGCATACTGACGGCGTTGCCCATTGCGTGAATTGATATCGGGCAGATACAGGCGTCGCCCAAACAGGGTCTCGACATACCCTTGTTCACGCGCGCGTTCACGTGTCTCGTCCATGAAGGTTCGCACCCCCGGGTAACGGGAAAAATACAAATCCACATAGTCCTGAGCCTCACCGCGGGTGATGCCCAATTGCCGCGCAAGACCAAACGCGGACATACCATAAATCAAACCAAAGTTAATCGCCTTGGCCGAACGACGTTCATCGCTGGTCACCGCCTCCAGACTCAAACCAAACACCTCGGCGGCGGTTGCGCGATGAATATCGGCGCCCTCGGAAAACGCTCGCAGCAGACCTGCGTCCCGTGACAGGTGCGCCATAATGCGTAATTCAATCTGCGAATAATCAGCCGCAACTAACTTAAACCCCTCGGGCGCGATAAAGGCCTCGCGAATCCGCTTGCCCTCTTTGCTGCGAATGGGGATGTTCTGTAAGTTGGGATCCGACGACGATAACCTGCCGGTTGCTGCAACCGCCTGATGGTAAGACGTATGCACGCGCCCGGTGTCTGCATCAATCTGCTGCGGCAACTTGTCGGTATAGGTTGACTTGAGTTTACTCAAACTTCGATACTCAAGAATCAATCGCGGCAATGGATAGTCCAGCGCCAACTCCTGCAATACGGCCTCGGCGGTGGACGGTTGGCCCTTCGGGGTTTTTTTCAATACCGGCAAGCCCTGTTTCTCAAACAGGATTTCCTGAATCTGTTTTGGCGAGTTAATGTTAAACGGGCCATCGGCCGCGGCAAAGGCCTCGATTTCAATTTCACCCATGCGCAGCGCAAGCTCCGTGCTCTGCTGCGCCAACAGGTCTCGATCGACCAGTACGCCATTACGTTCCATGCGCGATAACACCGGCACCAGCGGCATTTCTATATCTCGATACAACCCCACCAGTGCAGGTAATTCGTCAAGTCGGGGTTGCAATGTCTGATGCAATCGCAGGGTTACGTCGGCATCTTCTGCCGCATACGGCGCTGCGGTTTCAACCGGGACCTGATTAAAGGTCAACTGTTTTGCACCTTTGCCGGCAACGTCCTCAAAATGAATCGTGTTGTGTGCTAGGTACTTCAATGCCAGCGAGTCCATGTCATGTCGCGTAGCCGTGCTGTCCAGAACATAAGACTCAAGCATCGTGTCGTAACGCACGCCGCGCAGAGTGATACCGTGATTGGCCAGCACACTCATGTCGTACTTCAAGTTCTGCCCAACCTTGGCCTGCGACTCATCTTCCAATAGTGGCTTAAGCTGTTGCAACACCGAGTCTAGATCAAGCTGGTCTGGCGCGCCCGCATAGTCGTGCGCCAACGGTACGTAGGCTGCCTCGCCCGGTGTCACCGAAAACGACACCCCTACAATCCGCGCCTGCATGTAATCAAGACTGGTGGTTTCGGTGTCAAACGCAAACACGTCTGCCGATTGCAGTCGGGCCATCCATTCGTCAAGCAGCGCTTGGGTATCAATGGTGATGTAATTCGCCTGCGCCGTTGTTGTCTCGTGGTCATCTGTGGCGACGCCGTCTTTTTGATCCAACAACTCTGATAACCAGGTCTTAAATTCCATCCGGGCAAACCCTTCACTGAGCGCCGCGGTATCGGGTTTGCCCAGTTTTAGGTCATCCAGACTCTGTTCCAGTTCAACATTGAGTCGTATGGTCACAAGATCCTTGGACAGGGGAAGCTGATCCAGCGAGGCACGCAGATTCTCACCGATCTTGCCATTCACCGCATCGGCGTGCTCTATAATCGCATCCAGTGAATCGTATTCTGCCAGCCACTTGACCGCCGTCTTGGGCCCGACCTTGGGCACGCCCGGTATGTTATCTGACGTGTCACCCACCAACGTCAAATAGTCGATAATTTGATCGGGCCGCACGCCAAATTTTTCCTCGACTCCGTCGGCATCCATCATTGTGTTGGTCATGGTGTTAACCAAGGTCACGTCGTCGTTGACCAACTGCGCCATGTCCTTGTCGCCGGTCGAAATCAGGGTTTTCATACCTGCATTGCTGGCACTCGTGGCCAAGGTACCGATGACGTCGTCTGCCTCAACCCCCGGCACACGGATCAATGGCATACCCAAAGCCTCAACTAACTCATGCAAGGGCTCAATCTGGCTGCGCAGATCGTCCGGCATGGGTGGCCGGTTGGCCTTGTATTCGGGGTAGAGATCATTTCGAAAGGTCTTGCCCGGCGCATCAAAAATGATCGCCAGATGTTCACAATTGTGCTCATCGCAAAGACGTTTGAGCATATTGATCACCCCGTACACCGCACCGGTCGGCTGGCCGTTGGAATTCGTAAGCGGCGGCATCGCATGATAGGCGCGGTACAGGTACGAAGAACCATCGACCAATACCAGCGTCTTGTCCGTGATTGTTGTCATAGTGCAGAAACCAAATAAAGTGGATCGACCGGGTGCAACAGTCGAAAATCAGAGGGAATTATGTCGCAGACGACGCGATTATGCTAAAAAGGTCGTATCTCAATCGTTTCTCAAAGAATCAACATGAACCCGGACCCAAATACGCCGAATCCCCGCCTGATGCCGGTCAATGATCGTCAACTGACGCGAGAATCCTGGAAGATTTTCCAAATCATGGCTGAATTTGTCGAGGGATTTGAACGGCTCGCGCCGATTCGCCCGTCGGTGAGTATTTTTGGCTCGGCACGCACACCGGAAGACCATCCCTACTACCAACTCACCGAACAAATCGCGCGCAAGCTTTCGGATGCGGGTTTCTCCGTCGTCAGCGGTGGTGGGCCCGGGATTATGGAAGCGGCGAATAAAGGCGCCAAGGACGGAAAGTCGCCGAGCATCGGCCTAAATATCGAACTGCCAGACGAACAGGGCGGTAACGGCTATCAGGACATTTCCCTGAGTTTTCGTCACTTTTTCTCCCGTAAGGTGATGTTCGTAAAATATGCGTCCGCCTATGTCGTGGCTCCCGGTGGCTTCGGCACCCTCGATGAGATGGCTGAGATTTTGACGCTGGTGCAGACGGGCAAGACGCGTCGCATTCCGATTATTCTGGTGGGCAGCGACTTTTGGAAGGGCCTGATCGATTGGTTCCGCCATACCTTGGTCAAAGAAGGTACGATAAGCGCGGAAGATCTGGATCTGTTTACCATCGTTGACGACCCCGACACCGTCGTCGAAACCATCTTTGATCACTACGAACATCGCGGCTTCGAACCTTCCGAGGCCGAAGAAGCCATACTTCTCGAACTGTAGACAGGATTTTGCACCGATGCGCACAACCATCGCCCTTGCCTTTAGCTTTGTCGTATTCCCCAATCTGGTCGCCGCAGAAGCACCGCCACCGCTTCCAGATTCAACCCCGCCATCGGCGGTCGATTACTCGGACCCACAGGCACTGCCAGAGTCCGATGTGCGCATTTATCGCAAGGAACGGGAGACCATTGAGGAGTACAGCGTTTCCGGCAGGGTCTACATGTTGCGCGTGACCCCGGCGGTGGGCGCCCCCTATTATCTGATTGACCACGACGGTGACGGCACACTCGAGTCACGAACCTTCAGCCCCGCGAAGCCGGGCATGCTCATTCCGCAATGGATCCTGTTTAGCTGGTAACGGCTATTCTCGAATTGGTTTTCCGATGTCTGTCTTTACAGCGGTTTCACACAGTGAGCTCGAACAATTTCTGCGGCGTTACGATGTCGGTGATCTCGTCGAGCATCATGGCATCAGCACCGGTGTCGAAAACACCAACTACTTCGTTACCACCTCACAAAACAACTATGTGCTGACGCTGTTCGAGCATCTCAACAACCAAGAGCTACCGTTCTATCTCGACTTCATGGCATTTATGTCGGAACACGATGTGCCATCGGCGCACCCAATTGCCGATACGCAGGGCCACTATCTGCGACAGGTATGCGGCAAACCGGCCGCGCTAATACAGAAGCTGCCGGGGGCCAGCATCCTCGATCCCAGCGCTCAAAACTGCTATACGCTGGGTCAAATGCTGGGTAAGCTCCACTGCGTTAGCAAAGACTTTCCACAACAGCGTGACAATGTCTGCGGCCCGCATTGGTGGCGCACAACCATACAAAGTCTCGACCCTCATCTATCCGCTGGCGAGCTGAAACTGGTTCATAGCGAAATCGAGTATCAGGCCAGCTTTCGCAACACCCATCTACCTACCGGCGTTATCCACGCCGACCTGTTTCGCGATAACGTGCTGTTTCTCGGAGCCGACATCACCGGCATGATCGATTTCTACCAAGCCTGTACCGACGTGCTGATTTACGACCTCGCCATCAGTGTCAATGACTGGTGCAGCCTCGACGACGGGCAACTCGACAACACCAAGGCACAACAAATGATTGCGGGGTATCATGCCAAGCGGCCGCTCGGCGACGCCGAAAAACAAGCATGGCCCGTGATGCTGCGTGCCGGAGCTTTGCGCTTTTGGCTATCACGTCTGCGCGACTTGCATTTCCCTCGCGAGGGTGAAGTCACCCATACCAAGAACCCTGCTGAATACCAAAACATCCTTACCCAGCGCATCGAACAGCACAACCACCTGAATGCCCACTGGCCCGGCGACCTTATTTCCTGACAACCGATGGCCGACCTGCTGCAATCCTTCGTCACTCGTGTTGACCAGATAACCGAATGGTTTGGTCGTACCGTGTCGTGGCTTACGGTTGCGATGGTGGTAGTGACCTTTGTGATTGTGGTGGTGCGCTATGTGTTTAACGCCGGGTCCATTGCAGTACAGGAATCCGTCACCTACATGCACGCACTGGTGTTCTTGATCGGCTCGGCCTACACCCTAAAACACGCCGGTCATGTTCGTGTGGATATTTTCTATCGCCCGGCGTCCGCACGCATCAAAGCCTGGGTCGATTTGTTCGGTGCGTTTTTTCTGTTAATCCCGGTCTGCGGTTTCATCGGCTGGGCCAGCTGGGACTATGTCAGCGCATCCTGGAGTCTGCATGAGGGCTCACGAGAAGCCGGGGGATTACCGGGCGTCTTTCTCCTCAAGAGCAGTATCTTGTTAATGGCGGCACTACTGATTTTACAGGCGCTCGCTGAATCCTGCCGTAGTATCCTCCAACTGCGCGACGCTCGGAACTGAGCATGGAGTGGATTTCACTGATCATGTTTTTGGTAACTTGTGCAGTCCTGCTCGCCGGTTACCCTGTGGCCTTTTCTCTGGCAGGTACGGCACTGGCTTTCGCCACCCTAGGCTCAGTCACTGGGGCCTTTGATCCCAGCTTTCTGGAAGCACTACCCAATCGCCTGTTCGGTATCATGACGAATCAAACGTTGATTGCGGTGCCCCTGTTTGTGTTCATGGGCATCACACTGGAAAAATCGCGTATCGCCGAAAGCCTGCTCGACACTATGGCTTTGTTGTTTCGGGGTACACCGGGTGGTCTGGGAATCTCGGTGATGCTGATCGGTATGTTGTTGGCCGCCAGTACCGGTATTGTTGGCGCAACCGTGGTTACCATGGGACTTTTGTCACTGCCGACCATGATGCGCCACCGATACGATCCTAGCATCGCAACCGGCGCCATCTGCGCATCCGGCACACTGGGTCAGATCATTCCCCCGTCTATTGTCTTGGTGTTACTCGGGGATGTGTTGTCGTCGGCCTACCAACAGGCGCAACTCGACATGGGCATCTTTTCACCCAAGACTGTTTCGGTGGGTGATTTATTTGTTGGGGCATTGATCCCGGGGCTGTTGCTGGTCTTCGGCTACATCATGTATCTGGCGATCACCGCCAGACTGCGTCCGGAAACCATGCCGGCAGCGCACGACGCCATGAACCTGTCTCACGCCGAACTACTGCGCCGTACCGCCGTGGTATTGGCGCCACCCCTGTTGCTGATCCTTGCAGTACTCGGCTCAATTATGGGGGGTCTCGCAACACCAACCGAAGCCGCGTCGGTGGGTGGCATGGGCGCGTTACTACTAGCGGCATCGCGCGGTGCGCTAAACCTGAATTGTTTGCGCGACATCATGCGATCGTCAACCCGCATCACCAGCATGGTGTTTCTAATTCTTATCGGTGCGTCGTTGTTCTCGCTGGTGTTTCGGGGTTATGGCGGCGACGATCTGGTGACCGACCTGTTGACCGATTTACCCGGCGGCACATTCGGTGCGGTACTGGTGGTGATGCTGGTCATGTTTGTACTCGGCTTCGTACTCGACTTTATCGAAATAACCTTTGTCGTGGTACCGATCGTCGGACCTATTCTGTTGGCCATGGGATTAGATCCGATCTGGCTCGGTGTAATGATTGCGATCAACTTGCAGACTTCCTTCCTCACCCCACCGTTTGGTTTTGCGCTGTTTTATTTACGCGGTGTCGCACCGAAAGAAATTACCACGGGGCAGATCTATCGTGGGGTGATTCCATTTATTGGCATCCAGCTTGTGATGCTGTGTTTGCTTGCGATTTGGCCTCAGCTTGCCACTTGGTTACCGGGGATTGTGTATGGGTCCTAGCTAATAACGAAGACGAGTGGCTTACCAGAAGGGTTCACAGCGGGTCCACCCTACTGCTCGGAACAACTAAACTTTGGGAGCCAACAACTCTATCTTGTAGCCATCCGGATCTTCAACAAACGCAATTACCGTCGCGCCCGATTTCATCGGTCCTGCCTCTCGCACAATATTTCCGCCCGCCGCGCGGATATCATCGCAGGCCTTGTACACATCCTCGACCTCGATGGCGATGTGTCCGAAGGCATTACCCAAGTCGTAGCGCTCGGTATCCCAGTTATGGGTTAGTTCGATGGCTGTGTTGCTCGACTCGTCACCGTAACCAACAAAGGCCAGAGTAAACTTTCCTTCGGGGTAGTCTTTCTGGCGTAACAATTGCATTCCCAGCACATCGGTATAAAACGCGATTGAGCGTTGCAGGTCGCCGACTCGAATCATGGTATGCAGCATTCTCATTGTGTCTTCTCCAGCACTGTAAATTGGTCGATACGATCCACAATCAATCGGCACATAGGGCTCACCACCCATCACGATACCTAGTCAAACGCGGCTTCAGTGGAGGACACGATATGAACATCGCGCTGTGGGAACGGGAAGGTAATACCTTTTTCATTGAATGCGTTCCACACCAACAGATTTATATCCGAACGCACACTGGCAACGCCTGCCTGAGGGTCTTTAATCCAGATGCGCAATTGAAGATTAATGCCATTATCACCAAATCCAATCAGACGGGCCTGCGGTTCCGGATCCGATAACACCCTTGGCTGCGAGGTTGCCGCATCAACCATTATTTGCATCGCCTCTTCCGGATTATCGTTGTAGCTAATCTGCACTTCGATTTTTACCCGCACTTGGCGGTCGGTAAAACTCCAATTGGTCACTTCTGATGTGATCAAGTTTTCATTCGGAATCAGCGTCTCCACGCCATCGCGATCCCGCACCACGACATAGCGAGCACGGAGTGATTGCACCCAACCAAAGCGGTCGCCGACCGTTATCACGTCGCCCGGACGAATCGAACGGTCAAACAGCAAAATAAAGCCGCTGACGAAGTTACTGGCAATACGCTGCAGGCCAAAGCCGAGACCAACACCCAGAGCGCCGCCGAAAATACTCAACGCGGTTAAATCAATGCCAACACTGTCAAGGGCAATCAGCCCTGCAACAGTAAACAGAATCAGCTTGGTAAATTTGCTCAAACCAACACGCATACTCACGCTAATGTGAGGCGACTTGCGCAGACGGTGCTCAATGATTGATGAAAGCCAGCCGGCGGCTAACATAAATCCGCCGATCGCGATAACCAGATTGGCCACGGAAAGAACTGAGACGCGGACCTCGCCGACCTGCATGCCGAGGCTATCCATGACGTCGATCAACGCCGGCAGCCAGCCCAACAAGTGCATCGCCACAATCACCCAGACCGTGGTACCAATAATGCCTTCCCATGCGCGCATGGCCGGACTGGGTGCAAAACTCCGCCGCAAAACATAGACGACAATACGCACCAGCGCCAGTGACAACAGTAGGGGAGCAAATATTTCCAACAAACCCGTGGGTTGTTCAAAGGCTTGCAACAATGCGCTTCCGATCACCACCGTCAGCAACATAGATAGAGGGAATACGAGGCGCAGCGTACCGCGCAGAGTGACACGCCCAAAACCTCGCTTCTCAGATGCGCCGAGACGAACTGCAACATAGCGCCCATACGCCGCATTAATGCTAATGGCGGCTATAACGGCGACAACAACGACCGTTAGCTGCAACAAACCGCTCGTCGTCAGTAACGCAGCCAGCCAAGATTGGGCTTCGGTTGTCAGTGTCTGAACAATATCTTTCACGGCCTACCCCTCCGTCGATCTTGATACGCCGGAGTATGCAGGAATCCGCGCGTTAAAAGCCAGCACTCGAACGCAATCAGGCAGGAGGCCCTTGCGATTGGCCTTGGTGAAAACAGCTAGTGGCTTTGGTCTTTGGCTCGCGGCTTGGCTTTATTAACGCGAATGTTGCGCCCATGTAACGCGCTCTCATTCAGCGCCTGAATAGCCTCCGATGCAGCTTCACCATCATCCATCTCGACAAAACCGAAGCCCTTGGAATGCCCGCTGAACTTGTCCATGATGATGCTCGCACTGGTCACATCGCCAAACTCGTTAAAGGCGTCCTTCAGATCATCTTCGGTTAAAGAATAAGGAAGATTACCAACATATATATTCATCTAGTAACTCAAGTATAGTCGTGTGTTGATCGGACTATCGCTAACAGAAAACCAACACAAAAATTATCTGCCTGCGCCCGCAAGGCCCCAGCCCTACAGAATTAATTTCAAGAAATCAGATTACTCTCTCGCCCATCACAATTCCACGTAAAGTATCGCGCGTTGAAATCACCGGCTACTGATCTGGACGTTCCACCACCTGCGCCAATCCGTCCAACCCCTGCTCAAACATGTTACCGATCATAGTATCCATCATTAACGCAAAATAGGCGCCTATCAACGGGACGTTCATGTTTCCGCGCATTGACCAGGTCACGCGGGTACCAAAATCATCAGCGGCGTAGTCGACCCGCGCCTTCGCAACATGTTTGCCGCCATCGAATGACAGATCATACGCGATGCCGGTTCGCGCCGAGCTCTCGGTAAACACGATGGAACCACCCCCCTCCTGACTCGTCCAGCGCTGCGTTGCGCCAACACCCGTGGTTATATCCCCCAACTTGATCACAATACCCGGATCGTTTTGCTTCCACGACGTCCATTGTCCCCACTCGCGCAAATCACCGACAAAGACATGGATCTCTGGTGCAGCGGCATGGATCACGCGGGAACGTGACACCTCATAGTGTGACGACAAAATAAAGCCGACAACGATAAAGGTCAGCGACAGCAGGCTGACCGCCCATATGAATTTCTTCATGATTCCTTACCTGATCACCGCGCTAAACAATGTCTTGTAACACCGCTTCCATCTGCTGCTCCGATGCCGGCAACTGAAGGACCTTCTGCAACGGAAAAATATCCTGCAACTTGTCGACATAGCGGATCTCCGACTTGGTCGCCAATACGACGACTTTGGCATCCGGCGAATATCTCTGCATACTAAACAGCATGACATCCAGGTTACTGATATTCACGCCCGCGTAATTATTGGCGTATCCATATTCAAACACACAGATGACGATGTCGGGTGCCTGGGCTTTTATAAGGGCCATTGCCTTTCGCATAGACCCCACCCGCTGCTCCTCCAACCCCATTCGCTGATACAAGCCCGAGAAATTCGGGTGCATGGGAGAGTCCATCACGGACAGCAGCATAAGATCGCGCGCTACAGCGTAATCACTTGGCCGGGTGAGTTACCCGCCAGCGCCGCATACAAGCCAGGAAAGCAGCCAACAACCTCGACACCGTGCGTATCATTCTCAAGTTGCGGCAATATCACCTTGCCTCGCTTAAATAAGACGGTATGACCCTGCGATGAAAAGATGTATGCAATTGTCATGGCTAATATTTACCTTGTGTATTTTATTAATACAACGGCCATTGAAGTATCAGCGGCACACGCACGAGAGAGGCAGAGCAAAGTCTCGTAGACTCGCGTTTTGATGATTTAAACTGCTGCGGCAGGGATTAAAAAACCCGGTGCGATCACTCAGTGCGGCTGGTGATCTCAAGCAGGTGGTAACCAAACTGGGTTTTAACCGGCCCATGTACCACGTTAACCTCACCGCTGAACACAACCTGATCAAATTCCGGAACCATCTGTCCAGGGCCAAACTCACCCAGAGCCCCGCCTTGAGCGGATGACGGGCAACTCGAATGCTCTTTGGCGGCCTCGCCAAAATCCAATCCTGCGCTGATTTTGTCTTTTATTTCATTACATTTTTCTTCGCTATCCACAAGGATATGTCTTGCACTTGCTGTTGCCATTGTTCTGCTCCAAATTGAATTTTCTACGGAAAATAAATCGGCTTATCGCCAACCTGCCACGGTAGATATTTTTTCATCACACCGACAAAACCATCTGATTGCAGCAGGCCATCAAGCCACGCCTGCAGCGCAGCATACGGGGTTTGACCAAACCACACCTTGTCACAATGCGCATATTGTCGCACAAACGGAACTATCGCAATGTCCGCGTAAGACAGCGAATTGCCGATCAAATACGTATGTTTGTTTAATCGCTGATCAAGCTCAAGCAAAAAACTCTCGCCCGACGCACGATGCTGCTCCATTGATTGCTCCGGGAAGCGTTCGTGGTATTTGTAACGATCCAGACAACTCTTAAACTCACCGTCGTTGTGATCGATCAGCGCATCGGCCGCCACAACCTGTTGCGGTGCATCCTGCATGAGCCAGTCATCGGGGTCACTTGTCTCCAGCGCCCACATCAATATATCGCGACTCTCATCCAGAACCTCGCCGTTGGACAAAACCAGCACCGGCACCGTGCCTTTTTTCGATACTTCCAACATGGAGGCCGGTTTATCACCGAGCTTTATCTCGCGTAGTTCGCTAACGATACCGCTATAAAGCAACCCCATCCGCGCGCGCATCGCATACGGACAGCGTCGAAACGAATACAAAACCGAAGAGCAGATCGCAGATACTCGGCGCTATTAAAAAAGATCGTAACTAGATTGTTGGCGCTACGTTGACGCCAAACCGATGGTCAAGATAAGCGATGATGTCGTTCGACTCATACATCCATCGAGTCCCGCCATCCTCATCAATCCGCAAACAAGGGACCTTGATCGCGCCACCATCGCGCAACAACTCCTGTCGATGAGTTGCATCGTGCTGAGCATCTCTAATCTCGAGAGGAAGATTCAGTCGACGCAAAGCGCGGCGCGTCTTGACACAGAAAGGACAGGCATAGAACTGATACAGCGAAAGCCCTCGCAAAGCATCCTCTACCGCGCCTTGCTCGCCGCCCTCGCGTTGCATTTTTTTCGGTCGAGTAAGGAAATCGATAAAAATGATCACCCGACCAAGCCCTTCGCGTACCGCCCTCACCAACATGCTTTACTCTCTGTGTTAAACGATGTTTTGGCCACCCCAAAACAACTCACTGAAGTGTTGATTCTACCCTCTCATCGAATAAACTTAAATGTCTATTTATATCAACTGGTTATAGCCACCCATGTCGGGCGGCCATGGAACTCTCTGGCGCCTAAACCTTTGTCATCCCTATGCCGCTAACCAAGGACAGGCGCAGCAATCTCACGGGCGGGGCAACACGCATGGGCATGGACACCAATCGATTATTACTGGAACTGGAACAAACGATTCGAACACTCAATCGTGAAATCATTAATCCAGAAATCCCCTCACTAACGCTGGACGGGTTATGCCCTGTCATGTGCATGGTCGCCACCACACGCGCCGCTTACCTGAATGAACTATTCCACACCGCAACCGAAGTGGGTCGCAACATGCCGTCAACCGAACAGGTCACCAAGCTAAGAGCCTTGCGTGAAACCTACGAAGAAATGGTGAGTGGTGCACAGGCATTGGAAACCGCTATCCAACGCGGCTATCTCGATGTCAGCGAGGGCAGAAAAAAACAAGCTTCCTAAAGGATCTATGCCGACCGCGTATTCATATACGCCTGTTCAGATAGGCCATGCCAGGCAATCGCCTGCTCTCTAAACTCCCGATACGACTCGTATACCCGTTTTGAAAACGGGTCACGCTCCGCGATTTCTTTAACCACGTCGCCGGACAGTCGTCGCAACTCCGCCAACACATCTTCAGGGAAACGACGCACATCGACCTTGTGTTCCTCAACCAAGGTCTTTAGCGCAGCGTTGTTTCGATAGGTGTATTCCGCCAGCATATCCTGATTCACCACCTTGCAGGCGTTCATCACGATCGACTTAAGATCCTCTGACAACAGCGCAAACGCCTGCTTGTTAATCAAGGCCTCCAACGTGGTGCCGGGTTCATGCCAACCGGGGTAGTAATAATGTTTGGCAATTTTGTAAAAACCAAACGCCAAGTCATTGTAGGGCCCCACCCACTCGGTGGCATCGATCGCACCGGATTGAAGTGAGGTAAAAATTTCTCCGCCGGGCAAGCTGACAGGCGTGCCGCCCGCACGTTTGAGTACTTCACCACCGAGACCCGGAATGCGCATCTTCAGGCCCTGAAGGTCGGCCAGTGAATTAATTTCCTTATTAAACCAGCCACCCATCTGCACGCCAGTGTTTCCGGCCGCCGCTGGGATCAAATCAAACTGATCGTAAAACTCGCCCCACAATTCCAGACCACCGGCGTGATACAACCAACCATTCATTTCCTGCGCCGTCAGGCCAAACGGAACCGCTGCAAAAAACTGCGTTGCCTCGTGTTTTCCCTTCCAATAGTACGCGGCACCATGGCCCATCTCGGCCGTGCCTCGCGACACGGCATCGAACACCTCAAACGCCGGCACCAGTTCCTTCGCCCCATACACCTTGACCTGAAGACGACCGGCACTCATTTCGGTGATCAGGGCAGCCAGATTGTTGGCCCCCGTGCCCAGACCCGGGAAATTTTTCGGCCACGTCGTCACCATTTTCCAATGTACGGTTTCAGTCGGTTTCGCGGCAACACTTTCGACAGCACCAGTCTCGGTCTTACCACAGGCGGTCAACAATCCGGCGCTCGCGGCGACCCCGGCTTTGGAAATAAAATCACGACGTTTCATACTGAATGAACCCCTAAATACCCAAGAAATACCGGCCTGATAACGAATCAATCACAGGCCACTACAGTGGCTGTAGATTGGCGTAAGACAACACCAGCCATTTACGACCAGCGCCGGCGAAGTTTACCTGCACGCGTGCCGAACTACCCTGTCCTTCGTGGTCGAGCACCACACCTTCGCCAAACTTCGCATGCGCCACGCGTTGGCCCAAATGAAAGCCACCCTCAGCCGGAACATCGTCTGGTTTGATCGATGTGTTGAAGGTAACTGGTCGCGTCACATTGACCCGAGCACGAACCTCGCGCACGAATTCGTTCGGTACCTCACGCAAAAACCGGGATGGACCCGGGAACGTCTCGCGCCCGTAAATCCGGCGACTCTCGGCATAGCTTATGGTTAACTCACGCATGGCGCGCGTCATGCCCACATAACAAAGCCGCCTTTCCTCCTCCAGACGTCCGGCTTCTTCAACCGAACGCTGGTGTGGGAACAAGCCTTCTTCCAAGCCACACATAAATACGACGGGAAATTCCAACCCCTTGGCCGAATGCAGGGTCATCAGCTGCACACAGTCTTCAAATTCCGACCCCTGCGATTCACCCGCTTCCAATGCCGCGTGCGACAGGAACTCGCTCAACTCGTCGAGATCGACATCTTCGTCATGCTCAAACTGACGCGCGGCATTCACCAGCTCTTGCAGGTTTTCGATGCGCGCAAGACCCTTCTCGCCCTTTTCCTTTTTATAGTGATCTTCCAGCCGACTGGCGCTGACCGCATTGTCGACACACTCCGCCAACGGCAACCCTCGATTACCTTCCTCCAGATCATCCACCAAGCGCAAAAATCCGATCAATGCATTACCTGCGCGCGCGGTAAGTTCTGTGCCGCCAACCAGTTCCACGGCGGCCTGCCACATGGACAACTCTCGATCGCGCGCTCGTTCTCGCACCATGTCGACGGTACGATTACCGATACCTCGAGTGGGTGTGTTAACGACGCGCTCAAAGGACGGGTCATCATTACGATTCGCCGATAAACGTAGATAGGCAAGCGAATCCTTGATCTCAACACGATCAAAAAACCGCATGCCGCCGTAAACCCGATACGGAATTGCACTATTCATCAGCCGCTCTTCAAACAACCGCGACTGTGCGTTGGAGCGATACAGAATCGCCACTTCACTGCGCACCCCACCATCGTCTATCCATTTCTGGATGCGTTGAATTACAAAGCGCGCCTCATCCTGCTCATTAAAGGCCGCATACAATTGTATCGGCTCACCTTCCCCAGCACTGGTCCAGAGATTCTTGCCGAGCCGGTCGGTGTTATTTTCAATCAGCGCGTTGGCTGCCGATAAAATATTTCCCGTCGAACGATAGTTTTGTTCCAACCGAATGAGTTGATGATCCGGAAAGTGCTTGCGGAAGGAGTGGATGTTCTCAACCTTTGCCCCACGCCAACCGTAGATCGACTGATCGTCATCGCCGACGATAAACGGCACACCCTGTTCACCTACCAGCAACCGTATCCATGCGTACTGAATCGCATTGGTATCCTGAAACTCATCCACCAAAATGTGGCTAAAGCGTTGCTGATAATGCGCCAACAACTGCGGATGATCGCGCCACAACTCGTGTGCGCGCAACAAAATCTCTGCGAAGTCGATAACGCCCGCGCGCTCACAGGCCTTTTCATAGTCGGCGTATAACTGAATCATTTGTCGCCGCGTTGGATCGCCACCGTCATCGAGATGGCTTGGACGAAGCCCTTCATCCTTGCGCGCATTGATGAAACCGCGCACGGCCTGTGGCTGCCAATGCGCATCATCGAGGTTGTGCGATTTTATGAGCCGTTTGACCACGCGCAACTGGTCCTCGGAATCGAGGATCTGAAAACTCTGCGGCAAACCCGCCTCTTGCCAATGTGCGCGCAGCAGTCGATGCGCCAGGCCATGGAACGTACCAACCCACATGCCACGCACCGATCCGCCGAGCAGTTGCTCGATTCGCCCACGCATCTCAGCGGCGGCTTTGTTGGTGAAGGTCACCGCAATCACACCGTAGGGTGATACCCCCTCGTGCTGCACCAGCCATGCAATGCGATGCACCAATACGCGTGTCTTGCCACTACCCGCCCCCGCCAGGACCAGCATCGGCTGAGGTGGCGCAGACACCGCCGCGCGTTGGGCGTCGTTCAATGGGGCAAGCAACGGAGAAGTAGACATCCGGTGATTCTAGCATCGGTACAGCCCCCATTGCCTGCCGCGTTAACATCCCGAGCCGGGGCAATCACTTATCTGAAGTGTGGTTTTAATATATCGGGAAATCAGGGAAAATAGGCCGCTTCGCTTGTTTCTGGCTTCCTAAAAAATGACTTACACCGTTATCTTGCAGCCCAGCGGCCACCGCTATGAGCTGGATTCTGGCGAGACCGTACTCGACGGCGCGCTGCGGCACGGCCTGATTCTGCCCTATGGCTGTCGCGATGGTGCCTGTGGCTCCTGCGCCGGCAAGCTGATTAGCGGTACGATTGATTACCCTGGGGATGCACCGTCCGGCTTGGCGGATATCGACCGCAACACCCATGCCCTGTTTTGCTCAGCCGTCGCCACTTCCGATATTGTTATTGAGGTACGCGAAGTGGTGCAGTCTGGTGACATACAGCCGCACAAGTTTCCTTGCCGGGTGGCCAAGATCGATCATTTGGCGAATGACGTTATTCGTTTGTATTTGAAATTACCCTCAAGCGAGCGCCTGCAGTTTCTCGCCGGCCAGTATATTGATTTTCTGTTACGCGATGGTCGCCGTCGTGCCTTTTCGATTGCCAACGCGCCGCACAACGACGAATTCATTGAACTGCATATTCGCCATGTCGATGGTGGGGAATTCACCGGCTTCGTGTTTGAGCAAATGAAGGAAAAGGCCATCCAACGCATTGAAGGGCCGTTTGGTTCGTTCTTTCTGCGTGAAGACACCGATCGCCCGGTTGTATTGATGGGCGGTGGTACCGGCTTCGCGCCACTCAAGGGCATCATAGAACACGCCCTCCAATTAGACGTACAGCGTCCGATGCATCTGTTTTGGGGAGTTCGTACACGCGCCGATCTGTATCTGCCCGATCTTCCGCCGGCATGGGCAAACGACCACGATGGATTTCTCTACACCCCGGTTTTATCAGAACCCGAAGGCAATGATTGGACCGGCGCCACTGGCTGGGTTCATGAATCTGTTGCCGCCGCCTACCCTGATCTCCGTGGCCACGACGTTTATATGAGTGGACCCCCCCCAATGATTGAAGCGGCAAAGACCCTGTTCTTTGCATTGGGGTTGCCTGATGATCGCTTATTCTACGACTCGTTCGAGTACGCCGCCGATAGCCAAAAAGACTAGCCCAGGTTTTTCCGGCCTAGTTCAGCTTATCGTCCTTCCGGTATTTCGTACCCTGGATCCGGGCGCTACTCAATTCCTGCTCTTTATCCAGCCAGATTCTGCTGTGCGACCCCCGTTGGCCATGAATCGGCCAACTAACGTCGCTATATTATAAGTTTCTAATATGGTGTATCATCTGTCCCCTTTTCCCATCAAAGGCTCGGGTCATGTCCTCTGACGATAGTTCTTCCGGTTTTGACAGCTTTGGGCTGTCCAAACCCCTACTCAAGGCGCTGAGCGAAAACGGCTATGAAACGCCGTCACCGATTCAGCAGCGGTGCATACCCGAGCTGCTGAACGGCAAAGACATTATTGGCCAAGCCCAGACCGGCACGGGTAAAACGGCAGCCTTTGCATTGCCGCTGCTGGACAGGATCGATACCAAGAAAAATCATCCCCAACTTCTAGTGCTGGCGCCCACACGAGAGCTCGCCATTCAAGTTGCCGAAGCCATCCAATCATACGCCCGCCACATGAAGGGCTTTCATGTACTGCCAATCTACGGCGGCCAGGCATACGGCCTACAATTGCGACCGCTTAAACGTGGCGTGCATGTGGTGGTCGGAACCCCCGGGCGGGTCATGGACCATATCAAACGCGGCACCTTGAACCTCGAAGGGCTAAACGGACTGGTATTGGACGAGGCCGATGAAATGTTGCGCATGGGCTTTATCGATGACGTTAAATGGGTCATGGATAAACTGCCCGAGGAACGCCAGATCGCGTTGTTCTCCGCGACCATGCCCAGTCAGATCCAGCGCGTGGCCGAACAGTTTTTGAATAAACCCGTCGTCGTTAAAATCAAAAGCAAGACCACAACCGCCAATACCATTCGCCAGCGCTACTGGCAGGTGTCTGGTGTACACAAACTTGACGCATTAACACGCATCTTGGAAGTCGAGTCATTCGATGCCTTGTTGATTTTTGTACGCACAAAAACCGCCACGGTCGAGCTCGCTGAAAAACTGCTTGCCCGAGGTTTCGCCGCAGAAGCCATCAACGGCGACATACCGCAGAGGACTCGTGAGCGCACCATCAATCAACTCAAACGTGGATCGATCGATATCCTAGTCGCCACGGATGTTGCCGCGCGTGGACTTGATGTTGAACGAATCAGTCTCGTCATCAACTATGATATTCCGTACGACCCGGAAACCTATGTGCACCGAATCGGCCGTACGGGTCGCGCCGGACGATCGGGTGATGCCATCCTGTTTGTCGCGCCGCGCGAACGGCGCTTGTTAAAGACCATCGAGAAAGTCTCTCGTCACACGATCGAGCCCATGCAGTTGCCGTCAGCCAAAGACATTAACCAGCAACGCGTTAACTCGTTCAAGCAGAAAATCACCGATGTTCTGAGCAACCAGAATGTAGGTACGTTTGAAAAGCTGATTTCTGAGTATCACGACGAAACCGGGACGGAACCGCTGCAGATCGCCGCCGCCCTCGCGCATATGGCGCAGGGCAGCGAGCCACTTTTGGTGTCCGACAAGCAACCACCGGCAAAGAAACGCGAAACCGGTCGTGATCGCGACCGTGAGCCGTCGTTTGATAAAAAGGATCGGATATTTCGAAAGAAAGAGCCCGATGCGGGTCGCAAGCCGACCCCTGAGACGGCACCGGAATCCAAACGCGGGGCGGAGGAGTCCATTCGCACCAAACCCAATTCGCTAAAAGAGTTTCCTGACATAGAGATGTGTCGTTACCGAGTTGATATTGGCCGCGTCGACAACGTCAAACCGGGCAATCTGGTTGGCGCCATCGCGAACGAAGCCGAGATCGATAGTTGCTATATCGGCACCATCGACATCTACGATGATTGCTCCACCATTGATCTGCCATCCGGTATGCCAAAAGAAACGCTGAGTGCTCTTAGAAAAACTCGGGTTTGCGGAAAACGCCTTAACCTATCGGAGTTGAGCAGCCCAAAGAAAAAAACCATCCTGAGCATGCGCAAAGGAAAAATAGCGGCCGCCCGACCCGACAAAAAGCCACATCCAAAACAACGCAAAGACAAGGCCAAAAGAACCTCGCGCAAAAAAACTGAGCGGAACACCTGATCAATCAACCACCCATGAAAAAGGGGCGAGACCTAATGGCCTCGCCCCTTTTTTTAGGCCTGCTATGTGCAGACCAAATCGCGATTAATAATTACAGCGCGACGATGTTCTCTGCCTGAGGACCTTTCTGACCCTGAGTAACAGTGAACTCAACTTTCTGACCTTCGGTAAGGGTTTTGAAACCTGAACCGGAGATAGCGCTGAAATGAACAAATACGTCGGGACCAGACTCTTGCTCAATGAAGCCAAAACCTTTTGATTCGTTGAACCATTTAACGGTGCCAGTAGTAGTAGACATAAACTTTCCTAATATATTTCAAGAGTAATGTAAGCCTTCAATGTAACAAGGCCGTTTGGCTGGAAATGTTGCTATTACTTATGAAGAACAGGACGAGGTACATAAAACTAGACATCGAAATGGTGCATAAATATAAAGCTTACTTTCAAGCTACTTTGGATTATATACCGCTTTACCCACTAGTCAACGACTAATGGACACCAAATTCGATCCCTCTCCCGGCTATAAAATGGCCATTTCTCCCAGTTTATCCCTAGAATAAACTGCGCCTCTAGGCTAATTCCCACAATGTTTTCTGGTATCCCGAGTTAAACCTGCATCAGGTACGTGCATAATATACAGACCCCCGCAGTCCAACGGCGCGCCCCTGAACCACCTAATGCCGCCTATATCAGACCGAGATTCGTTGTATTGCCGACCCACAATACCGTGTTGCCGGGATGCTCGTTCAGTAAACGACGCGTGATTTCAACTGAATCGCCTCAGTCGCGCGGTGGAGCGGCGTCGATCTGGAGGCGTTTGAGTTAATTGCAACGTGGATCATTCCGCTGGACACTGCGAATCAAGAAATCAGGTATCGGCAGTGGATCGCAACCGTGCCCCTCCTCACAAATAAAATCCCATTGAGGTTTTGCTTTCTGGTGACACGCGACACAACTACCGCCAAATTTATTTTTTACCCGAGTGGTACCGCGAACCTTTATTTTCGAGCCTTCATCGGAAACATCCAGCTCAAAGAATTCCCAGTCATTGGTCTTTGTGCTCCACCCCTTGAAATGTTTAATCATTACTTCAGTAGGGATCAACTGCACTATGGAGCCTGGTGGATATGGTGCCCCTTCCGGCTGCATCGCAGCGGCAACCGTATCATCTAGTTTATCCAGGAGGTTACCAACAAAGAAACCGCGCACAGGGTGCATCTTTTCCAAACATACAAAAGTATCCTCGGTCACCAGAATTTCTTTATTGGGATCAGGTGAATCTTGCTGCACGGGAGATGGCGATTTTTCATCCTCGTTAGTTATCATGCAGCCACCACATGTTAGTAAACATGAACAAAATAGCAATGCTATATACTTTGTATAACCGTGTTTAGCCATCAACTGTTTCCTTCTTTTCTGAAGGGGATATATAACCATACGCCAGCTCCAGAATAGAGAAATTATTGATCAATTTCATGACTGGCTGAACAAGTAATTTTTTATTACAGAACGTCTGCTTTGGGTCGTTTGCGGATATTTAGCGGTGATTTCAGCGATATACCAAAACGACCGATTCAGGTCCCGCTGGTCTCACCAGAAACCCATAACGTTTCAGCTCAGCGGAAATTTACAGGCCGATGAGGCTTGGCGTAGCCAAAGGAAATGGCTGTAAATTGGTCCGCTGGAGCGTATGGTTATGTTCTTGCATCCCAAAGAGCGCTGTCTAAAAGTTTGGTTCAGAAACCATACTTATCGCTTATTGGCTTTCTTTTGCTTTTTTTCATTACGCCTTTCTTTCAATGTTTTTTCAGGTTTCTTTTTACCCG
>DTRM01000141.1 GCA_012965975.1 Chromatiaceae bacterium | reverse complement strand
GAACGAAAATAGGGTCGGCGTGCTGAGCTTGAATTGATCGCGCAAGGCATCGTCATCAAACGCCTCATTACCAACGATATTGATCTGCCGGATTTTGGCTGTCGCACCCTCGGTGACAATGATCTTGATTGCAACGCGGTTTCGGCCTAACGGCGTAACCGTCGACTCGATACGAACACTGTACTGACCCTGACCAAAATACTGACGCCGAAGTTCCTGTTCGACCTGTTCGAGCAGGGCTCGCTTAAACACCCGGCCCTTGGCAAGTCCAATACCCGCCAACCCTTCAAGCAGAGGCTCCGTCTCGAGCAGTTCATTGCCTTCGATATCAATCTCCGAAATCGCCGGTCGCTCCTCAAGCACCACAATCAAAACGTTGGCCTCGGCCAATAGCTGAACATCGCTAAAGAATCCGGTTTTGAACAGGGTCCGAATCGCTTTGGACACATCCGCAGAATCGACCTCATCGCCAATCTTGATAGGCAGGTAGTTAAACACGGTGCCCGCGGAGATCCGTTCGAGCCCTTCCAACTGGATATCGGTCACTTCAAACGCTGCGGCTGGCGCCATGCAGACGGCGGCCAACAGCATCAGTCCTCGTCCCAGCCGTTGTAATCTCGTCATTAACTCAATACCCGTACAAAATCGTTGTAGAACGCCAACCCCATCAGTAGTGCCAACAGGGTGATACCAATTTTTAACCCAAATTCCTGAGCCTGATCCGAAACCGCGCTGCCCTTGATCGCTTCAATCCCAAAAAACAGCAAATGTCCGCCATCAAGCACCGGTATCGGGAGCAGATTGAGCACCCCAAGACTAATGCTGACAATGGCAAGAAATTTGATGAACGACAGAAGCCCGATTTGTGCCGATGCGCCCGCATACTGGGCGATACTGATCGGACCACTGATAGTGTCGGTAGAGATTTTACCTGCAATCATGCGCCAAAGCATGCGCAACATCAGGCTCGACATTTGCCAAGTTTTCTGAGCTGATTTCTGCAACGCTTCAAGCGGCGAGTATTGGAGTTTGACGCGAAATTCATCGAAATATTCGTCGCTGACCTGAACGAATGCACCGATGCGCCCAAACACCTTGCCGTCCTCGTCGCTGCGCTGCTCTGGTTGAATCGACAGGGGTAGTCGCTGCATACCGCGTTCGACCTCGATGGCGATCACCTGATCGGGTCGAGCACGCACATAGTCAACCCAGACTTGCCACGAATCAATGGCTTCGCCGTTGGCCAGAACAATCCGATCGCCTTCTACCAAACCGGAGTTTTGCGCCGGACTCGCCGCGACGACTCCGCCGATCACGGCCGGAAGCGTGGGTCGATATACCGCAAGACCGAGTTCTGCCAACATTCGTGGGGATTGCGAGTGCGTGTCGACCGCCGTCCCGGGCAGATAGCGAAGCACCTCGCGGTCACTCACATCCCGCACACGAATGGTAAGATCACCGTCCCCCGCTTGATCGATCAGGGAAATCACCACGCCTTCCCAGGTCGGTGTGGGCTCTTTTCCTACGTCGGTGATGGTGTCGCCGATCATGAACCCTGCAGTCGCCGCGATCGAATCCGCCGTGACGGAGCCAACCACCGGACGTGTGCCGGTGTCACCGGTTACAAATACGCACCAATAGGCGACGATAGCAAACAGAAAATTGAACAGCGGCCCGGCCACGACGATGGCACTGCGAACCGGTAGTGATTGTCGGTTGAAGGCACGATGAACGTCGGCGGCGGCGACCTTGCCCTCACGCTCATCAAGCATTTTCACGTATCCGCCTAAAGGTAGTATCGCCAGTACATATTCAGTGGCGTCCGGACCGCGGCGAATGCTGAGTAGTGGTTTGCCGAATCCGATCGAAAATCGCAGCACCTTGACACCGAGTCGCCTCGCCACCCAGAAATGCCCGAACTCATGAACGGCGATGAGAATACTCAGCGCAACAAGGAACGATCCCAGTGTCGAGAAAAAACCACTCATGCCTGTTCCTGTTGAATCAACCTGTCAGCAATAAATCGACGGGCAAACTTGCGGGTTCGGTGATCACTTTCAAGAATCATTTCTACTGAATCGGATGCGCCCAACTCGATATGCTCGAGACTCGCCGACACGGTGTCCGCAATACCGGTGAATTTGAGTCGGCCCTGCAGAAACGCGTCAACCGCGACCTCATTGGAAGCATTCAGTACGGTCGGTGCGTTACCCCCAGCGCGGATTGCCGCATAGGCATGCCCTAAGCACGGGAAGCGTTCAAATGACGGCTTAGAGAAATCCATGTGTGCGATGCTGGGTAAATCTAGGGCATCGACACCCGAATCGATACGCTCTGGCCAAGCCAAGGCATGCGCGATCGGCGTTCGCATATCGGGGTTACCCAGTTGCGCGAGAACCGACCCATCGACGTAATCGACCATCGAATGAATGACACTCTGAGGATGCAATACCACTTCAACCTGGTCCGGAGACACCGAGAACAACCAGCAGGCTTCAATAATTTCGAGGCCCTTGTTCATCATGGTGGCCGAATCGACCGAAATCTTGCGACCCATCGACCATACCGGATGCGCGCAGGCTTGGTCGGGGGTCACGGCGCCAAGCTTGTCCAGTGGCAGGTTGCGAAAGGGTCCGCCGGAACCGGTTAACAGAATCCGACGGACTCCGGTCAGCGCGACATTGGCATCCGTGTCACTCGACAAGCACTGGAACACCGCATTGTGTTCACTATCGATCGGCAACAGGGTTGCCCCATTTTCTGAAATCGTGCGGATAAACAAATCGCCCGACATGACCAAGGCTTCCTTGTTCGCAAGCAACACGCGCTTACCCGCCCTTGCAGCCGCCAGTGATGACAGCAGACCAGCCGCACCGACAATCGCCGCCATCACATAATCGACTTCCGCAGCGGACGCGACCTGTTCCAGTGCCGAGGCACCGGATAATACGGTAATGGTATTTAGGCCAACGCCGGAGAGTTTACGTTCGAGATCAAGTGCCGCATCGGCATCGACCATGACCACGACATCCGGTGAGAACTGCCGGCATTGCTCGAACAGACGGTCGGTATTGTGATAAGCGGTCAACGAATGCACGCGAAATCGATCGGGGTGCCGCGCGATGACATCAAGCGTACTGACACCGATCGAACCGGTCGACCCAAGAATGGCGACGGATTTCACGCCCATACCCAGCCCACACCAAACGCATAAAAAGGAGAGGCGGCGAGCAAACTGTCGACGCGATCAAGCACACCGCCATGCCCGGGCAACAGTACGCCACTGTCTTTGATCGCCGCACGCCGTTTCAACAAACTTTCAAATAAATCGCCGATGATCGATAGCACGACGACGCAGAGACACAGCAACAGATAGCCGGCAAGATGTTGGCCACTGAGATTAAACACCCAAAGACCCAACCCCAATCCCAATAGTGTGGTACCTAAGGCCCCACCTAATGCGCCTTCCCAGGTTTTTTTGGGGCTTAAAACGGGCGCAAGCTTGTGCTTGCCCCAGGCGCGGCCAGCAAAATATGCAGCCGAGTCGGCGGTCCACACCAACAACAACAAAGACATGAACAGCCAGCCACCATCGCTACGTTCACGGATACTGGCGACCGAAACAGCGGCGATGGTAAGCACCAGCAGACCGAGTACCGCGGTAGAAAAACCAATGCCTGATGTGCGCACTGATATCTCACGCACCGTCAGTGTTTTAATCGCAAGAGCAATCCACCCGACCACACCCAACAGGAGCAGATGTTGGTCAAGCCCCGAGACTGGCGAATAGTCCAACCAAAGCCCAGCGAGCAACATACAACCCGCCAACATCCCAACATACAGTAGTTGCGTAACAAGGCGACCAATCCCCGCAAGTCGGGCCCACTCACGACCACCGATCAGCAGGAATACAGCAATCACGAGTTCAAATATGGGCTGCGACAGATTGAATACGCCCAGAGTGACCAGAGGGATCAGTACCAGTGCGGTAAGTAAACGCTGGACTAACACGAGTGGCAATTAACCCAGGGGATCATGACGAGCCGACAAGGTCATCGGCGACGACATCATCGGGAACACGTCCAAAACGACGTTGTCGACCGGCAAACCATTCAACCGCCCGATCCAGTTCGGCGTCGTCGAAATCAGGCCACAGGGTATCGGTGAAGAACAATTCGGTGTACGCGAGTTGCCAGAGCAGAAAATTACTGATTCGACGCTCGCCCCCGGTACGGATGAACAGGTCGGGGTTAGGCGAGTCGGCGAATGCCAAATAAGGCTCCAGCGAATGCTCGTCAATTTGGTTGGCATCCAGTGCTCCGGAACTCACCGCATCGACGACCTGTCGAACCGCTTGGGTGATATCCCACTGTCCGCCATAGTTGGTCGCTATGTTCAGCTGTAACCCGGTATTGTCCCGCGTCAATGATTCGGCTTCATCAATCGCTTGCTGTAGTCCAGACGACAAGGCACCGGTATCGCCAATGATTCGGAGTCGAACGTTTTGTTTATGCAGTCGTTTGATGCGGCCCTTCAGAGCGGTGAGCAGTAGTTTCATTAACAGGCCGACCTCTTCTTCGGGTCGCCGCCAATTTTCGCTGCTGAAGGCAAACAAGGTGAGAAATTCAATGCCACGATCAGAGGCCGCCTCAACAATGGTCTCAACCGTATCGACACCCGTTTTATGACCGGCGTATCGAGGCAACTTTCTGCCGGTCGCCCAGCGGCCGTTGCCATCCATAATGATCGCAATGTGACGTGGAAGCTGGAAAGTAGATGGCCGCATAATCGTTTACTAGCTAGATCGCCATCAAATCCTTTTCCTTGATGGCGAGGAGCTCATCGATTTTGCCGACATGACTGTCGGTGAGTTTCTGCACGGCGTCCTCACCACGATGTTCTTCATCTTCGGAGATCATCTTCTCTTTGACCAGATCTTTAAGATCACCGTTTGCGTCGCGGCGGATATTTCTTACCGCAACGCGCGCATTTTCGGCCTCTTTCCTGGCCACCCTGACAATGTCGCCACGCCGCTCCTCAGTCAATGGAGGCATCGGAATACGGATCACGGTGCCGGCGGTGGCCGGGTTCAGGCCTAGATCAGAGGTCATGATCGCTTTCTCAATAACCTTGACCATGTCTTTCTCCCAAGGCGAGATCGCCAGCGTACGGGCATCTTCCACCGACACACTCGCGACCTGGTTTAATGGCACAGGCGCACCAAAGTAGTCGACCATCAAGTGATCGAGCAGACTCGGGTGGGCTCGACCCGTGCGCAACTTTGAAAGCTCTTTTTCGAATGCGACGATCGATTTGTCCATCCGCGTACTCGCATCACTGTGAATATCATCAATCATTGTGTTATCGCCCTATTGCACCAGTGAACCGATGGATTCGCCATGAACCAACTTAAACAACGCGCCCTTTTCAAAGGTATTCATGACGCGCAATGGCATGTTCTGATCACGACACAATACGACTGCCGTGGTGTCCATTACCGCAAGCTTGTCCTGAATCACCTGGTCGTAACTGAGTTCTTTTAACAACGTGGCATCCGGATTGGTCGCAGGGTCATCGGTGTAGATACCGTCAACCTTGGTCGCTTTGATCAGAATATCGGCATCCAACTCGATCGCTCGCAAACTGGCGGCTGAGTCGGTCGTAAAGTATGGATTGCCGGTCCCTGCAGCACAGATCACGACACGGCCTTTTTCAAGGTGGCGCATCGCACGACGTCGGATATAACCTTCACAAACTTGATTGATGCGTAACGCAGACATGACACGCACGGGGGTACCGGTTTTTTCCAGCGCATCTTGCATTGCCAGCGCATTAATAACGGTGGCTAGCATACCCATGTAGTCGGCAGTACCACGATCAACGCCGCGTGCAGCAAGACCGGCGCCGCGAAAGATATTGCCGCCGCCGATAACCAGTCCGACCTCAACGCCAGCATTGACCAGATCCGCAATGTCATCCGCGAATCCACTCAGCACCTCAGGGTCTATGCCGTAGTCGCCACTGCCCATCAAGGCTTCGCCACTGAGCTTAAGCAGAATCCGTTGATAGACTAGGTTACTCATAGCGGGTGCCGTATATCCGGGTTATTCGCCGCGAACCTGCGCCATTACCTCGTCAGCGAAGTTTTCCTGTTTTTTCTCGATGCCTTCGCCCACTTCAAAACGAATGAAATTAGTCACCTTGGCGTCGGCATTGCCAAGCAGCTTGCCAACAGTGATGTCCGGGTCTTTGACGAAGGGCTGGCCTTCCATACTGACTTCGGCAACATACTTTCTCATCCGCCCCTCAATCATCTTTTCGACGATGTTCTCAGGCTTGCCGCTATCCAGCGCTTGAGCCTTGAAGATATCGCGTTCACGCGCCAGATCATCGGGATTCACATCATCTGCACCGATACACGACGGATTACTCGCGGCAACATGCATGGCAATGTCTTTACCCAACGCCGCATCGCCACCGTTAAGTTCGACCAGCACCCCAATACGATTGCCATGTGAATAACTGGCGACCAACGTATCGCTTCCACCCAGAACCAGAAAACGACGCACGCTGATGTTCTCACCCAGTTTCGCGACCAACGCTGTTTGTGTGGAGGCGACCGCTGAACCATCGGCCATGCTGCATGCCAACAAGGCATCCAGATCAGCGGGTTGTTGGGACACGACCAGTTCGGCGATGCTGTTGGCGAAGGCGATAAAGTCATCCCCGCGGGAAACAAAGTCGGTCTCTGAATTGATTTCTACAATTGCGGTACGACCACTGTCGGATGCCATCGAGATGATGCCTTCGGCCGCCGTTTTGCCAGATCGCTTGTCGGCCTTGGCCAGACCGCTCTTGCGCATGGCTTCAATCGCCGCCTCAAGATCGCCGTCGGTTTCAACCAGCGCCTTTTTGCACTCCATCAC
>DTRM01000140.1 GCA_012965975.1 Chromatiaceae bacterium | reverse complement strand
GCATCGGCCTGATGAGGGCTGCGAATGTCGCAAACCAAAACCCGGGTTACTGCTTCGCGCGCTCGCGGAATTCGATGCGGATCCTGCGCAGACGGTGATGGTGGGTGACTCGGAAAAAGACGTTGTCGCCGCCCGTGCCGCGGGCGTCACCCCTGTGTTGGTTCGCTCCGGTAAACCCGGCGCTGTTGTCGATGTTGAACAACAATTCGATGACCTCGCCGCCTACGTTCACTCAATCCTCGGGCACCCCTGATATGCAGCTCGTACGGTCACTGCTGTTCTCGCTGGGGATGGTGATTTCCTCCATCGTGATCACGCTGGCGGTGCTGCTGGCATTCCCGCTGTCGCTCAAGCGACGGTATCGAATCGCATCATCGTTTGCGCGCTTTAATCTGTGGTCGCTTAAACGCGTCTGTGGACTCTCTTATCGGGTCGAGGGCCTTGCCAACCGTCCGCCGGGGGCGCATCTGATCCTGTGCAAACACCAATCCGCCTGGGAAACGCTCGCACTGCAACTGTTGTTTGATGCGCCGGTAGTATTTGTCATCAAACGTGAACTGCTGTGGGTCCCATTTTTTGGCTGGGCGATGGCCTCACTCGGAGCCATCGCCATCGATCGCAAGGCGGGGCGCAAGGCGATTCAACAGATCATTTGCCAAGGCACTGAGCATCTGGCAAATGGGGGGAGGGTGGTTATTTTTCCGGAAGGCACGCGCACGGCTCCAGGGGAGCGTAGGCGCTATGGTAGTGGTGGCGCGATGCTGGCGCTGGCCAGTGGTTACCCTGTGGTGCCCGTGGCCCACAACGCCGGGGAATTCTGGCGTCGTCGCGGCGCCATCAAATACGCGGGGGAGATTCAGGTCGTAATTGGCTCACCCGTATCCTGCGAGGGCATGAATGCCACTGAACTCAGTGCCAAAGTAGAGCGTTGGATTGAAGAACAAATGCCGCGACTCAGCGGCAAATAGTCCCGCCTGATTTAGACGTCGAGATTCACCACCGACAGCGCATTGCGCTCGATGAATTCTCTGCGTGGCTCGACTTCGTCACCCATCAGGGTACTGAACACCTCATCGGCAGCGACGCCGTCTTCTATTTCCACGCGCATCAAGCGGCGCGTTTCAACACTCATCGTGGTCTCGGCAAGTTGGTCTGGGTTCATTTCACCCAACCCCTTGTAGCGCTGCACGTGTTGGCCTCGTTTCGCCTCGCCGAGCAACCAGTCCAGAGCGGCGGCAAAACTGCTTGTGTCATGGCGTTTTTCACCGCGCTGGATATAGGCGCCTTCGCCCAACAAGCCCTCCAGTTGCGCGCCGAGTTTGGCGATCTTCTTATACTCGGCTGAGCCGACAAAAGCACCGTCTAGTAAGTACTCACTATCAACACCATGAAGGTGACGACTGATTAGTATACTTCGGCTACCGTCTTCTTCAGACAATTGACTAACGACCTTAAACTTGCTGCTGCTGTGCTCTGATGCGTTCAGCGCAAGATCAAGGCCCTGCGCCCAAGCGCTTAACCCGGCCTCGTCTTTGAGGCTATCGGACGTCAGCCCTGGTGAGTAAATAAGTTGCCGCAGGATGGCCGGATCGTATCGGTGAGACAATCGATCAATAATCGATATAGCCGCCTGATAATCCTGACACAACGACTCCAATCCGGGGCCCGCAAGGGCGGGGGCATCCGCGTTAACAAATAATCGGGTGCCGTCGAGCGCCTGTTGTAACAGGTAGCTATTTAGCTCGGCGTCGTCTTTCAGGTAACGTTCCTGTTTTCCTTTCTTTACCTTATAGAGCGGCGGCTGGGCAATATAGATATGGCCGCGCTCAATCAGCTCCGTCATGTGCCGATAGAAGAACGTCAGCAATAACGTACGAATGTGGGAGCCATCAACATCGGCGTCCGTCATGATGATAATGCGATGATAGCGAAGCTTGTCCGCGTCGAACTCTTCGCGGCCGATACCACAGCCAAGCGCGGTTATCAGCGTACCAACCTCCACAGACGACAACATCTTGTCAAAACGAGCCCTTTCAACATTCAAGATTTTACCCTTCAACGGCAAAATAGCCTGCGTCTTGCGGTCTCGGCCCTGTTTGGCGGAACCGCCCGCGGAATCACCCTCCACCAGGAATAGTTCAGACAACGCCGGATCCTTTTCCTGGCAATCGGCTAACTTGCCCGGAAGGCCTGCGATATCAAGCGCGCCCTTGCGTCGGGTCATTTCACGCGCCTTACGGGCCGCCTCGCGGGCGCGGGCGGCATCGATCATCTTGCCAACGATGGTCTTTGCATCGGCGGGGTTTTCCATAAGAAACGCCTGCAGTGCTTCGCCCATCACCGATTCGACGATGGATTTAACCTCGGAGGACACCAACTTATCTTTGGTTTGAGACGAGAACTTTGGATCGGGCACCTTGACGGATAAGACGGAGGTCAGCCCCTCACGCGCGTCGTCCCCCGTGGTCGACACATTAGAGCGCTTGTTTGCCGCTTCCTTGTCGATATACTGATTAAGCGTGCGGGTCAGCGCCGAACGAAATCCGGACAGATGCGTACCACCGTCTCGCTGGGGAATATTGTTGGTGTAGCAGAAGATATTTTCCTGATAAGAATCGTTCCACTGCATCGCGATTTCGACCCCAACATCATCCTTCATCCCATTGAAATAAAAGATATTTTGATGCGATGCGGTCTTGTTTCTATTGAGATGTTCAACAAACGCCCTGATGCCGCCCTCATACTCAAAGACATCGCTTTTCTCGCCGCGTTCGTCCTCGAGACAAATGCGCACGCCAGAGTTCAGGAAGGACAATTCCCGCAATCGCTTAGCCAGCAGTTCGTAATGGTATTCGGTATCCCCGAATATTTCTGGGCTAGGTTCGAAGTAGATCTCTGTTCCAGTCGCCTCGGTATCGCCGACAACCTCGAGCGGTGCGAGGGGCTCGCCCATACTATATTCCTGACGATGCACCTTGCCGTCGCGGCGTACCGTCAACAGGAGTTTGATTGACAATGCGTTAACGACGGAGACGCCGACGCCGTGCAGCCCCCCTGAAACCTTGTACGAGTTATCGTCAAATTTACCGCCGGCATGCAGCACGGTCATGATCACTTCGGCGGCTGAACGGCCTTCCTCGGCATGAAAATCGACGGGTATACCGCGCCCATCATCACTCACGGAAATTGCGTTATTGCTGTGGATTTTGATGTTGATTTGACTGCAATGACCGGCCAAGGCCTCGTCAATGGAATTATCGACGACCTCGAACACCAAATGATGCAATCCCGTGCCATCCTCCGTGTCGCCGATATACATACCCGGACGCTTGCGAACCGCCTCTAAGCCCTTGAGAACCTTAATATTTGAGGAATCGTACGTTGTTTCTTCAGTCGCCATGACACACCTGTTCCAGAGTAAGGGCTAATTGTACCAGATTACGCTAAAAAGCACCTCTTTTACGCCCGCCAGCCAAGGCTGTTTTCATTCGAATAGCTCGCCTAAAGCGTGCCCCGAAAAGGCTCGGTAACTTGGCGATTTTGATGCCCGATGAGTAACCGTTCATGCCGAACCGTAACAGTCCCCAGGATCCGCTCATGTCCGGCCCGTGACACCGGCTCTGCTAATCTAAATCGCTGCAATATCCCCGTGTTCCACGTGGAACAGTTTCCATTCAGGATCAATGTCCGTCATCGCGACGGTACCGGTGATAAATACCTGACCTGGATAACGGGTCAATACCGAGAAAAATGCCTTACGTCGCTCCGCATCAAGTTCTGCCGCCAGATCATCCACCAATAACATGGAGCGCTGACCTCGCTTTTTCGCAAATAACCCCGCCTGAGCAAGACACAGGGCGGCAATCAGAAGTTTTTGCTGACCCCGCGAAACAACGTCTCTTGCGGGTTGATCGGCTAACTGTATCGCCAGGTCTGCTCGATGGGGGCCAACACCGGTATAACCTCGTGCCCGATCGCGATCGCGACCTTGTAGCAGGGCCTCGCCTAACGACTGCTTCTGGTCCCAGCCTGGCAGGTAACGTAGCTCTGGCGGATCAAGCTCCAGCAACTCTGCGGTCACGCGCCCCATCATTGGATCCAGTTGGCGCACCACCACGTCCCGCAGCTCCGATAACGCCTCACCCGACTCAACCATGAGATCCTCCCATGGCTGTAGCTGGGTATCGCCGGCAAGTGACCGTAGCAATGCGTTGCGCTGTTTCAACGCCTTTTGATAGGTCTGCCAAACCCCATGGAAGGCGGGTTCCACGTGGAACATCGCCCAATCCAAAAACTGGCGGCGCAATTTTGGTCCCAATTCAAACAGCCGATGGCTCTCGGGGGTAATCAGCAGCAGTGGTAGTCTGGACACCAACTCTGAGCGTGATCGAACATCTTGTTGGTCAATCCGTATCCGTGTCGTAGCGGTGCTACGTTCGACCCCCAGAGCCGAACCGGTCTCGTTGATCCCGAATACCGTCAATGATTGTTCGCCACGTTGTATGACCGGCCGAATCTGATTACTGCGCAGTGTTTTTGCCCTGCCCAGCAAGTACACAGCCTCGATCAGGCTCGTTTTACCGCTGCCGTTGGCGCCGACAAATTGATTCAGGCGAGGCAGATCCGACAGGGTAACATCGGTCAGATTTCGTACATGCGATATCTGCAGGCGACTAAGGCCCATGGCTGGAAATCATCTAGGATTAATCTGAAGGAACTGAAATAAAGGGGGTAAAAGTAGCTTTGGTCCATGACGAACCCACTGCATCCACCGCAACGTGGGGAATATCATTCAATCGCTCAAGTATGTTCCACGTGGAACAAATGCCCTACAGCCGCATGGGCATCACGACATACTGAGACTGCGTTGATGCCTTGTCGATGATAAGACAACTGCTGTTCGCATCCGACAGCTGAATCTGAATATCCCCGCCCTCTATCGCATTCAGTGCGTCGATTAGATAACGCACATTAAACCCAATCTCCATGTTACCGCCCCGGTAGCTCACCTCAACATCTTCCTCCGCCTCTTCTTGCTCCGGATTGGTCGCCACGATACGTAGCGTGTTTTCACTTAAATGCAGGCGCACCCCTCGATATTTCTCGTTCGACAGGATCGCGGTACGCGAAAGCGCAGCCCGCAGAATATCCCGATCGGCACTCAATTCCTGGCTCGGGCCCTTGGGAATAACCCTCTGATAATCGGGAAAACGGCCATCCACCAGCTTCGAGATAAAGGTTAATTCGGGCAACACCACCTGTATGTGATTCGCGGCCAAGCGGATCTGCGCCTCGCCATCGCCCGCCTCTAGCAAACGGGACAGTTCCAGCACCCCCTTGCGAGGAACAATAATCTGTTGCGTTTCGGCAATATCAAACTCTATCTCCACATCGGATAGCGCCAAACGATGCCCATCCGTCGCGACCGACCTCAACCCCTGTTTAGAAAACTCCAACATCAAACCGTTCAGGTAATAGCGTACATCCTGCTGCGCCATCGCAAACTGTGTTTGCTCAATTAACGCCTTCAACTTACCCTCTGGCATGGTCAGGTTCGCGGTGTCTTTTGGATCCTCAACCAATGGAAAATCACCCGGTGAAAGCAGGGCCAATGCAAATCGACTGCGCCCGGCCTTTACCGTGGCTCGTTCCTTGGCGATGCTGATCTGTAACTCTGTGCCATCCGGTAGCGAGCGACAGATATCCAGCAGCTTACGTCCCGGTACGGCGGCACGACCGGCCTGCTTGACAGCAATATCTGCGGTGGCGGTCAGTTGTACCTCCAAATCAGTTGCCGTCAGGCTTAAGCCCTTTTCATCTGCGACCAACAATATGTTGGACAAGATGGGCAACGTCTGGCGTCGTTCGACCACACCAATCACCGCCTGCAAGGGTTTAAGGAGCGTTTCTTTTGAGCAACTGAATTTCATATTAATCACTTAATAATAAAGTTTTTTTAAAAGACTTATTATTATTATTACACAACAACAAGTCAGTGGATAACTATAGTTTTTTATTTAAAAACAATAGGTTAGTAATAGTTAGTGGGGCTTGATAACCCCGTAAAATAGACTGGACGAAATGTGGATAACTTTAATGTTGATAGTTATAGAGAAGTTATCCACAGGATACCCAGATCAATTGGTCAGGATACGCAATAAGTTTGCGTGGTCCTCACTGATTCTCAAATCGCCCTCGCGCAGTTCCGCTATTTTTCGGCAGGCATGCAGCACGGTTGTATGGTCACGACCACCAAACGCATCACCTATCTCTGGCAGGCTGTGATTGGTCAACTCTTTAGCCAGCGCCATCGCCATTTGTCTGGGTCGGGCGATGGAGCGACTGCGCTTGCTCGAAAGCAACTCAGAGACTCTGATTTTGTAATATTCCCCAACCGTCTTGCGAATGTTCTCCATTGTGACCAGTTTATCCTGAACTGCCAATAGATCACGTAATGCTTCTTTGGCGAAGTCCAAGGTGATGGAACGGCCGGTGAAATGGGCATTGGCGATCACGCGACGCAACGCGCCCTCCAGTTCCCGAACATTCGAACGAATACGTTTGGCGACAAAAAACGCGACCTCGGGGGGCAATAGTATGTCCGATTGCTCGGCTTTGCTCATCAGTATAGCGACCCGGGTCTCAAGATCGGGCGGTTCAACCTGAACCGTGAGGCCCCACCCAAACCGCGATTTAAGCCGTTCTTCGAGACCGTTGACTTCCTTCGGGTAACGGTCACAGGTGAGAATCACCTGTTGCTGGTTTTCCAGTAGTGCGTTGAAGGTATGAAAAAATTCCTCTTGGGAACGCTCCTTACCGGCAAAAAACTGTATGTCATCGATCAGTAAAGCGTCGACGGAGCGGTAATGGCGCTTAAACTTGTCGATCGCGTTGAACTCGCTGACCGGTGTCGGCGGCGGACCGTAGTCACGCA
>DTRM01000139.1 GCA_012965975.1 Chromatiaceae bacterium | reverse complement strand
GCAGCACCGGTGATGAAAAAGTACATCAAACATCCTGCTGCATGGGTCATTAAGAATAAGATCAAGAGCCTGCTTGGCCGCCCCATTTGCGTGGATACCATTCCCACCTACGATGTAGGTCAAGACTCACTGCAGGGCGATCTACGCGAAACAGGTGGCGGCACCATCCCCGATCAGTCGGGTCTCAAGGTCGGCTAAGATTCGATTCGTTAAGCGTGCGGGTTCGCACACCGGGTAACAATGAAAATAATCGTACTTGGCACGCGGGGCATACCCGACGTCCCTGGCGGCGTAGAGACGCATTGTGAGGCGCTCTACCCCCGCCTTGTGAATCTGGGTTGCGAGGTCACCCTGATCACGCGCACCCCTTATATCTCTGGAAACACACGTCTGAAGCAATATCGGGGCGTCAAACTGCACCACCTGTTCGCGCCGCGAAAAAAATCCCTTGAGGCGATCGTGCACACGTTTCTGGGCATTCTCTACGCGCGACTGAAATCACCGGATGTATTGCATATCCACGCCATCGGTCCCTCCATCATGGTGCCACTCGCCCGACTGCTGGGGTTGAAAACCATCTTTACCCACCATGGCCCAGACTATGATCGTCAAAAATGGGGACGACTGGCCAAGTGGGTACTGATTCAGGGCGAACGCATGGGTGCTCGCTTTGCTAATAGGATCATTGTGATCTCCACCGTGATTGGTGACATTCTGTCTGATAAATACGACCGCCATGATCATCACCTTATCTTCAACGGCGTGGATCTGCCGGACATCCCCACCGAGTCAGACTACATCCGCTCTCTGGGCCTCGAACCAGGCCAATATATGATCGGCGTCGGCCGTTTTGTTGAGGAAAAGGGCTTTCACGATCTAATTCATGCCTACCAACAGGCAGGAATTACCGAACACAAGCTAGTGCTGGTCGGCGATGCGGATCACGAAACCAGCTACAGCCGCGCCCTGAAGGAACAAGCAAACGCCGCCGGAGTGGTGCTCACCGGGTATATAAAGGGGCGGGAACTGGCACAGACCTTCGGCCATGCCCGCCTGTTCTGCATGCCGTCATACCATGAAGGTCTGCCCATTGCCCTGCTCGAGGCCATGAGTTACAACCTGCCAGTACTGGTCAGTGACATTCCCGCCAATCTGCAGGTAAAACTGGCAACCGAAAACTATCACCGAACCGGCGATGTTGATGACCTCGCCCGTTGCCTGATGCGGCGACTTCAGAGTCCCGAAGCCATCGATAACACCGCCGTGCTGACCGAACATTACAACTGGGACGTCGTCGCGGAACAAACACTCGATGTATATCAGTCTGTCTGCACTGGGAAAACGGGATAGTACGGCAATGAAATTACTGTTTTGCTATGAATACTTTTTCCCGCCGTTTGATGAAGGCATGAAAAAGACCACCCACATGATTTTTGACGAGTTGGAAGCCGATCATGAAATGTGTCTGGTGAGAAACCTGACATTTTTGCCCCACCAACTCAACAGCCTGCTGATCACACCACGACTGATTCTGCGTGGACTATGGCTGCGCCCCGAAAGAATCATTTATGTGCCCGAAAGTGCGCTGACATTTTCGGCGCTGATAAAATCCTGGCTCCTCGGTCTGTTCTTTGGTTCCCGGCTTGCGATATTTGGGCTACAGAAACGCAGCTTTAAACCTTGGCAGAGAGCGATTATTTCGCGCCTGCCCTTAAGAAATGTCTTTGTACTGTCTTCGGCAATGGCCGAGGATCTAGAAAAGCTGGGCATTCACGCGACCGTGCTTCCGATCGGGATCGACCGCGAGACCTACGTCCCATCGGACAACAAACACGCCCTGAAATCCAAATATGGACTTCCGCAAGATAAACCCGTCTTGCTCCATGTCGGCCACATCAAAACGTCTCGCAACGCCCACTGGCTGGCAGAGGTTCAACAGGCCTTACCCACTATTCAGGTTGTCCTGATCGGCAGTACGGCCACTGACAAGGAAGAACGCTTGTGCACGCAACTGGAGGACTCCGGTGTGCGTGTCATTCGCGAGTATCTGGCAGACATCCATGAACTGTATCAACTGTCTGACTGGTACTGCTTCCCCGTAACCGAAGACTTCGGCGCAATGGAAACCCCTCTTTCGGTACTCGAAGCCATGGCAACTAACTTGCCTATTATCACCACCCGCTTTGGCGTGGTTCCGGAGCTGTTTGACGAAGATGAATACTTCCGTTTTGTCAGTGGACCCGAGGATATTATTGCTATAATTCGCCAAGGTTTTGAATCCCAATGTATGAATCGGCGAAAAACCGAACCCTATACTTGGAACCACACTGCCCAGCGCTTGCTTGAACGATAGCGAGGAGGACCCGAATGTTTGTTATCTACCTATCCGGCATCGACGGCTGTGGCAAAACCACCCAGGCAGAAAAACTGGCCGCACGACTCAATGAGGCCGGCTTCGATAGCGAATATCAATGGCTGCGCTGGGAACCATCCATCGTTCCCCTCATCAAAAAGGTCAAGCGACTGTTGGGACGCAACTCGCGCTCGGCCACAAACTCGGAACAACTCAAGGCCGGTGAAAACGCCGACCATGCGAGTTGGAACAAACTCAAGAAACGCCTGCTGGCGATGGGACCAATTCGCTGGCTGTGGCTAAAATATGCGACCCACGATTATTTTGGGGCCTACAAACGGGTCAGCCCATCGTGGAAAGCCGATTATGTGATCATGGATCGATATCTGTTCGACTTCACCATTGACCAGTCAATTAATGTGAATATGCCACCAGAAGTACTGGATCAAAAACTCCGCAGTTCCGCCGTCGGCAAAATGCAGCGGCCAGATCTGTCTATTATCATTAATTTGCCCGCTGAGATCGGCTACCAACGTAAAATGGACGGCACACCGGTAGAATACCTACGGCAGCGCGAAACCAGTTATAAGGTATTTGCGACGGGTGATAATGCCCTACAGGTTGATGGCACGCTGGCCGTTGATGAAATTAACGATATTATTTACAGTTGGATAGTGGGAAAAATTGGGAAATAGCCATGACAGATACTGAAAAACAGAGAAAAGTTGTATTGCTCGGCTTTGACGGCATGGATTACGACCTGACGCGGACAATGATCGACGATGGACGCCTGCCCAACCTGAAACGACTGGAAGAAAAGGGCTCGTTTGAACCCCTGCTGTCGGTGTTTCCACCCGATTCAATTCCAGCCTGGATTACCGCTTATACCGGAATGGATCCGTCCGATCATGGCATTCTCGAGCACGTCAATTATCTGCTGGGCGACAATAAGACCGTCAGCATTGACACCTCCGTTTTCCACGAGAAAACGTTCTGGGACCGCATCGGTAACGAGGCCAATGCCGAAGTATGCGTGATCAACCCATTCATGGCCTATCCTGTGTGGCCGGTCAACGGCACCATGATCAGCGGACCCGTGTTTATCGAGGGTGATATTCAGGTATCCAACCGCGAGCAACTGCAGGGCATCGAAATTCCCGACAGCATTGGTGGTATTACCAACTTCCCGAATAAATCCAATATTAAACCGTTTCTGGACTGGACCATTGAAGACACCGAGGAGCAAGCCGAGTTTGGTTTATCCATGCTAAAGAAAAACCAGCCGGGTTTTTTCTTTCAGACATTTCTCACCACTGATCGAATTCAGCATCACCTGTGGCGCTACTGTGACCAAACCGACCCTACTTACCCAGGCAGCAATGAAGTGGAAGGTGGTATAGATCAGTTTTTCGCTCTCATCGACAAGATTGTTGGTGACTTCATGGATGCACTTGATGACGATGACATTCTGTTGCTCATGAGTGATCACGGTCATGGAATGCGCTGTACCCATACGTTCAACTTTAACGAATATCTATACCAGAAGGGTTACCTCAAGAGCGCCGGCGGCGGCAGAAAATTCAGCAAGAAGGTACTTCTTGAAAAACTGAAAAACCGTGTATTGAAATTCCTGAATGACAACGACCTAGAGGAATACATTAGCAAGATCGCCAAGCTGGTGCCCAATGCTAGTGCGATGAAAAGCGGCAAACATATCTCCAACAATGCAGAGAGTCAGGCCTATGCCTCGGATTTTGCTGGCACCAATCCGTTTGGAGGCATCTGCATCAATAAAGACAAGGTCGATGATTATGAGGCGTTCCGAACCAAGCTGATGGCAGAGTTGGACGAACTCACTTACGAGGGTAAAAAAATGATCCGCTGGATGCGGCCACGCGAAGCCCTCTACAACGGCAAACACATCGAACGCTACCCTGACATCCTCTACGAAATGGTTCCGGAGCTAGGCACCGGCATGTCGATGCATTCAGGTTTGTTTTCTATCAACCCCACCCACAAGAAAATTTCTGGCGGCCACAAAAAGAACGGTATTTTCTTCTCTAATCAGGGTGCTGCCCTGAAGATCGACCAAGAGGAGTGTAAAATCACCAATATCCACACAACATTGGTGTCGTTGTTTGATCTCGATGGGCCCGATAAAACACACAACTTTATCAAAAGCGCATAGTTGGTTCTGTCGCCAAACAAACCCAAAAGTCGCTCGTTGTCGCTCGTGGTTGATGCGTAAACTGATCTTGCGGATCATCGGTTGCACGCTGCTTGCCAGCCAAAGTCTGGTCGGGCTAAGCGCAGACGGTCCAGCATCCCCATTCGATAACCTGACCCCGGGAGTATGGACACTGATCGGACCGGGTGATGCCGATCAAGTCACCTCACTCAATGTCACTAACGACGGGACAATCTTGCTCGGCAGCGACATCGGCGGGATCTATCAATCCATCGACCAAGGTGACACCTGGTTCCCAAGCAATGACTCACTAAACAACTACGACATCACAACCGCAATAATTATCTCCCCTACAAATCCAAACACACGCTTTGTTGGTACCCGCGGCGGATTTTACAAAAGCCGTGATGGCGGCAAGTCGTGGCAAAATAAACGCGCCGGTTTGCCCGCCGAGCTGGCACACAAGCTTAGCGGTAGCATCGGTGGAATCGCAGTCGACCCACAGAACCCTGACACTGTTTATCTTGGCTTGGGTTATCGGCAAAGCTCAGATGGAACCACCACCGTCAAAAAACTCAAATGGTCTCGCTATATTTATTTGTCTTCTGACCAAGGCGAATCATGGCATCCGGTTCTTGCCTTCCCGCACCCCTCCAAAGTCACCCAACTATTGGCATCCACCGTACATGAAAATATCATCTATGCGGCAACCGACACCGGCGTGTATCGCGGCAACTCTAAAACCAAGCTGTGGCAACGAATTCTAAACCAACCTTGCCTTGGTATTCTTGAATTTTCAGAACGCCCTATGCGATTGTTAGCCGCCTGTGGTGATGCGGGGATACTAGAGAGTACCTCCTCGGGCCAGCAATGGACGACACGCAATACTGGGCTAAAATTCAAGCCCCACAGCAGCGGGCCAGACCGATACTCAATCATCGCCCGGGCTAAACCCGGCGCTGCATTGTTTGCCATTAACAGCACGTGGGGATCAGCTGGTGGTGTCTACCGAAGTACCGATGACACCGCAACCTGGCATCGCATAACCGATCACTTGCCCGAATCCTGGCTGCGCACCAGCCGCCGCATCAACGCGCTCGCCTTCGACCCGACCGATGCAAAACTTGTCTATCTTGGCAGCTCCCGATACGTCTATCGCTCTCGTGATGGCGGCGATTCGTGGTCACAGCTTATCTCTCGACAGACCGGCAGCGGCTGGACCCACACCGGGATTAATATCTTCGGCCATACCCGCGACATCGAGGTAAACCCAACCAACCCTGATCAAATATTCATCGCAACGGCTGACCACGGAATCGTTGTATCCAATGACCGCGCTTCTAGCTGGAACACAATTGGCGAAGAACCTCGGTACGGCCAGTCATCCGCCGACCTCCAGTTTTCCAGTGGAAAAGACGCATTACTGTACAGCGCCAGCTTCACTTGGAGCAATAAATCCTGCCTGTCCGTCAGCGCCAATGGGGGTGATTCGTGGCGTGCCTTGTGTGATTCGCTTAACCCAACGCACCAGATTCAAAAAATACTCATTCACCCAAGCAACCCCGATCAGATCGTTCTCGGCACCAACCAAGGCATCTATGCCAGCAGCAATGCCGGCAACACCTGGCAAACCAATACCACCGCCTTGCCGAACGAAAAAGTTACCGCGCTGGCGCTCCACCCATCCGATCCGCACACCATGTATGCAGGTGCCAAATCAGGATTATATAAATCCGTCGACGCTGGCAGACACTGGCTAGCGATACCGTTTTTATCTAATGTACCGGTTACCGCTATTACCCTACTTCGCGGACACCCGGAAACCATTCTGGTTGGATCCGCAACCAGTCGCTCGGGACCGGCTGCGCTATACCGCAGCATTAACGGTGGAAAATCTTGGTATCCCGTCCTCAAAAAGCTACATAAGTATGTCTCTGGCATTGTCCAGCTTCCATCGGATGACTCGACTCTGTACATGGCCACTAATGACCACAATTACCACGACAGCAGCGCAGGCTCCGGGATGTTTATTAGTAGCGACCGTGGCAGGAACTGGTCGGCGCACAATACCGGGCTCGCTGTGCGGCGAGCATGGAATATTTCGGTAGCGGACACCTATCCCGATCTGGTGTTTCTGTCATCGAATGGAAGCGGTGCCTATGTGCTCAAGCATCCGTCTCAAACTACAGCCGGGGTACCACCCGGATGAGCTTGTTTCAACGTGCGCGCTCCAATCTCATGTGGGTCATGATGAGTGATGTGGTGGCCAAAGGCGCCACTATTTTTGTCACGATCTATCTGGCACGCGTTCTTGGGGTAACTGAATTCGGGGTGCTCGGCCTTGGCATTGCGATTGCCAGTACCTTGTGGCCACTGGTCGACTTGGGCACCAACGGATACGGCACCCGGGAAATCGCT
>DTRM01000138.1 GCA_012965975.1 Chromatiaceae bacterium | reverse complement strand
GCCGATAAAAATTGGCGACAAACCGAAAATCACCGAAATCCAGCCAGACGGTATGTACTGCGCCGACCAATAGACCGACGTCATCGCCAGATACAGCGGCACACCGCCGACCAGATACACCCGACGACTGGCACGATCCCACGGGAAATCCACACGCAGCAATCGCATACCCGCGAGCAAGATAGACAGGCCGACCACCATGCGCGCAGCAACACCGAACAGGAATCCGGGCCCATCACCACTCCACTGGATCGCCAATGGTGTGGTACTCCAGATAAGAATCACTGCCAAATAAGCTGCCGGCACCGACATGCCCTACCTCCACGCAAAAAAAAAGCCACGAATCGTGTTGATCGGTGGCCTGTATATCAAAATATCCTGTTAACTAATCAGAACCACGCCACCGCGACACCTGCCAAGCCGGCAGTGTCCAAACAACTCGACGCACATGAAAGCGGATTTCGATTAACATGGTCTCATCATGAATCCGCTCACCGCTCCGTGTCAACCGGCTTCAGAGGACTGCAAATGATTCCATTACACGATGATAATCCCACACAAATTACGCCATTCGTTACCATTGGTCTGATCGGCATCTGTATCGCGACCTTTCTGTGGGAGGTATCACTCGGCGAAAACACTCAGGCCGCAATTTTCTCCTTTGGTGTCATCCCCGCCGTCCTGTTTGATCAAGCCGCGCTCAACCCCGACCTCGCACAAATACCCGCTTGGGCGACCGCCTTCACCTCAATGTTTCTGCATGGTGGATGGATGCACCTGATTGGCAACATGCTTTATCTGTGGATATTCGGCAACAATATAGAAGACGCGATGGGGCACACACGATTCATTCTATTCTACCTGTTGTGTGGTATCGCCGCGGTATTCGCACAAGCCCTGCCCGACCCCGGCTCGACCGTACCCATGGTCGGCGCCAGCGGAGCCATCTCCGGTGTTCTCGGCGCCTACCTGTTGCTCTACCCCCGAGCCAAGGTGTTAGTCCTCATCCCCCTTGGTGTGATCTTTTTCAACACGCGCATCGCGGCCGGACTGGTTCTCGGATTCTGGTTTGTAATGCAACTGATCAACTCAGCCATGGCCGGCGACCAACAAGGCGGCGTCGCCTTCGGCGCCCATATCGGCGGTTTTATCGCCGGCATGCTACTCATCAAGTTTTTCAAGCACCCATCAATACCCTTCTTTGCCCCAGCCAGACGAGGCTAGCCGGGGTCAGACCCCGATAACACATTGATAACCTTATGATAGAGCCCGTTTTCAGCCCATTTATTGGTCTTAGAACGGTAATTTTTACCCTAAAATGGCTATCACCAACTCGTTAAAGGCTAGGGCATCATGGTCTGATAATAATCACATAGATTTTGGTGGAAAAACACCGATCTAGGCACAAAATCGCCCGGAATACTCCTCTATAAATAAAGTAATTCAATGAGTTGCCGGGGTCTGACCCCAGGCCTCATTCAGTCTCGCTGCGAACTGCAACCGAGAAGGCGCCTTCTACATCGATAGAGACATCAAAAATAATCGGCCGGCAACACACGTAACAATCTTCGATATAGCGCTGGTCGCCAGCCGAACAGTCGACCACGGTCTCAAACGACTCACCGCAATAGGGACAGGATACGAGGGTATTTTCAAGCATGGGTAAATTCCTACGCGGTGTCGGGATCACCGCTGACAGCATCGCGCGCGGTCGCACGCAACAATAAACCCGTCATCAACGTCCACAAGGAATGGTGGTTAGCGAACCCCCGCAGGGACGCGGCACGATAACGATGATGGCACGCCCTTCGGTCATCCGGCCGAGGGGCTTTTTATGCCGGTTGAACAGAACCCCGATGCTCTGCGATCGCATCGAGAAACGCCTCGCCGTAACGGCGCAGTTTTTTGTCGCCAACCCCGTGGATATCCAGCAATGCCACTTTGCTGTCGGGCAACAGCGTCGCCATCTGTGACAGTGTCGCATCACTGAATACGACATACGGCGGCACGTTCTGTTCATCGGATAACTCCTTGCGCAACTCGCGCAAACGTTCAAACAACAACTCATCATGAATCCCCAGATCGGCGCTGAGTTTTTTACGCCGACCAGATGATTGCTTGAGACGTGGCCGCCCTAACTCGAGTCGAATATCACCACGCAGTAAAGGTCGTGCGCTATCGGTCAACGTGAGCACCGAATAGTTGGCGATATCCTGAACCAAAAACCCGTGATGGATCAGTTGGCGCAAAATACTGCTCCACTCGACCTCGGAGCGGCCCCGGCCAATACCCCAGGTGCTGAGTTTGTCGTGTCCGAAATTACGGATGCGCTCCGTATCCATACCGCGAATCACATCCACCACATATTTCATACCAAACCGTTGGCCCACCCGATACACACACGACAGTGCCTTGCGCGCATCTTCCGTGGCATCGTAACGTTCCGGCGGCACATGGCAAGTATCGCAGTTACCGCAACCCTCTTCCTGTTCGTCTCCAAAATACCCCAGTAGCACGCGACGCCGACAGGTCAGCGCCTCGGCAAACGCTACCATACTATTTAACTTATGAACTTCGATCCGTTTTTGCTCTTCATTGTCGCTATTGTCTACCAGACGGCGAACCGTGACGATGTCCTGTGCCCCGAATAACAGAAGCGCATCCGCCGGTAGTCCATCGCGACCCGCGCGACCCGTTTCCTGATAATAGCCTTCAATATTTTTAGGTAAATCGAAGTGCACCACAAAACGAACATTCGGCTTGTCGATGCCCATGCCAAAGGCCACGGTCGCGACGACGATATCGATGTCATCGCGCAAAAACGATTCGTGCGCATGACGTCGCTCGCTTGCCGGCAGGCCCGCATGATAGGCCAGCGCACTGTAGCCATCGGCACGCAATCGCGACGCCACTTCCTCGACCCGCTTGCGACTAAGCGCGTAGACAATGCCCGACTGTTGCGGCCGCTTATCCAGGAACTCGGTCAACTGCAGATACGGCTTACGTTTTTCCAACACGCTGTAACAAATATTGGGCCGATCAAAACCAGTGATGTATTGCTCAGCACCCTGCAACTGAAGTTTGTGCAAAATATCTGCCCGCGTCTGCGGATCCGCCGTAGCAGTAAGCGCGATCAGCGGCACACCGGGGAATTCGTCGCGCAGCGCGCCCAACTGAACATACTCGGGACGAAAGTCATGTCCCCATTGCGATACACAATGGGCCTCATCAATCGCGAACAGCGAGATATCAATTTCGTGTAGCCGCGCCATGAAACTACCGGCCATCAAGCGTTCGGGGGCTACATACAATAAATCAAGCTCGCCCGAGTGCAATTGCGCCAACACGCGCCGAGCCTCATCGGATGCAAGACTGGAGTTATAACAAGCGGCGGCAACCCCATTCTCTTGTAGGGCGTCGACCTGATCTTTCATCAATGAAATAAGTGGCGATACAACGATGGCCGTACCATGGCGCAGTTGCGCCGGAATCTGAAAACAAATTGATTTGCCGCCGCCGGTTGGCATCAGAACGAACACATCATTGCCGGCAACAACGTCCGCAACAATCCGCGCCTGATAGGGCCGAAACTCGCGGAACCCATAAACTGTTTTTAGTACTTCTTCTGCGGTCAGCATTCAACTTCCAGTACGAACAATGAACCTACCCCTGCCGTAGTTAAAACTATTATCAGGAACTCCAAAATCGATCAGGATCCATTACATCGCCTGCGATAACATGGTTCGTCACTCTCCCCAAAATATCTCGCAACCGCGCTTCGATTCCACCAGCATCGATTCCACATTCGCGCAGCTGCTGCTCTCGAGTGGCATGCGCGATGAAACGATCGGGCAACCCTAAGTGAAACACAGGGCAAACAACCTGCCTGTCAGACAAACACTCGGATACCGCTGCACCCGCACCACCGGCGATCACATTATCTTCGACCGTCACCAGAACCTCATGGCTCTCGGCCATCCCAACAATACAGTCCTTATCCAGAGGCTTGATAAAACGCATATCGACTACCGTGACATCCATCACCTCAGCCGCCTGAAGCGCCTCATCCAGCAAGGTTCCAAACACCAACAACGCTGCCTTGGTACCGCGCCGACGCACCCGCGCACGGCCCAGCGGCAAGGGCGTCAGACCCTCATCGACCTCGGCAACGGGACCCGCGCCCCGCGGATAACGCACGGCCGCCGGACCCTGATGCAGATAGGCCGTAGCCAACATGCGGCGGCATTCATTTTGATCTGAGGGTGCCATCAAAATCAGGTTGGGGATACAACGCATGAAGCTAATATCGAGGGTACCCGCGTGGGTCGCGCCATCCGCCCCCACCAAACCGGCGCGATCAATCGCGAACGTCACATCGAGATTCTGTAGTGCGACATCGTGAACCAACTGATCATAGGCACGTTGCAAAAAGGTTGAATAGATCGCGACGACCGGTTTGTAGTTTTCGCAAGCCAGACCGGCAGCGAAGGTCACTGCGTGTTGTTCAGCGATGCCGACATCAAAATACCGATCCGGAAACTCATCCCGAAACCGGGTTAACCCCGAGCCCTCACACATTGCCGGTGTAATCGCGAGCAGACGCTCATCGATATTGGCCATGTCACAGACCCAGTCGCCAAATACATCGGAGTAACTCTGTGGCGCTGGCGAGGTTGTTGCTGTCGGCGATGCAACGGTCGCCGGCGCACTATCGAGATCAAACGGCTTGACCCCGTGATAGTTACAAGGATCGCGTTCAGCCGGCGAATAGCCCCGCCCCTTCTGCGTGATCACATGCAGCAAGCGACGCCCCTGCAAATCGTGCATATTACGTAAGGTGGCCATTAACGCAGGCAAGTCGTGGCCATCAACCGGACCGATATAATTGAACCCCAGTTCTTCGAACAAGGTGCCGGGCATCACCATACCCTTCATGTGTTCTTCCCAACGACGCGCAAACTCACTTGCCCCAGGCAACAATTCCAGCACGTGCTTGCTGGTGTCGCGCATCCCGGTATACACACGCCCCGACATCAATCGGGCAAGATAATTACGCAGCGCACCAAGACTGGGCGATATCGACATTTCATTGTCGTTGAGAATCACCAACAGATCGCAGTCTTCGGTGCCGCCATTATTGAGCGCCTCAAATGCCATGCCACCGGTCATCGCGCCGTCGCCTATCACCGCCACGCTCTTGCGGCCAGTGCCTTCACGCGCGGCGGCAACCGCCATACCCAGTGCAGCGCTGATTGAGGTACTGGCATGACCGGCACCAAAGGCATCGTAGTCACTCTCGTGACGATGCAGAAACCCGCTTAGACCTCCGCGCTGACGCAGACTGTCCATCGCATCGCGACGACCGGTAAGAATTTTATGTGGATAGGTCTGGTGCCCGACGTCCCAAACAATACGGTCCCGAGGGGTATCAAAGACGGTGTGCAATGCCAGCGTGAGTTCGACCACACCCAGACTGGATGACAAATGACCGCCCGTACGTGATACCGATTCGATCAGAAAAGACCGGATTTCATCCGCCAAACGCCCAAGCTCGATACTCGACAGACCCTTCAGGTCTGACGGTGAGTCGATGCGGTTAAGTAGAGGGTAGGCTGAAACGGACATAGTCGGCACATTCTAGCAAAAGCCACGCGCCACCACCCGGATTTACCAGCTCTCCAGCTTATAATGCTTCTTCACCGGCTTAAGGATCTCCCAGGTGCAGGTCAGGCCTTTTTCGAATATGACCAGATCGCCGCGTTTGATCACCACGGGCTCGGCGCCAGGATAACTGATCCGCGCCTCACCACGCAGCAGATAGCAGGTTTCCTCTTCATCGTAGGTCCAGTCAAAGGTCGAAATCTCCTTCTCCCAGATCGGCCATACCTCAACCGCAAGCACGTCGAGCTTGGGTGGTGGCACATTGTGTTCGATCGTAATCTCGGTCATTTGGGCTTTCTCTCTACTAACTAACCAGCCAGATCCTGAACTCTACCGCAAACACCTGCCCAAATCTGGTATCGGACTATGTGCTGTAGTGAATCTCCGTTTGGCATGGCATACTAGACAATCGTCTCGCCATCACGGAGTGCCAAAAATGCCCGAAGCTGCAGTCATCGAACCCAATCGCCTATGTGGCGTTCAGGAAATGGAAATTGTCGTAAACGGGCCTGATGGCGCAAACCGCCTGTTTATTTGTTCCGGAATTGCTGAGGTCGAAGTCGGTGGCGGTGAACCGCACCCACGCTGGGAACAGGTGTTTCTGCAATTTGATGTCGGCCGTGAGTTTGATCCTGGCAAAGAGCGTGTCCTCAAGACCATTTCGACCGCCTCCATTGGCGGCGTTCGCAGTGACGGGGTGCCCAACTTTGTTGGCTGGCGCGTCTACGGGGCGGCAGCTGATCTGGAGGAGAAAAACCACCGGGTACGCATGAACATTGCCATTGGCTCACGCGACAGCCAAGCCTTTCTCGAGCAGGTCGTTTACACCGTCCATATCCTCGCCTACGTCCCTGATTAGGCCTACGTCGGGCCAGTGAACCAAGCCATCACCGGCTTTCACCGCGATGAAGAAAAGCATTGGGTCGCCGATCTAGCCTGCGGCCACAGCCAACATGTCCGTCACGACCCACCCTGGCAGAACCGCGACTGGATGATCACCGAACGTGGGCGCGACGAGCACCTTGGCGTCACGCTCAACTGCAAAAAGTGTGAAGTGCCTAATCGGCTCGTCGTGTTCTCCCGGACTGCATCCGACCCCATCGATATACGCAATGCCCTGAATTCACTGGAACTTCTGGGCAAACCGTTTAACCGCAACGGCGCCCAACATTTTCTGCCCGGCCCCGAACTTCTGCGCCACATCATTCTTGTTGGTTGCTCGCCCTCTCTGGCGTTGACACCGGACACCGCTGAGGGAGATAACCTCTGCACCATCAACATCCCCCCTGCGACACCGATTTCGACTCACCACTATTTTATCTCCGGTCCTCGCACATCCGCGCCGGCCTGTCCCCACTGTAAACACGCGCTGCATGACTGGCACCAACACTGTACCCAATGGGTCTTGCACCCCGACATCTCACCACAATGTTCAGAATGCAATCAGGCTTTCGACCCAAGAAAGTTGACGTGGCGGCGCGCGGCAGCCATCGCACAGACGCATATTGAGATATGGGGGATATATCCAAACGAGGGCATCCCCTCCGAACAACTGCTGGAATGTTTGCAGCACACCAACGACGCGCCATGGGACTTCGTGTATCTATAAAAACTGGCCGCTGCAAACACACCGCTTTCTGCTATGCTCAAACCTACCCACGAAGCTCTGGCGCCGCATGATCATTAATCGAAGTTTTGCCAAACTGCTGCTTCTGGTCGGCCTTATTACAGTTATCGTTACGGCTCAGAATGTATCGGCCAATGCGTGGATTGAACCGATCATTGAGGTGCCGCACAGCGCGCGCCTAGCCAATCAACGTGAGCTCTTTAAACAAGCCTCAAAAATGTTGGGTCGAGGACAACTCAGCCGTTTCAACACGGCCCTCGCCGACCTCACGGACTACCCACTCTATCCCTATCTTGTTTACGCCAAGCACCGCCGTTATCTCACGCGGACTACGCTCGAAGACGTCAATACATTCGCAGAAACCTATGCCGATACCCCGCTGGCCGACCGCCTCCGCCAGGCGTGGCTTAAACGCCAACTGAGTCGCGGTGAAACCAACAACTTCCTCGGCGCCTATCGACCGACCAACGACATCGCCGAGCGCTGTCGCTACCGCCGAGTGTTGCTAAAAGCGGGACACACGGGTGCCGCCTTTGCCGAACTCGACAATCTCTGGCTAACCGGAAAATCCCAACCCCGCGCCTGCGACCCATTGTTCACGGCATGGCGCAAAGCCAATTTGCTAAGCTCCGATCTCGCCTGGCGGCGATTCGTATTGGCCATGGATAACCGCAAGCTGCAATTGGCCCGCTACCTGAAACGCTTCATGGATGATGACGACGCCTATTGGGCTGATTTGTGGTTACGAGTCCATCGTTATCCCACCGCCGTCCTTGAGACCAAACGCTTTCGCTCGCCCCACCCCTATCGCAGTCGTATTCTGCTGTATGGCATCGAACGCCAGGCTCGCAGCGACCCCGAGCAGGCCAACCGTAACCTGAAGCGTCTCAGCCAGCGTTACAGCTTCACCACCGCAGAGCGGTCCAGCATTGATCACATCATCCTGATGCGCCGGGTTGCGGATGGTGATTTTGGGGCGCTGAAGGATCTGGCCGCGCTCAATATCGACACGCTACCGGTCAAACTGCAGGAACTGCGATTGCGTAACGCGCTGCGCAATCAACAGTGGTCGCTGGTATCGAACTGGGTCGATCAGCTACCGACAGAGCAACGCGAAACCAGTGGCTGGCGTTACTGGCGCGCGCGGGCGCTGGACGCAACCGGCAACCGTACCGAGGCCAATAAATTATTTGCCGGACTGTCACTTGGCCTTGGTTACTACAGTTTTCTTGCCGCTGAACAGTTAGGGATTGCACCTCGATTTAACAACGAGACATTACCAACCATCCATCACGCACAGGATTTTTTGCATGCGTCACTCGCCGCGCAGCGCGCACATGAATTGTTGGCTCTCGGTCGCATCATCGAGGCGCGCCGCGAATGGTATAAGCTCAGCCAGGGTCTGGATGAAGCAGACTTGCTGCTGGCCGCGCGACTGGCGCATGAATGGGGCTGGCACGACCGCGCCATAGCCACGCTGGGGCTAACGTCGCACCGCAACCATTTGGAACCCCGTTTCCCACGACCATTCGACACTCTGGTGCGGCAACATGCCGATAGCCACGGACTGGATCCCAATTGGGTGTATGCCATCATGCGTCAGGAAAGCACGTTCATGACAGACATAAAATCGCCCGCAGGCGCCCTTGGGTTAATGCAACTGATGCCAAAGACCGCGAAATTGATCGCCAAACGTGGTCATGTCCGACTTAAGAACAAATCCCAGCTGCTGCAGCCAGACACCAACATAGCCCTGGGCACGAGCTATCTTCGCCAAATGCTGGATCGCTTTGACAACAATCCTATGCTCGCGGCCGCCGCCTACAACGCCGGACCATACCGCATCAGCCGCTGGTTACCCGAGGACTGTGCGGTACCGATCGACATCTGGATTGAGACCATCCCGTTTAAGGAGACACGCCATTATGTGCAACGGGTCGCTGCGTACACCACGATATATGCCCACCGGACTGGCATTGATGCGCGGCTAGCAACACGGGAGTTCTCCAATGTTGGAACCCGGCAACGCGGCAGCTCCCGCTTTGCCTGTCAACAGCCGGAGGTGCCCGTCACCACAACATCGTCGTCGCCAACCCCAGTAACAGCAACGCGAAACCCCGTTTGAGCAGCGCCGCCGGCAAGGTGTGCGCGATGCGTGCACCCAGCGGCGCAAACAACACACTCACCACCGCGATCGACGCCAGCGCCGGCAAGTACACATAACCGAGACTACCTTGCGGCAACGTCGCAACATCCCATCCAGCCACCATGAAGCCAATGGCTCCCGCCAGCGCGATGGGCAAGCCGCTCACTGCGGCCGTCGCCACAGCGGCCCGCGGCACCTGATTGCACCACACCAAAAACGGAACCGTCAGGGTGCCACCGCCGATACCGACCAGCGCCGATACCCACCCCACACACACACCGATCAGAGCCAACCCTGCTTTTCCGGGTAGACCCCGGTGCGGGTGCGGTGGACGATCGAGCCACATCCAGATGCCCACACCCAATTCGAACACCCCGAAAACGCGGCCAAGCGTCGGGCTGGCCAAATGGTCCGCGGTCATTGCACCCAGCCAGGCACCAAGCAAAAGCCCCGGCGCATAGCGCACAAATACTGGCCACAACACCGCGCCGCGACGATGATGTGCCCAACTGGATGACAATGAGGTAAACACAATCGTCGCCAACGAGGTGCCGACGGCCATATGCACCACCACATCCGCACTAACCCCGGTGCCGATAAAACCCGCCACCAATACCGGAACAATAATCAGACCGCCGCCAACACCGAACAAACCCGCCGAAATCCCGGCCAGCGCGCCCGTCGCAAGATAGACCCAGATCTCACCAAATATCATCAACATTGCGACCCTGCACCTGTTGTACGGCGGCGAGATCTTGTATCTTTCACTTATCCGACCCTCAACATCTGTGAGCACCTCACCTGCATGAAGATTAATTCCATTTGCATCCTTGGCGGCAGTGGCTTTGTTGGCCGTCATCTTATACCGGCTCTCGCCAATGGCCAACGCAAGATCCGAGTGTTATCAAGCCATCCTCAGCGTGCCCGGCACCTGCTGGTCAGCCCCGGGGTTGAATTGGTCAAAGCCGATGTTTTTGACCCTGCCAGCTTGCGCAACCATTTCACCGGTTTCGACTGCGTGATCAATCTGGTCGGCATACTCAACGAGTCGCGCGCCAAACATCGCGGCTTTCGTGCGGTTCATGTTGAACTTCCAACCTTGATCGCCGAATCAAGTTCAGCGGCTGGCGTATCACGACTGCTCCACATGAGCGCACTGCAGGCCGACTCGGCACGCGGCACCAGCCTCTACCTGCGTACCAAGGGCGAGGGGGAAAACCGCATCGCCGTGGCAGGCTCGTCGAACCTCAGTGTCAGCGTCTACAAACCTTCTGTGATGTTTGGGCCGGGAGACAAATTTCTCAATCGCTTCGCCTCCCTGCTGCGGATGAGTCCGCTCATGTTTCCATTGGCATGTCCCAATGCGCGCTTTGCCCCGGTGTACGTGGGTGACGTCGTTGAAGCGATGCTACAAACCCTCGACGCTGCCGACGCAAAGGGGGTGCACTATGAACTGTGTGGCCCTGAACAACTGACCTTGCGCGAACTGGTGCAATACACCGCCACTAACATCGGGTCCACCTCATACATTGTTGGTTTGTCTGATCGTCTGTCGCGAATACAGGCGCGCATATTACAGTGGGTGCCGGGCAAGCCGTTCAGCCTCGACAACTACCTTTCCTTGCAAACCGACTCGATTTGCAGCAAAGACGGCTTCGCTCAATTGGGTATAACACCACGCTCACTCGGCGAGATCGTGCCCGGGTATCTCGGCCAATCGGGACAGGCTGCGCGCCTCGACCGGTGGCGCGCCCGCGCCGGACGCAACGTCTAACCGCCACGGGCACTGAATTGGCTGACGCAATCTGCCGAACAGCAGACTCGTCCCTTGATTTACAGGGAACAGATCATCGAGGACGGCAAGATGCAAAAGCAGCAACTTGCACATGCCTACGGACCCCCAGCGTTGCAACAGGAAATTGCGGCCTTGCAGGCCAGCGGCAAGTCACTCTGTTAGATCAATCCGTCTTGTTACCAAAAAATAACCAGTAGCCACGTCCCTAACAACAATCGATACAATACAAACGGAACCATACCGATACGGTCAAGCAGCTTTAACATCCAGTGGATGCAGGTATAAGCACCCAGCGCCGACAATACCATCCCCGCGATCAATGGCCCCCACACCACGGCATCACCCGCCTCCAGCAACTCCAGTGTTTGCATGCCTCCCGCCAACACAATCACCGGTATCGAGAGCAAAAAGGAAAACCGGGCGGCGGCGGTGCGCGTCAAACCCAGCAGCAGACCCATGGTGATGGTGATACCTGACCGCGACGTGCCCGGAATCAACGCCAAACCTTGCGCGATGCCGATCAGCATCACATCCTTCCAGGACATGCTGTACTCATCGCGCGACCGGGCCCCCTTTATGTCTGCAAACCAAAGCAGCAAGCCAAAGCCAATGGTGGCATAAGCAAGCACCAAGGGTGAACGCAGATTCGCCTCGATGTAATCCCCTGCAAACAAACCCACCAAGCCCACCGGCACGGTACCGATCACCACCGCCCAAGCCAGCCGACTATCGGCAGTGGCAGTGCCACCTAGCGAGCTAAACCAAGCCAAGGTCATGGACCAGACCTCGTGACGAAAATAACCCACAACCGCGACCAGACTGCCCACATGCACAGCCACATCAAAGGCCAGTCCCTGATCTTCCCATCCGATGAGAATCGGAACCAAAATCAGATGCGCGGAACTGGAAACCGGCAAAAACTCGGTTAGGCCCTGCACCAAGGCAAGTACGAATGCCTGAAAATAATCCATAACAAACTCTTATAAGCGATCGGTAAAATCGCGCAAACCAAAACCTGTCAGCGGTGCATCATAGGCCTTGCTCAACGCCATGACCTTAAAACGATCACCCATTTCGGTCGGCAAGGTCAACTTTTTCACCTCAGCAGTCAATGTCAGATGCGCTCGCACCTGATCCGGATCCGACTGCGCCACCATGTCATCCAGACCATTGGCGATCAAAAACAGCGCCTGCGTCGTGTAGCCAGCCACCGACATATCCGCCGCCAATCCCGCCTCGGCCACGGTGGTGAAATCAACATGCGCGGTAATGTCCTGCAGCCCGGGCCAAACAAATGGGTCGGCATGCGCACGGTGACGGTAATGACACATCAAGGTACCTCGCCGACGCTCCGCCTGATAATAATCACGCCGCGAATAACCATAGTCGATCAGCATCACAACCGCCGCATCGACACAGTCGCCAAGCGCCGTAACCCAAGGCAAGGCCATGGTATTCATATCGGATACGTAACCCGACTCGATATCGGGAAACTCTTTCACCAGCCGCGTGACCGCATCTCGCAGATTCTCATCCTCGCACCGGTCAAACTGCTCGGAAAAACCGTCATCCTCGACAACAAATGATTGCAAAACCTCACCATCGCGCCACGCAAACCGATGCACCGGCATCGCATCCAAAACCTCGTTCGCCAACACCACACCACGAAACCCCGGCGACGGCATCTGTTGCAACCACGCCACGCGATCAAACCACCCCGCTTGGCGCGCCCGCAGCGTGTCACGCTGAACCTGCTGTAAATAAGGGCTTGGCTCAAGGATAAAATAGCGTTGCGGCAAACGGTCACGTGCCGCCAGCTCGGTCAAGATATCGGCCGCCATCACACCGGAACCCGCACCAAATTCCAGTATCTCACCACCCCCCAACGTGCCGAGGATCTGCTCACACTGTCGAGCCAGACACCGACTAAACAAGGAAGACAATTCTGGCGCGGTGACAAAATCACCCCCCTCACCAAACTTGCGACTGCCGGCACTGTAGTAACCCAAACCCGGTGCATACAGACACAACTCCATATATCGGGCGAACGGAATTCGCCCACCCTCGGCGCGAATGACCTCGGCAATATGCGAGCGCACGCGGGTGCTGTGCGCCAATGCGTCCGCATCGGGCATGGGCAAATCAATGCCCGTGGGCATTCGCAGAATCGATAGAATGGGGTAACATCGACCGCATTGAACCATGCAACACGCATGAGCCGCAAAAATGACCTTAAGCAAAGACCAGACTGTTCTCATCACCGGCGCGGCCAACCGCCTCGGCGCGGCCACCGCGCGCGCACTGCATCAGGCCGGCATGCGCGTGGCGATTCATTACCGCCATTCGAAGACCGCTGCCACCGCACTACGCGATGAACTCAATGCAACACGCGCCGATAGCTGCCTGATCGTGCAGGCTGACCTGACCGATGTCGCCGTTCATCCCCGTGTGGTGGACACCGTGATTGAAACTTGGGGCCGACTCGACGCGCTGGTCAATAACGCATCAACGTTTTACCCAACGCCCATTGGCCGCATCACCGAGGCCAACTGGGACGACCTGATGGGCAGTAATCTCAAGGCGCCGTTATTCCTGTCGCAGGCCGCCGCACCCGCGCTCACGGCAAGTCAGGGGTGCATCGTCAACCTGATCGACATCCACGCACAAAAACCGCTGGCTGGACACCCCGTGTACTGTGCCGCCAAGGCGGGTCTGGGCATGTTGACCATGAGCCTTGCCCGCGAACTCGGACCTGATGTGCGCGTGAACGGCGTGGCGCCCGGGGCGATACTGTGGCCGGAAGGTGAACTCGATGACGATGCCAAACGCGAAATCCTGTCGCGTACCGCGCTAAAACGAAGCGGCACGCCGGAAGACATCGCAAATACCGTGTTGTTTTTGGTTCGTGATGGCGGCTATATCACGGGGCAAATTATTGCGGTTGATGGTGGGAGAAGTGTGCACGGGTGACGCGGGGATATCCCCCCTGAGTTGAGGGACTAACCGACTTCTCCATCACATTCAAGACTGCCGCTCACCAAACAACTAACGTAGACTCCAAGCCTCTATGCCCAGTAGTTCCCTTCCCTCGTCACGCCTGTCCCAACTCAACCCCGAGCAACGGGCGGCGGTCCGATACGTCGATGGCCCACTGTTGGTTCTAGCCGGAGCAGGCAGCGGCAAGACCCGGGTAATTACCGAAAAAATTGCGCACCTGATCACCCATCATCAGATGAAAGCCCGTCATATAGTCGCGGTGACCTTCACCAACAAGGCCGCACGCGAGATGAAGTCCCGCGTCGCCAAACTGCTGGATGGCCAGCCGTCACGCGGGCTCACCGTCTCCACCTTTCACCGCTTGGGTATGACGATTCTGCGACGGGAATGCGATGCGCTGGGACTGACGTCCAGTTTTAGCTTGTACGATACACGCGACAGCAGCGCCCTGTTGCTGGAACTGTTGAAACGGGATGCGGGCACTGACCGCGAATACATTGAGCAGATCCGGGGGCAGATATCGAAATGGAAAAATGCTCTGATCGAACCCCAACACGCCATCTCGATTGCCGCCGACAAGTTTGAGGTCAGTGCCGCGGTGGCCTTCGCCGCCTATGAGCGCCAGTTGCGCAGTTACAATGCCGTCGATCTGGATGATCTGATCGGTCTTCCGGTGCAGGTATTTGAACAGAATCCGGAGCGGCTGGATCACTGGCAGAATCGCGTCCGCCATCTGCTGGTCGACGAATATCAGGACACCAATCAGACTCAATACAAGCTGGTGCACCAACTGACACGGATTCGGCATGCGCTGACGGCCGTAGGCGATGACGATCAGTCCATTTACTCTTGGCGCGGCGCGCAGCCTGAGAACCTGGCACAACTGAGCAAGGACTTCCCGCAGTTAAAGGTGATCAAGCTGGAGCAGAATTACCGTTCCACCAATGTCATTTTGCACGCGGCCAATACCCTGATCGCCAACAACCCGCACACGTTTGAGAAACGCCTGTGGAGCGCCTCCGGCATGGGTGATGCCATTCGGGTTCTGGAATGCAAAAACGAACAGCAGGAGGCCGAGCGCGTGATCGGTGATCTGGTTCATCATCGCTTTAGCAGCGGCGGCCGTTATGCCGACTATGCGATCTTGTTTCGCGGTAACTTTCAGGCGCGCCTATTTGAAAAAATCCTGCGTGAACAGGGCGTGCCTTACGTACTGAGCGGCGGCCAATCATTTTTCGACTACACCGAGATCAAGGATCTGCTGGCCTATCTGAAACTGCTACTTAATCCCGATGACAGTGGCTCGTTTCTGCGCATCGCCAACACCCCCAGACGCGGCATTGGCGCAAGCACATTGGAAAAGCTGGCGCGCTTTTCGGGTGAGCGAGAATGCTCCTTGCTGGATGCCTGTTTTAGTGCCGAACTGGGGCAACACCTTGGCAAACGCGCGCTGAAAAGCGTGCAAGGCTTTGCCCAATGGGTCATGGACACCGCCGCTCGCGCGGCGTCGGACGATGCCCCTGCAATCCTGCGGCAACTGATCATCGACATCGACTATGAAGACTGGATCCGTGACCAACACGACGAGCCGGTGGCCGACAAGCGCGTCGCCAACGTGGCCGACCTATGTCAATGGATCGAAAAAATGGGCGCGCGTGATGATGGGGTGTTGAACCTGCAGGACATGATCAGCCGCCTGACCCTGATGGACATTCTTGACCGCGCCGATACCGATGATATTGGTGACCGGGTGGCATTGATGACCCTGCATGCGGCCAAGGGATTGGAATTTCCCCGCGTTTATATCGCCGGGATGGAAGAGGAACTACTGCCACATCGAACCAGTATCGAAGAAGACGGCATCGAGGAAGAACGCCGCGTCGCTTATGTGGGTATTACGCGGGCACAAAAAGGACTTACCCTGTCCATGGCGCGCCAACGTCGTCGCCACGGCGACATCTCGGCCTGTGAACCCAGCCGTTTTCTCAGCGAGTTACCTGAAGAAAACCTGCAATGGATCGGTGGTAAACAAACCCGCAATGCGGAAGAACAAAAGGAATACGCCGCGGCCCATCTGAGCAATTTGCGCAGCCTGCTGGCAACCTGACCCCGTACCTATAGAAAAAACTAACCCTCGGGTTGATCCAGATGCTCGAGGTATTTTTCCAGATCAATCGCGAAATACAACACATGGCCGGCATTGATCACCACCTTGCCCGACCGGCCCTTGAAGGTGAGCGTCAGGCTGATAATCCCCGGCATCTCTATCGGCAGCGGCACCACATCGACATAGGTATGCTGATTCATCTGTAATTTCGCGGTCTCGATGGTAGCCGGCAGATCCGGCAATTCGCCTTCCAGCGTCGCTTCACGGAACAACAGTTGGGATGTCTGCTGCCAGCGAGTGCTCGGATCAACGCCCACAATGGCCTCCGATTTCAGCAAGTACGCTGGCTCGAACCGAACCTTGATGTGCCCCGACTCGACCTCAATGACGGCGACGTCCGAACCCCTGATTTCCAGTGCTTCATTACTCATGGCTGCGGAGTCTACCTCATGCGCCCGTATCAATCAGCCGCCAATCAAGAAGCAAAGACAACCGCCGTTAACGGTTTATGGCGATTAACGCCGATAAAATAGGCGTTTTGGCGTAGCCACTCGCAAGAAAATAGCGCTATACTAACTGTTGCAATGTACGCCGTTTGGGCGATGCTAACCCCTTATTGTTTGTGGAATTTTTGGCTCTTACAATGGATAAATCCAAGCACACCTTTCGCCGCTATGATGACGGCGACTTCGTCCAAGAGGATTGGGGCGCTGAAATCTTTCAGGCGAGTTGGACACATAAGTGCCCGACCTATGTTCATCGTACCCCGCCGTGTCAGGGCAGTTGTCCCTCTGGCGAAGACATTCGTGGCTGGCTAAACATTATTCGCGGCATCGAAAAGCCCGGCGATGATACCTCTTGGCAGGAATATGCCTTTCGTCGCTCGACCGATGCGAACCCGTTCCCCGCGATTATGGGTCGAGTTTGCCCCGCGCCCTGTGAAGACGGCTGTAACCGCAATGAGGTTGAAGATCGCGTTGGGATTAACTCGGTCGAACAATTCATTGGCGATTATGGCCTCGCAAACAACCTGTCCTTTGAAGCGGCCGCCGAAGATACCGGCAAGACGGTCGCGATCATCGGTGGCGGCGTTGCTGGCCTGGCCGCGGCCTATCAGTTACGCCGCGCCGGTCATGCCTGTACCGTAATCGACGAACACAAGCACCTCGGCGGCATGGCTCGCTATGGTATTCCTGGCTACCGCACACCTCGCGAGGTAATGGACGGCGAGTTCCAGCGTATTGTTGATATGGGCGTTGAGGTTCGCGCCGAAACTCGCGTCGGCCGCGATATATCGCTGGCTGAACTGCGCGAAGAATTCGATGCGGTGCTGATCGCCATTGGCGCGCAATCCGGCAACGCTCTGCCCATTCCTGGCTCCGATGCCCCCAACTGCATTAGTGGTGTTGCCTTTCTGGACGCCTTCAATGAAGGGACGCTGCAACACGGTGCCGAAAAAGTCATCGTCATCGGCGGTGGTGATACCGCAATGGACGTGGTCTCGGTCGCGCGACGCATTGGCCACATCAAAAATGTAGCGAAGAAGGATCGTCCGGAAAACGTCGTGCTGGGCTTCACCGCTCACGATGTCGCCACCACCGCAGTTCGCGAGGGCGCCGAGGTGCTGCTCGCTTATCGTCGTCCGATTGAAAAAATGCCCGCCGCTGAACATGAAGTGCTCGAAGCGGAGCGCGAGGGTGTTCAGATCAAAGGCAGCCTGATGCCGGTCGAAGTCATTAAGAGTGATGATGGCCGCGCCACCCATCTGCGAATGGTCGAAGTGGATTGGAGCAGCGGTAAGATGGAGGTCAAGGAGGGCACCGAGATCGACATCGAAGCGGATCTGATCGTGGCCGCAATCGGCCAGTCGGGCAACCTCACTGGCATGGAAGATCTCGATAACGGTCGCAGCCTGATTGATGCCGACAGTTATTTTCAGGTCTCCGGGCAACCGGGTCTGTTTGCCTGCGGCGATATCATCCGCCCGCACCTGTTAACCACGGCTATTGGCCAAGCTTCTATTGCCGCTGAGAGCATTAATCATTACCTGATGCAGCAAGACAACGCCCGTCGCCCCAAGGTCGATGTGCATCACTTCAATTTGCTCGGCAAACTGCGTGAAACCGATAAAGCACCGGAACCCTTCGAGCCACACTGGGCGCACGGCACCGATGATGCAAAGTTCGCGGTGCATAACTACGAGGACCGATCCAAACATGAGGTGATCCCGTCGGATCAGCTGTTTCTTGGCCACTTTGCGTACACGCCACGCCATAAACGCGAACAGATTGAGGTATCGGCAACCGAGGTTCTGGGTCACTTTGAAGAACGTCAGCTCAGTCTGGAAGAAAGTGATGTACGCCAGGAAGCGGGACGCTGCATGAGTTGTGGCATGTGCTTCGAGTGCGATAACTGTGTGATTTATTGCCCTGAAGATGCGGTATTCCGCGTTAAAAAGGACGAAGCCACGCATGGCCGCTATGTCGATACTGACTACAACAAATGCATCGGCTGCCACATCTGCGCCGAGGTCTGCCCGACCGGGTACATCAATATGGGGCTCGGCGAGTAGGTCGTTCGTTAAACCACCTCAGCCAATCACAGAAAAATCGGTGTAAAAACCGATTTTTTTTGCCTTTCTTTCGGCTTTCCCCGTTGACAAGCACTCGACGACCTGAATGTTATCTCACTTTATGCACACCGGCATGGCTGCTTGCGCCAAGATTTCGACACGACTCAGTAATACCCATTAGCGCTTCTTAAGGATCCATAAGATATTGATTTATATAGAACTATCGTGGTGGTTAAAATTTGCACAGTCTAACTTTGACGCTATAAAAATAGGGGTTTCATAATTTTGGCGCGCCTTAGTCCACAGAGTTATCCACAGAAAATGTGGATAACCATAAAACTTCATGCGAGCAAGCCACTTAGTCCTACTTCTTAAGTATCACTTCAACTTTAACGCCTAAACCATCGCCCTTTTCGGGGAAACCGGACGCTGCCGCACGACGATCAAAATGGTAGAGTTCGACCATGTCGAATCTCACGTTTCTGCGCGTCTCCTTACCCACACCGCTACGTCAGGCCTTCGATTACCGCGTCCCCGCCAGCATTGATAACCCGGTGTGCATCGGCCTGCGTGTGCGCGTACCGTTCGGGCCGCGCAAGTTGATCGGCGTGATAACGGAGATCGATATCCAACCCGACTACGATACCGCCAAAATAAAGCCCATTATCGAGATCATTGATCGCGAACCCTTGCTGCGATCTGCTGACCTTGCGTTGCTGCATTGGGCCAGCAACTACTATCAACATCCCCTGGGTGAGGTGATCGCCAACGCCCTGCCCTCGCTGCTGCGCAAGGGCGCTGCGGCCGAACCGTCCCGCATCATGCTATGGCGCGCTCACACCCATGCATCCACCGCCATGCTGGCGCGAGCGCCAAGACAAGCCGCGCTGCTGACACATCTGCAGACCCGTCGCGAGGGCTTCACTCAGGAACAATTGCGAGACCAGCCCGGTGACTGGCGTGGCGCGTTACGCCAGCTCGAGCAACGCGGACTCATCGAGTCAGTCGCTATTGCCACCACCCCCGCCGCTGATAATGTCGCCCTAACAGAACCTCTGCGACTGAGTCCGGACCAACAAGCCGCCGTCGACACCATCCGCCAACAGCCCAAGGGATTTTCCCGACATCTACTGCATGGCATCACCGGCAGCGGCAAAACCGAGGTCTATCTGCAGGTGATCCAGCCGCTGGTTGAGCAACACGGGCAATGTCTGGTGCTGGTGCCTGAGATCAGTCTGACACCACAGATCGTGTCCCGCTTTCGCCAACGTCTGTCGGTGCCCGTTTGCGTGCTGCATTCCGGCCTCAGTGATCGTGAACGCCTCAACAACTGGCTGCTGGCCACAAGCGGCAAGGCGAAAGTCATCATCGGGACACGTTCGGCGGTGTTCACTCCGTTACCCGATCTTGCGCTGATTGTGGTCGATGAGGAGCATGACCTGTCGCTGAAACAGCAAGACGGTTTTCGCTACAACGCGCGTGACATCGCGGTGTATCGCGCGCAACAAAATGACATACCCATCGTGCTCGGCTCGGCCACCCCTTCGCTGGAATCCCTGCTCAATGTCGAACAGGGCCGCTATAAACTAAGCCACTTGCCAAAACGGGCGGGGGCTGCGATCCCACCCTCCGTGCAACTACTCGATGTCCGCAGCCTACCCATGCGGAGCGGAATATCGGAACCGTTATTACACAAGATTACACAGATTATCGCGCGCGGCGAACAGGTATTGTTGTTTCTTAATCGGCGCGGTTATGCGCCGGTGTTGATGTGTCACGACTGTGGCTGGATCGCCAACTGCGGGCGTTGTGATGCGCGCATGACCCTGCATCAGTCTCGCCGCATCCTCGCCTGCCATCACTGTGGTCGCGAGGTACGGATCCCCAAGCAATGTCCAGAATGCACCACGGGCAAGTTGCACGAACTGGGGCAGGGCACCGAACGCATCGAACAAACCCTGGTCGAGCGTTTTCCCGCGACCGGCATCGCGCGGATTGACCGCGACACGGTACGCCGGCAAACGGACTTTACGCAATTACTGGAGCGCATTCACTCGGGCGAGATTCAGCTACTGGTGGGTACGCAAATGCTCGCCAAGGGCCACGACTTTCCAAACGTTACCTTGGTGGCGTTGCTGGACAGCGATCAGGGCTTATTTGGCTCCGATTTTCGTGCCGCCGAGCGCATGGCGCAGCTGATTACCCAGGTATCCGGACGCGCGGGGCGCGGCGACAAACCCGGGCAAGTCATTATTCAAACCCATCACCCCGAGCATCCAATCCTGCAAACTCTGCTGACCGATGGCTACTCCGGTTTTAGCCATGCCCTGCTCATGGAGCGCTCTGCGGCGGCGCTACCGCCCTACACCTGTCAGGCCATGCTGCGTGCCGAGTCCACCGACGCCGCCCAACCGCTGGCGTTTCTGGAACAGGCGCGCAACCACGCCATGCAGATCCAGACCGGCGACGTACAACTCTGGGGGACCGGTACCGGCGCCGATGGAACGTCGCGCCGGACGCTATCGCGCGCAACTGCTGCTGCAAGCACCACAACGCGCGCCGCTACATCAGCTATTGCGCAGCTGGGTCGCACAACTTGAAACCCTGCCGCTATCGCGCAAGGTACGCTGGTCGATTGATGTCGATCCGATGGAGATGCTGTAGGAGCGGGCTTACCCGCGAACCGCGCTTTCCTGTAACTGTTCGCGGGCAAGCCC
>DTRM01000137.1:5907-21690 GCA_012965975.1 Chromatiaceae bacterium | reverse complement strand
CCGCCTCAGGGCGGAAGAACACCACCTCAAAAAGCAAAGCTCACAGGTTACGTTTGATCTGCGGGCAAAGGATTCTGCCGCATTAATCGCGATTGAACACGCTCGATTTTTAGGACCCAGACCATGAACCAGTCCATCAATAATCCATCCGATCGCGATACTCGCCCATGGTATTCCCACCCTTATGTATGGATGGTTATTGCCTTTCCATTGGCGGCAGTCATTGCCGGCTTCATTACCCTGACACTGGCCATCCAGTCGGATACTGGACTGGTCGTGGACGACTACTATCGTAAGGGCCTGGCCATCAACCAGATCATTGAACGCGATCAATACGCGGCATCGCATCAAATTCAGGCGCTGGTAAATTATGATCCGACCTCACAGAGACTTGAGGTTACCGTGTCCGGCGAAAAGGATGGAATCGAGGATATTTACATCGAGTTCTTGCGAGCGACCCAACAGGGACTTGATCATCGGGTAGCGCTTCGGCAATCTGATACAGGTGGCTATGAGGGTTTTATGGCTGCACTGCCCCCTGGCGTGTGGAACATACAGATTGGCACATCGCGTTGGCGCTTAACCGATCGATCGTGGCTGCCCGATGGTTTTCCGCTAAGTCTGACCGCATTGCCAGCCCAATGAGCTAACCACCCCATGGTAAATGACTACAGTCTCGGCGCAGCGTTTTTGGTCGGGATGCTCGGCTCCATTCACTGCGTTGGTATGTGTGGTGGCATCGTCGGCGCACTCAGCATGGGACTGGGGGAGTCGGTGCGCCAATCGCCGCTACGAATGTTGCCCTACTTACTCGGCTATAATACCGGACGCCTCGCAAGTTATGGCGTTGCTGGCGCCATTGTCGGGTATCTAGGCGCACACTCCTTTGCCCTCACTAGCATCGGCGGGATTGCAGTCGGCCCGGTGGTCGGCGGCGTGTTCATGGTATTTCTGGGACTCTACCTGACTCAATGGTGGACCCTGCTCACCCGACTCGAACAACTGGGTGGCGGACTGTGGCGCCGACTGCAACCCTACGGCCAGCGCTTTCTGCCAATTCAGCGTGTCCGCCAAACCCTGCCGCTCGGATTCATCTGGGGCTGGTTACCCTGCGGACTGGTATATTCTGTGCTGTTTTGGTCAGCAAGCATTGGCTCGGCGACTTACGGCGCCGGACTGATGCTCGCCTTTGGTCTGGGCACGCTGCCAATGTTGTTCGCGATGGGTACAATGGCCGACCGCCTACGCCGTTTCAGCCAGTCTTCGATGACACGCTTGATTAGCGGCTTACTCATCATCCTGTTTGGTATAGGCACGATTGCTCAAGCATTTACCACCGATGCTGCATCGATGCATATCCACTAGCCCGTATCAATTACACGGACACAATAAAGACAGGGAGAAAATAATTGAACGATTTAATAGTCAAGAACCTTGGCCCCCTCGCCGCACTGTCTGGGACATGGGAAGGCGACTTGGGTATTGATGTTTCCCGCGTTCATAGCAACATCACTGAGACCAAATATCGGGAAAAAATTATCTTCGAGCCCCTCGGTCCTGTAAATAACGGACCGCAGGAATTATATGGTTTACGCTATTCAATGACCGCTTGGCGTCTGGGTGAGGACGAGGCCTTTCACGAAGAACTTGGTTACTGGTTGTGGGATGCTGGCAACAAGCAGGTATTACGTTGTTTTATGGTGCCGCGCGGTGTGGTGATCAACGCGGGTGGCGATGCGCAAGCGGATAGCAAAAGCTTCCATTTGTCGGCAAAAGTTGGGTCAGAATCCTATGGTATATTGTCGAACAAATTTCTGGATGAGTCTTACAAGACCATGAAGTATCTCTTGGAAGAAACCACCCGACTGTGGATACCGATCAACGAGGCCACATTCGACCATACCGATGAAAACACTCTGACCAAGGTATGAGGTGTCGAATCATTTGATGCTGAAATCAATACCCCCACTGGTTTCTACTCTGTTCTTGTATGCCTCTAATTCGAGTAACGATCAACTCGTCGTTGATCGGCCCGATGGCTTCGAATTCAAGAATCATGGAATAGTGTCTGGGCAAAAAACCTTTACGGTCGATGGCGAACTGGTTAACACTCAAGATGACGAATGGATCGAACCTTCTCGACAATATCAGTTATGATCTACTCGTCAGGAGCGCCGAAAAATATTAGGTAACCGCACCCTGCTCTGTGGATGATACTTCCCGAGTAGGTCGCAGCGCATAGTCTTTGGGTGCCGATGGCTTGACATCGCCCCGTTCAAGATCCGGCCCAGCGGTAACCACAGGAGAACTCTCCACAGAGGATGACATTTCATCCGGCGTATCGAGCGATGAGGATTTACCAGCAGCCTCTGCGGCTTCACTGTCTTTTTCTGCCATCGTCAGCACCGGGACTTTCTCGTTGTAAAACGGAAGCTTGGTGGTCACCAACTCGGCATCACTGAGGTTGTGTGCACCGGAGGCGAGATGATCATAGACGGTTTTGTAACTGCGGGTCATCGCATTGACCAGTTCGCCTGTTTTCGCAAAATGCTGGGTGACATCATCACGATAGGCTTCATGCTTGGCTCTGAGCGCTTTGAGCTCGTTACTCAGCTCAATCGCTCGCCGACCACTGGGAGCCAAAGCGACACCGATGACGGCGCCCGCAACCAGTCCGACAATACAGGTACTCGCAAGTACCATCCACATCCACGCCGAAATCTCTGCACCCATATATCACCTGTTGTTGTGATCAACCTCCAAAGGGATCATTCACAATGATAGTATCAGCACGATCCGGCCCCGTCGATATGATATCGACCGGTACGTCCGCAAGCTCGGCAACGCGTTGCAGATAGCGAGTTGCGTTATCGGGCAATTGGCTCGCGTCTGTGATGCCGTAAGTCGTTTCAGACCAGCCCGGCATATCTTCATAAATCGGTTCGCAGCGCTCATAACCGTCCGCACCGAGGGGTGGCTCGTCAACGGTTTCGCCATCGAGGGAATAACTGGTGCAGATCCGGATTGTGTCCAGACCATCCAGCACATCCAGCTTGGTGATACACATCCCGGTAACGCTGTTAATATCCAACGAACGCTTCAGCGCAACCATATCGAGCCAACCGCAGCGTCGACCACGCCCCGTGGTGGCACCAAATTCATGGCCCTTCTTGGCCAAAAATTCGCCCGTGCCATCAAATAGTTCGGTCGGGAAAGGGCCACCACCCACACGCGTGGTATAGGCCTTGGTAATACCCAACACGTAATCCAAATGGCGAGGACCCACACCACTACCACTGGCCGCGCCACCCGCTGTCGTCGTCGAGGAGGTCACATAAGGATAGGTGCCATGATCGATGTCGAGCAGCGCGCCCTGCGCGCCCTCAAATAATACCGACTTACCCTCGCGACGCGCCTTGCCTAATACACCCGCAACGTCGACTAACATCGGTTTAAGTTGCTCGCCGTGTGTCAATGCCTCGTCCAACACCGCTTGGATATCAACGGCCTCGGCCTTGAAATAATTCACCAACGCGAAATTGTGATATTCCATCACCTCGCGCAGACGTTCGCTGAAGGTTGCTTCATCCAATAACTCACCGGTGCGCAAACCGCGGCGTGCAATCTTGTCTTCATAACAGGGCCCGATACCACGACCGGTCGTACCAATGGCCTTCTTGCCACGGGCAATCTCGCGCGCCTGATCCAGTGCGACGTGATAGGGCAACAACAACGGACAAGCCAGAGAGATTTTCAGACGCTCGCGTGCAGGTACACCGCTGGACTCGAGCATCTCAAGCTCTTCGAGCAAGGCCGACGGTGATAACACCACGCCATTACCGACAAGGCACTCAACTCCCTCACGCAATATGCCAGACGGAATCAAATGCAAAACGGTCTTGTCATCACCGATGACCAGCGTATGCCCTGCATTGTGACCGCCCTGAAAGCGGGCAACGTAATCGGCGCGATCGGTTAACAGATCCACCACCTTGCCTTTACCTTCATCACCCCACTGAGTACCGATGACTACGACATTTTTTCCCATAACGTTATACTTTTATCTATTCAAAAATTTGTTAGAGACAACGGGGGGTTACAGTTCGGTAACCACCCAATTTTTATCACTCAATACCAGCCGGTGCGTACAACCCATTTCAACCGCTTCATCGCCTTGACCAGGCAATTGCTGAACCACTTGAGCACCCTCTGAACGCAGCTTTTCAATCGCCGAAACCAGCGTTGTATCCACATCCAGTGGTGCAAATACGCGTTGTGATTCCTGTGGCGTAACATCGCCAAGTCGCAGCAACGTCTTAAGATCCGCACTGAAACCGGTCGCCGGTCGGGCACGACCAAACACCTTGCCGATCTCGTCATAGCGCCCACCGCGCGCGATCTCCTGCCCATGACCTGGCTGAAACGCAGCAAACACCATGCCGGTGTGATAGTGGTATCCACGCAGTTCGGCCAGATCACAAAAAACCGGCACGCTTGAATCCAACTCGGCCAGACTCTTGCACACGCTTTCAAGCTCACCGAGTGCCGCGATAACCGCCGCATTACCCGCAGCGAGTCGTTCACGTGCAAGCGACAATATCTCAGGGCCGCCATTCAGTTCGGGTAACGCCGCCAACATCGTCGCCTGCTCCGTCGCGATATCCTGATTGGTCAGGAACACATCCAGTTCCGCCTTGGCTTTACGCTGCAAAATATCAAATAACTCGGCTTCCTGCTCAAGATTCAATCCTGCCTGTCGAGCCAGCGAGCGATAAACATCCACATGCCCGAGATCAAGATGGACATCGCGGATTCCCGCCAATGACAGGGTCTCGAGCATCAGGCTTATCACTTCAAGCTCACTGGCAACACCACTGTGGCCGTACATTTCCAGTCCAATCTGTAACGGACTACGCGAACCGGAAAAATCATCGGCGCGGGTGTTTAATACGGTGCCCATGTAACACAGTCGACTCGGTACGTTGCGACGCAGTTTGTGCGCCTCGATACGCGCAATTTGCGGGGTCATGTCGGCACGCACGCCTAAGGTGCGGCCCGACACTTGGTCGATCAACTTGAATGTTTTGAGATCCAGTTCACGGCCGGTACCGGTCAACAGCGATTCGAGATACTCGATGAACGGAGGCATCACCAACTCGTAGCCCCAGCTTTTATACCTATCCAAAATACGGCGGCGCAGCGACTCCAGACGCTCCGCATCGGGCGGCAGAACCTCTTCGATCCCTTCCGGCAACAACCATAAATTGTTATTCATCAGTTCACCAGATATAACAGGGCAACGCCTGCACACATACTAATAAAACCCGTCACCCGCAGTGTCCGGTCATCCATATCCGCCATCTTTAACAAAGTTCGACGCAGGGAATCTGGACTTAGGAAGGGAAGTATTCCCTCAACCACCAACAGCAGCGCCATGGCCACCAGCAAGTCATGCCACACGGCAAGCCGTCCTCAGTAAGTCTCCGCGCGACTAATTCGCGCCATCAGCTCCGAACTGATCTTTAAAATACTTAAAGAACTCAGAATCCGGCTCGATCACCAATAGATCATTGGCATCTGAAAATACCGTCTTATAGGCGTTCAAACTGCGATAGAAGGCATAAAACTCCGGATTTTTGCCATACGCCTTGGCATAGGTGTCGGTCGAAATCGCATCACCCTCGCCTCGGGTCTGCTCGGCGTCACGATAGGCCTCAGCCAAAATAACCGTGTGCTGGCGATCGGCATCGGCGCGAATACGTTCAGCCGCCTCTGCGCCACGTGAGCGAAAGTCTCTGGCCACGCGTGCACGCTCAGCTTCCATACGCCGATACACAGAGCTACTGACCTCGATGGGCAGGTCGATGCGTTTAATACGCACGTCGACGATTTCGATGCCCATTTCCTGTGCCTGCACATTGGAACTGTCAGTCACAATACGCATGACCTGGCTGCGATCACCCGACACCGCCTCGTTAATCGTGCGCTTGCTGAATTCAGCTCGCATCGCATTCTTGACGATCTGATCCAGACGAAGATTTGCCTGCCTCTGATCACCGGCCACCGAGGTGTAGAAGCGACCAACATCAGCGATGCGCCACTTGACGAAGGAGTCAACCGATACGTTTTTCTTCTCTGAAGTCAGGAAACGTTCTGGCTCGGCATCCAGCGTGACAATCCGGCTGTCGAACTTGCGCACGTTGTTGATAAAGGGAAACTTGAAATGCAGGCCCGGACTAAAATCCGCGTCGACCAGCTCACCCAGACGAAACAGGATCGCCTTCTCCCGCTCGTCTACCTTAAACACGGAAAACAGACCAATAACGATCAGACCCACCAACAAAATTAATGAACTTGTACGAACCATTAGCGAATCCTCCGACGGGCATCATCCCGGTTACGGTTGGTACTCGACCGCACCGGCTGTGAGATGGTCGAACCACTGGATGATCCGATCGAACCACTACCACCGCCGACAGCACCGGATTTAATAATCTGGTCTAGCGGCAGATAAAACAGACTGTTGCCATTCTGGGCGTCCAACATCACTTTATTGGTGTTCGCCAACACCGATTCCATCGCCTCGAGATACAAACGTTGACGAGTAATTTCCGGCGCCTTTTCATACTCCGTCAATAACTGGTTAAAACGCGAGGCATCACCTTCGGATCGAGCGATGACCTCTTCCCGATAGGCGCTGGCTTCTTCCAACTGACGTGCTGCTCCACCACGCGCCTTTGGAATAACCTCATTGGAGTAGGCTTCTGCCTCATTGATCAGACGTTGCTCGTCCTCTCGGGCACGAATCGCGTCTTCAAATGCGCCCTGTACCTCTTCCGGTGGCTGCGCATCCTGCAAGTTCACACTGATCACCCGAAGCCCCGCCTTATATAAATCGAGAATCGACTGGATGCCGATCTTGGTGTCGGTGACAACTTCGGCACGACCTTCTTTTAGAACAAAGTCCATTGAACTCTTGCCAATCACCTCGCGCAGCGCGCTCTCGGTAGCCTGTTTCAGGGTCAGATCCGGATCACGTACGTTGAACAGGTAATTCTTCGCATCCGATACCTGATACTGCACCGCAAGCTTGATATCGACGATATTTTCATCCTCGGTCAGCATCAGTGCCTCACGTGGCACCGAACCACCCGCCTGCGAACGACCACCCGAACGATAACCGACCTCAACCACGCGCTGCTTTTCGACATTAACGATCTCGACGCGATCAATCGGAGTCGGAATACGCCAGTGTGGGCCCGGCAGGGTGGTATCGCTGTACTCTCCAAAGCGCGTCACCAGACCACGCGTACCTTCGTCGACAATATAGATGCCAGACAGGCCCCAAATAATCAGTGCCAATATCAGGAACAAGGAAATGCCCCTGCCACCCATGCCAAAACCAGAACCATCAGAGCCCCCGCCGCCCTTGCCCCCAAACAGGCCACCGAGTTTTCGTTGCAGGTTGCGCACCACCTCATCGAGATCAGGTGGACTGCCGCCGTTTTTGTTGCCGCGCGAAGTCCAGGGATCTTTGTCGCCACCACCAGACTCGTTCCAGGCCATATCTTGTTTATTCGTCACGTTGTGTGTTGCTCCACTGTTGCTCGTGTACTTTCAGGCTAAGCTGCCAATTCTATCAGGCTGCAGGAAAAGAATCACAAGCCGTTTTTAACCCGCATCGTGGGCCGAATCAGCCGATTCGCTGGCATCGCGCACGACCAGACGATCGAGGTCCTCCTGCTGGCGTAGTCGCGCCAGCGCGACCGTGTCCAACTCGACCCGCATCAGCCATTCCCCATCCTCTGACGCCTGCTCGGACAAAACCGAACCCAGTTCAAACAACCGTGCACGCAAACGACCCGAATGAGCCGGCAGACGCAGCGTCTTGACCACCGTCTGCTGGCGAAAGTACTCATCCAATGCGCTGACCAGAAGCTCCAGCCCCGCGTCAGTTAAGGAGGATGTCCAGACACGCACGATAGTGCCACCGTCATCGTACTCCAGCTTGGGCTCGATCCCGTCGGCCAAATCAATCTTGTTGTAGACCTCGATGCGCGCGATATCGGCTGCGCCAATCTGCTCAAGGACATTCTCAACCTCGGCGATGTGCTCGCCGCGCCGCGGATCGGAGACGTCGATCACGTGCAGCAACAAATCAGCTTCCGTCGTCTCCTCCAACGTCGAACGAAATGCAGCGATCAGGTCGGTCGGCAACCGTCGAATAAAACCCACTGTATCCGCCAGCACCACATTGCCTGCGGCGGGCAAGGTAAGGCGTCGCAGGGTGGGATCCAGCGTGGCAAACAACTGGTCTCGTGCCATCACGTTGGCTTCGGTCAAACGATTAAACAAGGTCGACTTGCCGGCATTGGTATAACCGACCAGAGAAATCGTGGGAATCTCAGCGCGTGTGCGGGCACTGCGACCCAGCGCGCGTTTGCGACTGACTTTTTCGAGACGTTGGCTAAGGTGGCGGATACGTAGCCCGAGCAGGCGTCGATCCGTTTCCAACTGGGTCTCACCCGGACCGCGCAGACCGATACCACCCTTCTGTCTCTCCAAATGGGTCCAGCCACGCACCAGTCGTGTCGACATGTGCCGGAGCTGAGCCAGTTCAACCTGAAGCTTGCCCTCAAAGGAGCGCGCACGTTGCGCAAAGATATCGAGAATCAGGCCGGCTCGATCGACGACGCGAGCCTCCATCAAGGTTTCGAGGTTACGTTCCTGACTGGGAGAAAGTGCGGTATCGACGAGTACGGTTTCCGCACCCGACTGTGTCACTAGCGTATGGATCTCATCGGCCTTGCCGGTACCCACATACAGACGCGCACCGGGGCGGTCGACTCGAGCCTGAACCTCGCCCGCCACGTCTGCCCCCGCAGAGAGCGCTAATTCACGAAATTCTCTCTGTTCAGCATCCCAATTACCGGGCCCGGTGGTGATGTGTACCAGAATCGCTCGTTCACCGGATTCCGGACGTTCAAGCAGGTCTATGAATCACCGTCCCCGTCCCCGTCCCCGTCCTCAGAATCGGCGTGCGATAACTTCACATTACGACTGGGAACTACGGTAGATATGGCGTGTTTGTAGATCATCTGATTTACAGAATTCTTAAGCAAAACAACGAATTGATCGAAAGAGTCAATTTGCCCCTGAAGTTTGATTCCATTCACTAAAAAGATCGACACAGGGATTCTCTCCTTGCGTAGAGCGTTCAGGAAAGGGTCTTGTAGTGATTGCCCTTTAGACATGATAGGTCTCCTTATTGTTATATGATAATCTGCAGTGCCAACGCACAGATATCCGATCAGTGTAGCACAAAATTCGCGGTTTTCTAATGATTTAGCGCCACTTTCTGCCCCTTGAGCTTACCCGTCAAGATGCCCCGTGACCGCCTCAACCACCCGATCTACTGCGCTGTCCTCGGTGCTATCAAACCAGCACGCCTCTGCCTCACCGCGCAACCAGGTCAACTGCCGCTTGGCCAACTGCCGGGTCGCAATGATGCCGCGCTCAATCATGGTCTCGTGGTCGTATTCCCCGTCGAGATGGGACCAGATCTGGCGATAGCCTACCGCTCGCATTGACGGTAGATCGGGATGTAACTCCGGACGAGCGCGCAGACCCTCAACTTCTGCAATAAAACCGGCTTCCAGCATCAAGCGAAAACGTCGTTCAATGCGTTCATGCAGAACTGAGCGATCCCCCGGGGCGATGGCCAGTTTCAACACCCGCCATGGAAAATCATGGCCTGTAGAGGGACGCGCGTGCAGATCAGTCATCGACGTACCGGTCAGTTCGTAGACCTCAAGCGCACGCTGAATGCGCTGTGGATCGGTGGGTTCGATGCGATCTGCCGCCGGTGGGTCAATCTGGCGTAACCGCTCGTGCATCGCAGGCCAGCCCGACTGCTCAGCCTCTGCGCTTAGCCGCTCACGGACACGTTGATCTGCCGCCGGCATATCGGCAAGACCGCGTTCCAGCGCGCGGTAATAAAGCATCGTACCGCCAACCAGTAGCGGCACACGTCCTCGCGCGTGGATCTCGGCCATCTCTTGGATGGCGTCATCATGGAAATCGGCGGCGGAATACGGATCAGAGGGGTCACGGATATCGATCAAGCGATGCGGTGCGCGCGCCAATAGCGCGGCGTCCGGCTTGGCGGTACCGATATTCATGTCGCGGTACACCAAGACGGAGTCAACACTGATGATGTCGCAGGGGAAACGTTGTAGCAACTCTACCGCAAGATCGGTCTTGCCGGACGCGGTGGGGCCCATCAGGAAAATTGCGGGGGGGGATTTAGAGCCCATTTAAAGCCCTCACCCTAGCCCTCTCCCAGAGGGAGAGGGTGTTTCAATCAGCGCAGACCGAATCTGCTCGAGTACCGCTACAGTTTCACCTAAAATTTCGTTGTTCCAAAAGCGCATCACTCGATATCCCAAAGCTTCCAGTCGCACCGTTCAGCTCTCATCATAACGTGCCTGTTCGACAGGCTGCCCACCATCAGCCTCGCCGATTAACCCCACCTCAATACACACGCAATCGACAGGGTACGACTCTATAATTACTTGTCGACCAAACTTGTATCCCTCTAAATACCGAGCACGGCGATAATACCAAAGCGCCCTTTCCGCCTCAGTCGATTAACTACGCAATAGACGGGGCCTCTCTTGGAGAGAGAGGGCGTTTTTAATGTCGGGATCATCCATAACCCTTCCTCCAATAACTAGCGTCCTCGCAGAAACAACTTGTCCAACTCATCGATGGACATCTGTGTCCAGGTGGGTCGGCCATGGTTACACTGACCGCTGCGCTCGGTACGCTCCATGTCACGCAACAACGCGTTCATTTCATCAATTGCCAGGTGTCGATTGGCGCGAACCGAACCATGGCAAGCCATGGTCGATAACACCTTGTTGATTTCCTCGCGAATGCGCTCACTCTTGCCATATACGATCAAGTCGCCCAACACATCGCGCACCAACTGCTCTGAATCGCCGCGTGCGAGCAAGCTCGGAATCTGACGAATGGTAATACTTTCGGGACCAGAGCGATCAAGTTCAAAACCCAACTCCGAAAACAAGGACTGTTGCTCGGCCGCCAGATCCGCTTCGCGCTGACTCACAGCCAGACGCATGGGCACCAACAGCGGCTGTGAACGAATCCCCTCGCCTTGCAGGCTGTCCTTTAACGCCTCATAGGAAATACGTTCATGCGCCGCATGCATATCCACCACCACCAGACCCGCATGGTTCTGCGCGAGTATATAAATACCGTGCAGCTGGGCGATCGCAAAACCCAGCGGAAACTGTTCATCTTCTGTCGACGGTGTGTTGGGCACACCAGTGTGCTGGGCCTCTGCCAACGAAGGGGCCACCAATGACTGATAGGCCTCGCTGGTTTCCCGTAAATCGAGTGCGCTGTTGACCGCCGGCCGACTGCCCCAACCTGCCCCGCCGGTATTGCCAGCCGACATCGATCCGGGCGTGGGCGACATGGATGGTCTCGGGGAGGCGCTTAACTGATCGGCTGGGCGCTGATCGGCCAAGGCCTGATGCAGGGTGCGATACAGAAAGTCATGCACCAGCGAGCCGTCACGAAAGCGTACCTCGTGCTTGGCCGGGTGCGCGTTGACGTCAACGCGCTTGGGGTCCAGTTCGAGATACAACACAAACGCCGCCTGTCGACCGTGATAGAGAACGTCGGCGTAGGCCTGTCGAACGGCATGACTCAACAGCTTGTCGCGCACCATCCGGCCGTTCACAAAGAAATACTGCATGTCAGCCTGACTGCGCGAAAACGTCGGACGTGCCACCCAGCCCCACAAGCGCAACCCCGCGGCCTCGTGTTCAATCGAAAATGCGCTGTCGATAAAGGCGTTGCCACACAATGCGGCAATCCTGCGTTCTCTGGATACCTGATCCACCGCGGGTAACAGCTTGAGTATGCTGCGTTGGTTATGGCTAAGCTCAATACCCACCTCATAGCGACTCAAGGCGACACGTTTTACCACCGCCTCAAGGTGACTGTATTCGGTCTTTTCGGTGCGCAAGAATTTACGTCGCGCCGGCGTGTTATAAAACAGATCCCGCACTTCAACGGTGGTACCCTGATTATGCGCCACCGGATGAACGTCCGATGCCGGATTGATTCCATCGACCTTCATCGACCAACCCGCATCCTCTCCACGAGCCTTTGAACTCAACACCAAACGTGAAATAGAACCAATACTCGGCAGCGCCTCGCCGCGAAAGCCAAGACTGGTGATTCGTTCTAAATCGTCTGGCTCGAAAATCTTGCTGGTCGCATGCTGGGACAATGCCAGAGGCAGATCGTCCGGCACGATGCCATGACCATTATCACGCACCCGAATCAACCGCGTACCGCCCTGCTCGATGTCGATCACGATATTGGTCGCATCGGCATCGAGGCTGTTTTCGAGCAATTCCTTGACCACAGAAGCGGGACGCTCAACCACCTCGCCGGCGGCTATCTGGTTCACTAATGCAGGAGAAAGGGTCTGAATGCGCATGCGGCCATGTTAACAGGCTGCGCGCTTAAATATGACTCGGTGGTGGAATTGTTTTAGCGATTTCCTTAGAGCTACTCGTCATCCCGGCGCAGGCCCCTGCCGTGACAAGGGGCAATCGACGTTACCTACTGGAACGTGTAAACCAGATTCAGTGTGGTTTCGGTATCGGTTTTTTTGCTACCAACCGGGACTTCTGAATTATTCTTTAGTGTCACCGAAAACTTCATCGCCAAGGTTGAATTGATATCTGCCCGCACCGAACTGACTGACTTGGTCACCGTCAGTACCTCACCAATATCAACTGTCAAATCCTGGGTGAAGTTGGAATAGTCGGTAATCTCCCACGCATACTTTCCTGCCAGACGAATCAGGCCTTCCTCACCCAACTCACCACCTTCGGGTTCGGTGAAGCGAACGCCGGCACCGATTTCCAGATCCAGTTGCATGTCGTCGGTATCCATCACGCGTCGACCATAACCGCCAGAAACAGTGTGCTGATATTCAAAGCCGCTGAAACGATCCTTGTCGAGGTTTACCAGACCAAACACATAGTCATACTCGTTGAGCTTATAGTCTGATTTCGCCTGCGCCTGATAGTGTTCGGACGAGGTCACGTTATCCGTTGAGGTGCTCAAAACTTCAAGCTGGCCGCTGTGGCGCCACCAAACCTCTTCGTAGGTCACATTAAACTTGCCATTCAGCGATGTGGTGTCGGTATTACCGCCGGTAACAACAAAACCCAGTTCGGCGCTCATCGTCCAGGGTGAATCTGACTTGTCGTCATCCGCTATTGCCGAGCCCACAGCAAACGCTGTCATGGCTACCACCACGGCAGCCAAAATTCTGATACGCATTTGTTCACTCCAAAGGGGGAATATTATTTCGTGGTAGAAGCGGGCTTGCCCGTGAACCTGAGAAACCGATGGAAAATCTGGTTCGCGGGCGAGCCCGCTCCGACAGGCAAACTATACCTGAAATCGTCTAACTACCGGGAATTCGGATTTTCTGACCCGTACGAATACGATCGCTAGTGAGACCGTTGATATCGCGGATCTCAGCGACGCTGATGTGATACCGAGTGGCCAAGTGGGATAAGGTGTCGCCATTTTCGATGACGTGAGTACGCATAGCCCAACGCGTACCGGGCGGTGGACTCTTGCGAAAGTGGCCTCGAACACCCCGGAAGATCGCCTCGGCCATTTTTTGCTGATGCTTGGGGGTGCGCAAGCGACTTTCTTCCGATGGGTTAGAGATGAAGGCGGTCTCAACCAGAATAGAAGGGATATCCGGAGACTTCAGCACCACAAAACCGGCCTGCTGGACGGTGGGTTTATGCGTCTTGCCCACCTTTTTCAACGAACGCAGCACCTGATTGGCAACATCCATACTGGCCTCGGTCGTCGCCGACTGCGACAAGTCCATCAATACCGATGCCAAGGTCTTGTCCTTGTCTTCCAGACTCACGCCACCCAACTCCTTGCCATTTTCATGCTCGGCGAGCCACCGCGCCGCCTCACTGGAGGCACCGCGCTCGGACAGGGTATAAACAGAAGAACCTCGTACCCTCGAATCACGAAATGCATCGGCATGAATGGAGATAAACAAATCGGCCTTGGCCTCTCTGGCCTTGGCCATGCGTTCGCGCAAGCCAAGATAATAATCACCGTCACGCGTTAACACCGCTTCCATACCCGACTCACCATCAATGATGGTTTTCAGCCGGCGGGCAACATCCAGCACCACGTATTTTTCCTGAGTACCGCGTCCACCCCGCGCACCTGGGTCGTTACCACCATGTCCGGCATCAATCGCAATTACGATGTTGCGTTGCTTGATATCCTCAGCCGCTTTTTTGATCACGGGCACTTGCGCGGCATCGGCAACATTACGATCATGGATATCGACAACCAGTCGCGGGTAGTCATAACTGGCGTCGGCCTTGAGGAAAAAACTACGGGGACGAACAGCGGTTTTCAAATCAACGACCACACGAAGATCGTGGCCCTTGCGAGTACCACTACGAACGTTCTTGATCAATGGATTGCTATCGGCAACCTTGGGCAAGGACGCACGCAAACGGGTTTGGGACAGATCAATCACCAGGCGATCGGGACCCGCCAGCGTAAACACCTTGTGCTGCACGGTGTCCGACAAATCAAACACCAAGCGGGTACCACTGCCGGCTTTGCCCACGCGCAGCTGATCCAGACTCGCCGCCATGGCCGAGCCAATACCAGTACACAACACCAAGAAGAATACCCAACGTCGCCACATCACGTCATGGCCCCTCGTCACCGCTGCGTCAATATCGCAGCTGCCCATTTCTTGCTATTTATAGAAGAGCCCGGAGGAAATTTCAAGTTTTTTTATTAAAATCCGCTAGATACAGAACTTATCTATGGTAAAGACTAGGAAAACTGCCTGACCGCAGCGTGGCCGGCCTCAGTCACCGCGACCAGATCAACCCGTCGTGCGGCACCATCGTAGGCGATCTCGACCCGTAAATCGGGATCGGGGACCACCCCAGCGCCGAGGTTTGGCCACTCGACCAACAGCAACGCGGTGTCACCGAGATAATCTCGAATCCCCAAATATTCAAGCTCTTCGGGATCGGCAAGGCGATACAGATCGAGATGATAGATCTCACGATCACCCAGATCGTAGGGCTCCATAATCGTGAAGGTCGGGCTCTTGACCGCGCCGTTATACCCCAGCGACTGTATTAAGCCGCGGACTAGGGTGGTCTTGCCCGCACCCAACTCCCCCACCAGATACACGCAACCACCGATCGGACAGTGCCGCCCCAACTGCGCACCCAGTGCACGCATCGCCGCATCGTCGGTCACGGCTATAGACACGGTTGTCGATTCGCTCATGGGTTGACCAGCGTCCGCAGATGCGGAAACAAATCACTGGCAATCAAACCTCGTTGACCTAGGGTCACTGCGCGATCGGCCGCGTTGGCATGCACGGTCACACCGGCATCCGCGGCCTCATCCAGACTCAAACCCTGTGCGAGTAGCGCGCCGATCACACCACTGAGGACATCCCCCATACCCGCGGTTGCCATTCCCGGATTACCGTCACTGCACACCGCGAGACGGCCATTGCTACTCGCCACCACCGTACCCGCGCCCTTCAACACCACCGCTCCACCGTAGCGTGACTGCAAGTCGCGTGCGGCCTGAAATCGATCCTGCTCGATGTCTGTCGTCGATACCTGCAACAACCGCGCTGCCTCACGC